>PWFH01000032.1 GCA_003553795.1 Egibacter sp. | reverse complement strand
TGGACGCTGAAGACCTCCGCGAGCTCCTCCATGAGCGCTGCCTGCTCGGCATCGGCAGCCCGGTCGGTGAGATCGGCGACGAGCTGCTCGTAGGCCTCCAACATCTCCCGGTTGTGCTCCTGGAAGGTCTGCTGCTGCGGCTGGTCACCGACGGCGCCCTGGATGCGGCGGATGTTGAGGGCCATCTCCGTGACCATGCCCCGCGCCACGAGGCCGTCCCTCACCGTGGTGAGGTTCTCCTCGTAGAGCACCCTCGTGCCCTCGTTGGTCACGCCAACCCTTGAGATCAGGAACAGCCCGAGCAGCACGATGAGGACGGCGACGACACCGAAGCCGCCCATCAACTGCTTCGTCAGCGACGCACCCTTCAACGACGACATGCCGCAACCCCCCAGTCGAGACCGTTGCCACGCGCCGCGCGCTTGGCTCGGCGCTCATCGTTGACCTCGTCGACCAGCGCAGCCCTTCCTGAAGGGACGTGAGCATCTGTGGCACACGGCCACACGGGACCGCCTTCGGCTGTGCGGCTCGGGCCGTGTGGGCCTCCCTCAGCGCCCGCTGCCGGGCACGCGTCCGGCCAAGCTCGGGGCGCACGTTTACCGGCTGCAGATATGGCAACACTCGACTACGACAAGTTGAGCCTATCGTTGTAAGATCTAGAGCGAACCGAGCCAAGGAGGTTGACCATGGCCCTGCTTCGTTGGGACCCGTGGGGCGAGCTCGCCTCGCTCCAGCGCGACATGAACGAGGCCTTCACCCGCTCCAGCGGGATGGGCCGCAGCGGATCGCTCCTGCCGGCGATCGACGCCTTCCGCACCGACGACGGCACCGTCGTGCGGGTCGAGCTGCCGGGGATGAAGCAGGAGGACGTCGACGTCTCCGCCCACGACGGGATGCTCACGATCTGCGGTGAGCGCACCGTGGGCGATGAGGTCGCCGAGGACGCCTGGATCCGCCGGGAGCGTGCCTACGGCCGCTTCGAGCGCAGCTTCAGCCTGCCGGAGGGCACCGACCCCAACGCGATCGAGGCGACGTTCGACGACGGCGTGCTCGAGCTGACGATCCCGCACCCCGAGGAGCGCAAGCCGCGCAAGATCGAGATCGGCAAGGGCGTCATCGACGCCTAGCGCCACGATCGACACGATCGGGCAGACCGACGCGCGGGTGGCCGCCAGGCCGCCCGCGCGTCGGCCTGCTCACCGCAGCCCTGCGCGCTTGGCCCACGCGGTGTAGGAGGTCACCGGGCCGCCGTGGGGTCGCACGAGCCAGCGCCAGGGGTGCAGCGCGACGGGTGCGAGGGCCGCGGCGCGCCGGCGCCAGCCCGGCACCGGCGCGAACGTCGTCGCGAGGGCCCGGCCACCCAGCGCCGCGGTCGGCGCACCGCGGAGCACCTCCCCCTCCCGCCGGGTCGCGAGATCGGCGAGGCACTCCGCGAGGAAGACGAGGCGCTTGCCCGACAGCTGCAGCCGCGCGAGCAGCGGCACGTCGAAGACGAAGACCGCCGGCAGCTCGGGGTGGGCGCGCAGGGCCGGATCGTCGTCGCCGAGGGACTCGGCGGTGAGCCACACCACCGCGGCCTCGCCTTCGATGCGCGGCGCGTGCGGGCCCCCGGTGGCCTGCGGGTCGGGGTCGCGGCGCAGACGCGGGTCGGGCTCGGCCACCGAGGGGGCGTCGCGCCCGGCGTCGGGCCAGTCCTCCACCGGGCAGGCATCGGCGAGCGCACAGCTCGCGCACAGCCCCGGGGCCCGGCGCTCGACCTGCCGCCGGCTGAAGCCGTAGCGCCGGGCGTTGCCGGTGCCGACGGTCCACTGCCAGCCGGTGCGGTTGGCCGCCCGCGAGCCGTCGAGGAGGTGGCGGAAGAACGCCTCCTCCCCGGACCTCCAGTCCCGGCCGTGGCGCACCGACCACTGCGAGGCGAGCCACATCCGCGCCTGGTTGACGACCCAGCCGTCGCGGCGCAGCTCCGACGTCGCGAGGTCCATGCAGGCCATCTCGGGGTCCCACGGATCGGCCCCCTGCCTGCCGCCGCGCACCGGCTCGCCGCGCAGCGGCGCGGCGAGGCCCGGGCCGAGTCGGGCGTAGAGGTGGCGGGCGTACTCCTGCCAGCCGAGCTCGTCGCGGAACTTGTCGCGGTCCCCCGCCGGGCCGTCGGCGACGGCCGCCCAGAGGCGTGGCAGATCGAGCAGCCCGTGGCGGATGTAGGGGGACAGCCGCGAGGCCCCCCGGCGGTGCTCGGGCCAGACCTCGTTGCGTCCGGCGGCGTAGCCGGCGACGTCGAAGGCCGCGAGCGCGGCGTCGGCAGCGGTCTGCCCGCCCCGGAAGGCCGGCGACGGAGCAGGCTCGTCGGCGACGCAGTCGCCGAGGTGCGCGCCGACCCACGCGGCCGCTGCGGCGGGCTCGCGTGGCGGCGTCGGCAGTGCGGTCGTGTCCATCGTGTCCTCTCGCCTCCGCCGCGAGCAGGTCTACCCCGCTGCAGCGCTCCGCTGAACCCCGGCCTCCGCTGCGCGCGGGCGCAGCGGCTGCCGCCACGAGGTGCGATGCTGCGAACGACGGGCCGCCGAGGACGGTCGACCGCGAGGAGGGCAGCGGCGTGACGCTCACCGATCGACTGTGGATGGACCGCGCGCTCGAGGAGGCGCGCGCGGCCGAGGCCGCCGGCGACGTCCCCGTCGGCGCGGTCGTCGTCACCGCCGGGCAGGTGCTCGCCTCCGGGCGCAACCGCCGCGAGGTCGATGCCGACCCGACCGCTCACGCCGAGGTCGTCGCGATCCGCGCGGCGGCGGCGGCGCTGGGGTCGTGGCGCCTCGAGGGCTGCACGCTCTACGTCACCCTCGAGCCCTGCGCGATGTGCGCCGGGGCGATCGTGCTCGCGCGCCTGCCCGCCCTCGTCTACGGGGCGGCGGACCCCAAGGCCGGCGCGGTCGACTCGCTCTACGACCTCTGCCGTGACGAGCGGCTCAACCACCGCGTCGAGGTCACGCGCGGGGTCGGCTCGGACGCCTCCGCCGCGCTGTTGCGGCGCTTCTTCCGCGCCAAGCGCGCCCGGTCGCGAGGCGACGGTGACGTTGCTACCCTCCCGGAGCCCGGTGGAGTCGCATAGCCCGGCCTAGTGCGCCGCACTCGAAATGCGGTAGGGGCCTCGCCCCTCGTGGGTTCGAATCCCCCCTCCACCACGTCCGCGGGTCGCGCGCACGACCCGCAGCGTCGCCGCCGCGAGGCGGTGGCCGTCGCCGTAGGGGAGTGCCATGATGCGCTACCGCCCCGACCCTGGCCGCTACGACGCGATGCGCTACCGCCGGTGTGGTCGCAGCGGCCTCGAGCTGCCCGAGATCTCGCTCGGGCTCTGGCAGAACTTCGGGCACGACCGGCCCTTCGAAGGTCAGCGCGAGGTCGTGCTGCGCGCCATCGACGCCGGGATCACCCACCTCGACCTCGCGAACAACTACGGGCCCCCGCCGGGGGCGGCCGAGGAGCTCGTCGGGCGGCTGCTCGCCACCGACCTGCGCGGCCACCGTGACGAGCTCGTGCTCTCGACGAAGGCCGGCTACGGGATGTGGCCGGGTCCCTACGGCGACCGTGGCTCGCGCAAGCACCTCCTCGCGAGCCTCGACCAGAGCCTCGCCCGGCTCGGCGTCGACCACGTCGACGTCTTCTACTCCCACCGCGCCGACCCCGACACCCCGCTCGAGGAGACGATGGGAGCCCTCGACACCGCGGTGCGCTCCGGCAGGGCACGCTACGTCGGGGTGTCCTCCTACGGGCCCGGGCGCACCCGTCGGGCGGCGAGCCTGCTCGCCAAGCTCGGCACGCCGCTGCTCATCCACCAGCCTTCCTACTCCCTGCTCAATCGCTGGATCGAGGAGGAGCTGCTCGACACCCTCGACGAGCTCGGGGCCGGCAGCATCGTCTTCAGCCCCCTGGGGCAGGGCCTGCTCACCGACAAGTACCTCGACGGGGTGCCCGAGGGCTCCCGGGCCGCCGAGGGCGGCTCGCTGACCGCCGAGATGCTCAGCGAGGACAACCTCGCCCGCGTGCGCGCCCTCGGCGCGATCGCGCACCGGCGCGGGCAGAGCCTCGCGCAGATGGCCGTGTCCTGGGTGCTGCGCGACCCGCGCGTGACCTCCGCGCTCGTCGGGGCACGCGACGTCGCCCAGCTCGAGAGCACGCTCGCCGCGCTCGAGGCCCCGCCCTTCAGCGACGACGAGCTCGCCGAGATCGACGTCCACGCCGTCGACGGGGGCATCGACCTCTGGGAGCCCTCGCGGCACGTGTGATCGCCGCACCGCGGTGTGCGGTCGCGCACACGCAGCCCACGTCGCGCACGGAAAGGTGTTGCCAAGCGTCAGACGCTTGGCACACTACGCGCCCGACGCGGGACGCTGCTTCCCTTCCCCCAGCGAGTCTGCGAGCCGAGGTGGGACGCGATGGCCAACCGGGACCTGCTCCTCGTCGAGCTCGACGAGCTCGGCGCCGACCCCGAGCGCTACCTCGAGACGGCACGGCGCTGCGGCGCCACGCTCGTCGCGACCCTCGGCGGCAAGCCGCAGATCACCATCGACGACCCCGAGGCGCTCGCCATCGTCGAGGCCGAGCTCGTGTCGCGCCAGGACGACGCCTCGGTCACGACGACCGGCGCCCCGGAGGAGGACGACGGGCGGCGACGCTTCGACCTCAGCGCGTAGTCGGGGCAGCGGGGTCGGCCTCGGCCTCGGCAGCGTCGACCGGGCCGTCGGGTCCGGCCCCGCGACCTGCGCCGAGCGCGACGGCGACGAGGCGGACGAAGAGCGCGAAGGCGACCATCGCCAGGGCCTGGTGGGCGAGGCTCAGCGGCAGGGGGGCGAGCGCGAGGAGGTTCCAGGTGCCGACGCCGAGCTGGACGAGGTAGACCGCGCCGAGCTGGGCCCCGGCGCGGGTGACCTCCGGGGTGCGGCGCAGGCCGGTGACCGTCGCGGCCGCCACGAGCAGGCCGGCGCCGAGCACCGCGCCGAGGAAGGGGTGCAGCACCCGCACGCGCACGACGAGCGGTGCCTCGGGGGAGAAGTCGAGCGCGATGCCCTCGGCGACGCTGTCGACGGGAGCGAAGAGGTCGCCGAGCGCCGCGATGCCGCCGGTGAAGACGAGGGCGTAGAAGGCCACCGTCGACGCGGCGAGCACGAGCGCGGTCGCTCCCCGTCCGGCCGCCCGCCAGCGTCCCGGCGGCCGTGGCCCGGCGTAGAGCACCGCGAGGGTGAGCGCGCCGAGCTGCGAGAAGCTGTTGACGAGGTGCAGCGGCAGGACGAAGGCCCGCAGGGGGTCGGTGCTCTCCCCGGTGAGGCCCGCCACGACCGTCCACGCGCCCACGAGGGACTGGGCGACGAAGAAGACCGCGGCGACGACGACGGCGGCGAGGACGCCGGGATGCTCACGCCGCCGGCGGACCGCCGCGACGAGCAGGACGAGGCCGACGAGGCCGACGGCGACGGTGAGCAGCCGGTGGCCGAACTCGAGGAGCGTCGCGAGCTCGGGGTCGACCGGGACGACCTCGCCGTGGCAGGTGGGCCAGTCGGTGCCGCAGCCGTCACCCGAGCCGGTCGCGCGCAGGAGCGTTCCCTGGAGGTTGAGCACGAACGTGCTCACGAGCGTGGTCCAGGCCAGGGCCCGGAGGGAGACGCGGGGCATCGGCGACCTCGCGGTGCGGGCGTGCGGGCGCTCCTACGGTAGCCCGTCGCCGACACGGGTGCCCCCTCGCGGTGGTCCGTGAGGGCTGCGAGCATGGTGGGGCGCGCGGACCAGCGCCGACGATCCGACGACGGGGAGCAGAGGACCGATGGCCTACGACACCACAGGCGCCCCCCAAGCGCCACCGCCACCCCAGGGCGACCCGCCCGGCACCGTTGGCGCGCTCGTGTGGGGCGTCGTCGGAGTGACGGTCCTGCCGCTCATCGGGTCGATCGTCGCGGTCGTCATGGGCGGCAACGCCCGCGACCGCGCCGCGGCGATGGGCCGGCCCGAGCCCTCGATGGCCACGGCGGGCCGCGTCCTCGGCTGGGTCGGGCTCGCGCTCGTGCTCATCCCGCTCGTGCTCTTCCTCGTCGTGGGGCTCATCGCGGGGGTCGCCTTCCTCGGGCAGTGACCGCCCGCGTCCGCGGGTGCGACGCGGCGCGCCGCTCAGGCCGCCCGGCGCAGGAGCTCGGCGAGCTCGGCGTCGGTGAGCTCGACGGGGTTGCCCCGCATCGAGCTCGCCCGCTTCGCCGCGGCGACGTGCGCCTCGGTGTCGTCCTCCTCGAGGCCGTAGGCCGCGAGGCCGGGCACGTCGAGGGTGCGACCGAGCTCGGCGAGCCACACGACGCCGTCATCGACCGAGGCGCCGGGATCGCCGGTGAGCAGCCTCGCGACCTCGGCGTAGCGCGCGAGCGCGGGATGCTCCGGGTCGCGGCGCGACAGCGCGGCGACGTTGGCCTCGACGACGAAGGGCAGGAGCCGCCCGCAGATCACCCCGTGCGGCGCGCCGATCGCCCCGCCGAGGGGCCCCGCGAAGCCGTGCACCGCGCCGAGGCCGGCGTTGGCGAGGGCGAGCCCGCCGAAGAGGCTCACGAGGGCCATGTCCTGCCGCGCCTCGGCGTCGGCACCGTCGGCGTGCGCCCGCGGCAGGGCCCGCGCACCCCGCGCGATCGCGTCGCGGCACAGCGCATCGGTGACCGGGTTGGCCCGGTGGCTCACGAACGGCTCGATGACCTGCGTGAGGGCGTCGAGGCCGGTCGAGGCCGTGACCGCAGGCGGCATGCCCGCGGTGAGCTCGGGGTCGACGACGGCGAGGTCGGGCAGCATGCGCTCATCGCGCAGGCTCACCTTCACCCCGTGCTCGGGTGAGGCGAGGACGGCGTTCTTCGTCACCTCCGCGCCGGTGCCCGCCGTCGTCGGCACCGCGACGAACGGCAGGGGCGCGGCCTCGAGGGGTCGGGCCTCGCCGATGACCTCGAGGTAGCGCAGCGCCGGCCCTGGAGCGGGGGCCAGGGCGGCGATCGCCTTGCCGGTGTCGATCGCGCTACCGCCGCCCATCGCCACGACGAGGTCGGCGCCGTGCTCGCGTGCGGCGGCGAGGCCCGCCTCGACGACGTCGATCGTCGGCTCGCCGGCGACCGGATAGCGCGTCGCGGGCACGCCGGCGGCCTCGAGGGCGCGCGCGGCCGGCTCGGCGCGCTCGGGACTCGCTCCCGTGACGAGCAGCGCCCGGGCGCCGAGATCGGGCGCGGCGTCGGCGAGCGTGTCGACGCTGCCGGCGCCGAAGACGATCCTCGTGGCGGTGGCGAACGCGAACTCCACGGCGGCCTCCTCGACTGAGCGGTGCTTCGCAGGTGAGGGTGGGGGCTTCAGGACCCTCGGTGACTGGCCGAACGTAGCGGTATGACGAACGCCTCGCTACGCGTCGTCGAGGGCTGGGACGATGTCCCGCTGCCCGAGGCCACCGACGACGACCCCGTGCCCGACCTCTCGCCGCTGCTCGATCCCGAGCGGCTCGCGGACCTGCGCCGACTCGGGCTGCGCACCGCCCCGCCCGTCGCGCCGCTCGAGCGGCTCTGCCGGCTCGCCGCCGGTGTCCTCGAGGCCGACGCCGCCTCGGTCACGATCGTCGAGGACGTCCAGACCACCGTGGCCATGCACGACCTCTGCCTGCCGGGGGACGGGGTCACCGTCCCGCTCGACGAGTCGTTCTGCGCCCGCGCGATGGTCACCGGCGAGACCCTGTCGATCCCCGAGGCGCAGCGCCACCCGTGGGTGCGCCACACCGCGGCGGCGCGCAGCCTGCGGGTCGTCGGCTACCTCAGCATCCCGCTCGTCCTGTCAAGCGGTCACGCCCTCGGCGCCCTCTGCGTCTTCAGCGACGCGCCACGGTCGTGGACCACCCACGACGAGCGCCTGCTCGCCGACCTCGCCGCGACGACGGCCACCGAGCTCGAGCTGCGCGTCGCCGCCGTCGACCTCGCGGCCTCGCTGGCCGAGACCCACGCGGCGCACGAGCGCCTCTCCCATGCCGCGACGCACGACGCGCTCACCGGCCTCGCCAACCGCGTGCGGCTCGCCGACGAGGTCGCCGACGCCCTCGCCGACGACGGCGACCTCGCCGTGCTCTACATCGACCTCGACGGCTTCAAGGACGTGAACGACACCCACGGCCACGCCACCGGCGACGCCCTGCTCGTCGAGGTCGCCGGGCGGCTGCGCGCGGCCGCCGGCCACGACGCCGCGCTCGCCCGTCTCGGCGGCGACGAGTTCGCGGCGATGCTGCCGGGTACGAGCCCCGCGCAGGCCACCCGCACCGCTGAGCGCATCCGCGCAGCCCTCTGCGAGCCCTTCGAGGCAGGTGGGCGCTCCCTCGAGATCGGCGCGAGCCTGGGCGTGGCCACCTCGGCGACGCCCGGCCCGGGCCCCGTCGACGCCGACGCGCTGCTCGTCGCCGCCGACAGCGCGATGTTCCAGGCCAAGCGCGACGGCCGACGACGCGTCGTGCGCTTCGACGAGACGCTGCGCGCCGCCGAGGAGCGCCGCCGCGGCGTCCACGAGTCGCTGCGCCGCGCGATCGCGGCGGGCCGCGTCGACGTCGTCCTCCAGCCCGACTTCGATCTGCGCACCGGCCGCGTCCGTGGCGTCGAGGCCCTCGCGCGCCTGCGGGGCGCCGACGTCGGCTCCATCGGCCCCGGGGAGTTCTTCCCCGCCGCCGCCGAGCTCGGCCTGCTCGGCGAGCTCGGCGGGCTCGTGCTCGACCGCCTCGCCGCGGTGCGCCGCGCCTGGGCCGGTGTGCCGTGGTTGGCGACGCCGACGCTCTGGGTCAACGCCTCCGCCGATGAGCTCACCGACCGGATGCTCCCCGAGCGGCTCGTCGCCCTCGCCGACGAGCCCGGCGCGCCCCTCGGGGTGGAGGTCACCGAGGAGGTCCTCGCCGACGCCGACGCCGTCGACGTCCTGCACACCCTGCGCGGCGCGGGGGTCAGCGTCGCCGTCGACGACTTCGGGACCGGCTACTCGTCGTTCGCGGCGCTGCACCGACTGCCCTTCGACCTGCTCAAGATCGACCGCAGCTTCGTCCGGGCCCTCGACGAGGACGCGACGCTGCGGACCCTCGTGGCCTCGGTGCTCGGGCTCGCCGACGCCCTCGGCGTCGACGCCGTCGCCGAGGGCGTCGAGACCGACGGGGAGCTCGCCGCCCTGCGCGACCTCGGGTGCCCGCGCGCCGCCGGCTACCTCCTGAGTCGTCCACTGCCCGACGGGACCGCGCTGCGGTCGCTGCTCGCGCGGGGGACCGACCACCCCGCGCTCACCGCGATCGGGTAGCCGCCGAGGCTGCGGGCGCCTCGCCGACGTGCCGTCACGACGTGCCGTCAGGGGTTCGGGGACAGGGAGCGGAGCCGGAGAGATTCGAACTCTCGAGGGTCAGAGACCCCACGGCCATTCCAAGACCGCGCCATAGGCCAGACTAGGCGACGGCTCCAGCGGCGCGTGAGCGCGCACGGCAGTATAGCGAGCACCGAGAGGATCGCAGGGAGGCCATGGCCGCCACCGACGCTCCCGAACACGCGCGAGGAGACGCCTTCCCTCGCGCCCTCACGATCCTCCGCTACCGGGGCGTGCCGATCCGGCTGCACGTCTCGTGGGTGCTCATCGCCGGGCTCGTGCTCTGGGTCTTCTGGGTGCGCTTCTCGGTCCTGCTCGCCCCGTACGGCACGGCGATCGTCGTGCTGTCGGCCGCGCTGCTCGCCGTGGTCTTCTTCGCGAGCATCATCGCCCACGAGCTCGGCCACGCCGTGGCGAGCCTCGATCGCGGCATCGGGGTCGCGGGCATCACGCTCTTCCTGCTCGGCGGGGTCACCGAGTCGCACCGCGAGGCCGAGCGCGCCCGCGACGAGGCGCTCATCGTCGGGGCCGGCCCCCTCGTGAGCCTCGCGCTCGCCGCCGCCTTCGGTCTCGCCCACGCGCTCGCGCCGGGCACGACGCCCTACGGCGCGGTCACCGGCTACGCCGCCTGGCTCAACCTCCTCCTCGCGGTCTTCAACGTCATCCCCGCCTACCCCCTCGACGGCGGCCGGCTGCTCCGGGCCGTGCTCTGGGGACTGACCGGTGACGCCCACCGGGGCACGCGCTGGGCGGCGCGCGTCGGCCAGGCCTTCGCCGCCATGCTCCTGCTCGGCGGGCTCAACGGCCTGCTCGGCGGCCCCGTACCCGCCACCGACGGCCCCCTGCGGTGGCTCGTCGTGCTGCTCGCGGCCAACGGCGTGTGGGGCCTGCTCATCGGCTTCTTCCTCCTGCGCAGCGCCACCGACGCCCACCGCCGGGCCACGGCGCGCGCGACCCTCGCCGCCCACGACCTCAGCGAGGTCATGGGCACCCCGCCGCCGACGTTGCCGGCCGACCTCCCGCTGCGCCTCGCGGCCGAGCGTCTCGCCGAGCGCCCGTCGCTGCTGTGGCCCGTGGGTGGCGCGACGCTCGTCGGCGGGGTCCGGCTGCGCGACGTCGAGGGACCGCTCGCGGCGGGCAGCGGCGAGCTGCCGGTCTCGGCGTTCGCCCACCGTCCCGGCGACGTCGCCGTCGACGTCGCGGTCCCCCTCGACCGGGCGCTCGACCGCATGCTCGACGCGCCCGGGCAGATGCTCATCGTCACCCGCGGCGGGGCGCCGGTGGGGCTGCTCACCCCGAGCCTCGTCGGGGGCCTCCTGCGGTGACCGCGCGGCTGCGGCGCCGGCGCACCTGGGCGGTCGCGGCAGGGGTCGCCGCGCTCCTCGCCGTCGTCCTGCTCCTCCCGTTGTCGTACTTCGTCGAGTCGCCCGGCCGGCTGCTCACGCTCGGCGGCTGCGTCGACGTCCACGCCGAGGACACGGTGCCCGTGCACGGCGACTTCCTCCTCACCTCGGTCGGGCTCTCGCGGGCGACGCCGGCGACCGCGGCGATCGCGTTGCTGCGGACGGACCAGCGGCTGCGCTCCGAGGACCGCATCGTGCGCCGCGACGTGCCCGACGCCGAGCACTTCGACGGTCAGCGCCGCGTCTTCGCGCGCTCGGCGCAGAGCGCCGCGGCGCTCGGGCTGCGGGCCGCCGGCTTCGGCGCCGACCCCGAGCGCCTCGTCGGCGACGGTGCGCTCGTGACCGGCGTCCTCGAGGGCGCCCCCGCCGAGGGGGTGCTGCGGCGCGGCGACGTCATCGTCGGCGTCGACGGCGCCGCGATCGCCACCGACGCCGAGTTGCGGGCGGTCCTCGACGACACCCGCGAGGTCGACGTGCGCTTCACGCGGGGTGGCACTGAGCAGGAGGCCGCGCTCACCCCCATCGAGCTCGTCGTCGACGGCGAGGAGCGCGTCGCCCTCGGCGTGCGCCTCGAGACGCTCAACGCCCGCGTCGACCTGCCCGTGCCCGTCGATGTGGCCTCCGGCGACATCGGTGGCCCGAGCGCCGGCCTCATGATCGCGCTCGCGGTCTACGACCAGTCCGACCCCACCGTCGACCTCGCGGCCGGTCGACGGGTCGCGGGCACGGGCACGCTCACGAGCCAGGGGGCGGTCGGCCGTGTCGGCGGCATCGACCTCAAGGCGCTCGCCGCTGCCGAGCGCGGCGCCGACGTCTTCCTCGCGCCGGCCTCCCAGGCCGAGGAGGCCGTCGCGCTCCTGCCCCCCGACAGCGGGCTCGAGGTGCTCGCGGTCACGACGTTCGAGGATGCGGCGCAGGCCCTGCTCGAGACCGCCGAGCCGGGGGAGTCCTACGGGCCGCCCAGCGATCCGGAGTGCCCGCTGCGCCCCGCGGCCTGAGTGCGGCCGCCACGCAGGTCGGATTTGCCGTGGTCGGCGTGGTCTCACACGATGTCGCTCGCAGCGGTGACGGTGCCGTGGGTCGGCATTGCGCTGCGGCCTGCGGCCCGGTACCGGGATGAAAAGGTTTTCTTCCCGTGGCCCGCGGGCGGCGGCGGGCCTGGAGTCGAGGGAGAGGAGGCCGGAGTGGCGCCGACCCTGCGGGACGTCGCGCTGCGTGCCGACGTCTCGCTCGCGACGGTGTCGCGCGTCCTCAACGGCTCGACGCGCGTCGACCCGACGCTCGCCTCGCGGGTGCGCACCGCAGCCGACGAGCTCGGCTACCGGGCCAACCTCCTCGCCCGCGGGCTGCGACGCCAGCGCACCGACATCGTCGGCCTCGTCGTCCCCCAGATCGGCAACCCCTTCTTCTCAGGTCTCATGCAGGCGGTCTCGCGGCACCTCCAGCAGTCCGCCCGCACGGTCCTGCTCGCCGACGCCGAGGACGACCTCGACCTCGAGCGGCAGGTCGTCACCCGCCTGGCCGACCACGGCGTCGATGGCATCCTCTGCGCGCCGGTGAGCGAGCAGGAGAGCGGCGTCGCGGCCGCCGAGGTCGCCGCGCGCCTGCCGCTGGTCTTCCTCGACCGCGCCGCCGCCGACGTCGAGGCCGACACCGCGAGCGTCGACCAGCGCCGCGGCATCGCGCTCGTGGTCGATCACCTCGCCGAGGTCTGCGGGGGCCCGCCGGCGACGCGGCTCATCAGCGCCGCGCCGGTCGACTCCGCGGCACGGGCGCGGTGCGAGGCCTACGCCGACGCCGCGGCCGAGGGCCGCGTCGCCGACGGCGCGCCACCGCTGCTCGGGGAGTTCACCGTCGAGTGGGGGCGCGAGGCCGTCGCTGGCCTCATCGCCGACGACGCCCTGCCGCAGGCCCTGGTCTGCGGCAACGACCTCATCGCCCTGGGCGCGCTCGCCGCCCTCGCCGAGCACGGGGTGCGCGTCCCCGACGACATCGTCGTCACCGGCTTCGACGACGTGGGCTTCGCGACGCTCGCCGTGCCGTCGCTCACGACGGTGCGCCAGCCCCTCGACGCCCTCGCCGCGACGGCCTCCGAGCTCCTCGAGCAGCGCATCGCCGGCGTTGAGGGACCCCCGCGCTGCGAGCTGCTGCGCCCCGAGCTCGTCGTGCGCGCCTCGACGGCGGTGGCCCCATGAGCGCCTCTCACCGGGCCCCGGCGCCCGCGGGTGACGGCGTGAGCGGCGCGCTCGCCGTCGTCGGCAGCGCGAACCTCGACATCGTCGTCGGGGTCGGTCGCCATCCCCGGCTCGGCGAGACGGTCATCGGCGGTGACCGCGCCGAGGTGCCCGGAGGCAAGGGCGCGAACCAGGCGGTCGCCGCGGCGCGCCTCGGCGCCCCCACCAGCTTCGTCGGCTGCGTCGGCGACGACGCTCCCGGGGCCACGCTGCGCCGCGCCATCGCCGCCGACGGCGTCGACGTCGAGGCGCTCGAGACCGTCGAGGGCGTGCCGAGCGGGGTCGCCCTCATCGTCGTCGGCGAGGACGGGGAGAACACCATCGTCGTCAGCCCCGGCGCCAACGCCCGGCTCTCACCCGACCACGTCGCCGCCGCCGGCGCACTTGTCACCGGGGCCGCGGGCCTGCTCGTCCAGCTCGAGGTCCCCCTCGAGACCGTCGCGGCGGCGGTCGGCGCGGCGCGCGGGCTCGTCGTCTGCAACCCCGCACCGGCGACGACCCTGCCCACATCGGTCCTCGAGCGCGTCGACGTGCTCGTGCCCAACCGCACGGAGCTCGCCGTGCTCGCCGGCGTCGAGGAGCAGCCGGTCACCACCGGCGAGGTGACCGAGCTCGTCCGCGGACTCACCGGTCCCGCGGCGGTCGTCGTCACGCTCGGCGCTGACGGCTGCCTCGTCGTCGACGGCGACGACGTCGCGCACCTGCCGGCGATGCGCGTCGACGCCGTCGACGCCACCGCCGCCGGTGATGCCTTCTGCGCGGCGCTGACCGTCCGGCTCCTCGCCGGCGACCCCCTCCTCGAGGCCGCGGCGTACGCCAATGTCGCCGCGGGGCTCGCCACGACCCGGCGCGGCGCCCAGCCCTCGCTGCCCAGCGCCAGCGATGTCGCCGCGGTCGCGCCGGTGGCCGCGCCGGTGCTATGAAGGGCCGCGGCGTCCTGCACCCGCAGCTCTCCCGGGTGCTCGCCGAGACCGGGCACACCGACCTCCTCGGCCTCGCCGACAGCGGCCTTCCGCTGCCCGCGACCGTCGAGCGCGTCGACCTCGGCTTCGCGCCGGGGCAGCCCGCGCTGCTCGAGGTGCTCGATGCCGTGCTCTCCGAGCTGCGCGTCGAGGGCTACCTCCTCGCCACCGAGAGCCGCGAGCACGCGCCATGGCTCGTCGAGGCGCTCGCGGCGCGCCTGCCCGCAGCCGGCGTGGCCTGGGTGCCCCACGAGGAGCTCAAGGCCCGCTGTCGGTCCGCCCGCGCCCTCGTGCGCACCGGTGAGGTGCGCCCGTTCGCCAACGTGCTGCTCGTGAGTGGCGTCGACTTCGCGCCGCCGGCCCGCTGAGCCCCGACCGGCAGGGTCCGCTACGCTGCGCGACCATGAGACCGTTTCGCCTTGGCGCTGCCGTCCTGCTCGTGGGGGCGCTCCTCGCCTTCCTCGGCGACGCCGACGGCCAGGTCGTCCAGACCCTCCTCGCCTTCGGGCTCGCCGCCGCGGCGATCGAGGTGCGCCTCGTCGTCGCCGACCGTCGGCGTCACCGCGCCGCGGGGCAGGGCTCCGGCGCCGCCGAGGGCAGCGGCGGCAAGGGGGGTGCGCGCTCGAAGGCCCCCGACGGCGGCGCGAGGCGTGGCGGCCGTCGCCGCGACAGCCCCGGCGAGGGGGATCAGCGCGCCGGCGGGACGCACGACGGCGAGGGTGCGGGCACGGCCGGGCAGCGCACCGGCCCGTCGCTGCTGCTCGAGCGTGGCAGCCGCAGCCTCGTCGAGCGCGCGATCGGCGCGGAGCAGGCCCTCGTCATCGACACCGCGGCGATCGACGACGCCGACGAGCCCGAGCACCGGACCGGCGTGCTCCTGCGCGTGTCGCCCACCGGCGCGTCCCTGCGCTTCGAGCGCCGCGTCGACCCGCCCACCGGCGACGGCGTGGTGGTGACCAGCGGCGTGGAGGACCTCGACGCCGTGTACCGCATCGTCGCCGCGCACGAGGACGCCCCGGTGCCGGTGCCGTCCGCGGCCGCGCGCGAGCTCGTCGACTGGGCCAGCGAGGAGCTCGAGGCCGAGCTCTCCGATGACCTTCTGCTCCTGCGGCTGCCGCGCCTCGTCGCCGAGGAGCGCTGGAGCGATCTCGAGGCCGCCGGGCAGCGCCTCGCGCAGGCCTTCCGCGGCGACCCCGGCTGAGCGCCACGGGGTCGTGACCTCCCCGGCCGGGACCCGGTCCGCCGCGCCGAGCCGCGGCCGCGAGGCCGCCTTCGCCGCGGCCCTCGTCGCCGCGATGGCCGCGGGGGCACTCGTGCAGTTCCTCGTCGGCGCGCTCGCGCCGTTCATCGCCGAGGACCTCGACCTCACCCGTGCCGCCGTCGGGGGCCTCACGAGCGCGCTCTTCGCCTCCGCGGCGCTGCTGAGCCCCGTCGCGGGCCCGCTCGTCGACCGCCTCGGGTCGCCGGCGATGCTCGTCGTGCTCTTCGGCGGCGTCGTGGCCTCCGCGGCGGGCATGGCCGCCGCACCGGCGCTGCCCTGGCTCCTCGCCGCGGTCGCCCTCGGTGGGGTCGGCCTCGCGGTGATGAACCCCGTGACCAACCTCCTCATCGCCCGGTGGGTCCCGCCGGGACGGCAGGGCACGCTCACCGGGCTCAAGCAGTCCGGCGTCTTCGTCGGCAGCGCCGCGGTCGGGCTGCTCGCCCCCGGTGCGGCCGTGCAGTTCGGCTGGCGAGCGGTGCTCGTCGCCGTCGCGCTCGTGCTGGTCGTCGCCGGGGCGGCGGCGACGCGTGCGGCGAGCGTGCGAGCCCCCGCGGTGCGGGCGCCGGCGCGGCCGCCCTCGCTGCCACCCCCAGCCGAGGTGCGCCTGGGCTGGCTCACCGCCTACGCCCTCACGATGGGCGCGGCGGTCTCGGCGTTCGGCGCCTTCCTCGTCCTCTACGCCGTCGAGGACGTGGGCCTGCCGGCGGCCCAGGCGGGCGCCGTGCTCGGGCTCGGCTCGGCGGTGGGGGTGGCCGCGCGCATCGCCTGGGGTCGGGCCGCCGAGCGCGTCGCGAGCGTCGCCGCGGCCCTCTTCCTCCTCGCGGGGCTCTCCGCGGCCGCGCAGGCCCTCATCTGGGTCGCACCGGCCTGGCCCGCGCTGCTGTGGGCCGGCACGGTCCTCTACGGCGCGAGCGCGACGGCGTGGAACGCCGTGACGATGCTCGCGGTCATCCGCGGGGTGCCCGCCGAGCGCACCGGGCGCGCGTCGGGGACGGTGCAGGCCGGCTTCTTCGTGGGCTTCATCGCCGCGCCCGTCGGGTTCGGGGCCCTCGTCGATGCCACCGGCGGCTACGACGCCTCGTGGGCGGTCACGACCGGCCTCTTCGTCGTGGCCGCCCTGCTCGCCGGCGGCTGGTGGCGCGGCGAGCGTCGGGGGCGTCGGGCGGGGTCGTGAGCGACGTCGATGTGGGGAATGCTCGACCACGGCGTCGCGTTGATGGTCGTCCGGCCGCTTGCGCGACGCCGCTGCCTGCCGACACCACGGTCAACGAGGTCGGGAGCGACGCCGCGAGCGGGCGTCAACCCCGACGAGAAGGAGGCACGACGACGTTGCACCACGACACCGAGCACCAGGACGCAGGACGGCTGCGGGAGCGCCTCCGGGCGGAGGGCTGGAGCGCCGACCTCGCCTGGGCGATGGTCGGATCGGGCTCGGCGGCCTGGGAGGACGGCGCGTCGCGACGCACGATCGCCTACCTCTCCTCGCTGCACCGCGAGGACGGCGGCGCCCGCCGCCTGTGGCACGACGGCGACGTCGCCGTGCCGCCCGTTGCCGACGCGCGGGAGGTCATGGTGGCGATGCCCGACTCCGGCGAGT
This sequence comes from Egibacter sp., assembly GCA_003553795.1. Classification (GTDB taxonomy): domain Bacteria; phylum Actinomycetota; class Nitriliruptoria; order Euzebyales; family Egibacteraceae; genus T1Sed10-49. The sequence goes on along the minus strand of PWFH01000032.1, from coordinate 38,196 downwards.
GGATGTCGGAGACGCTCGAGGCCCCACCGGCGCTCGTCGATGGTGACGACGCCGCGGCCGAGGCCGCTCCCGCCCTCGTGTAGGGCGCTCGCGCCTGCCGCCGCCGGCCCGGTCGAGCGCGCCGCCAACCCCGGAGCGGGGCGCCCCGTCGGAGGACGGCCGGCCCCGGTGGTGCACGAGAGGCGCCGACGCTGGACGCACCCCCCGCGGTGACTGCTTCCAACGCCAGCGCACCCTCGGCTCGGGCATCCTACGGCACGCGCCACCGCGCACGCACGATCGGTGTGACATCGGGATTCCCGCACGCTCGCGTGGCCCTGGCGCCCACCTGGCGCCGGCGGCACCGTGCCGCGACGGTGCCGACGGGTCGACGCGGTCCCGGACGTGGACCGGACGTGGACCGGACTGGGTGGGGAGCGCCGGCGAGCGCCGCCAGGGGGATGCGCTACGATGGCGCACCCGCCGCGGCCAGCGCCGGGCGGGCGACCGGTGAGGTCCCGTGCGACGCCACTCCGTGAACCTGGTCAGGGCCGGAAGGCAGCAGCCATAAGCGGCTCGTGGCGGGTGCCGCGGAGCAGCCGCACCGGCTCGTCCGTCCGGCGGTGGCCGCGGCGCGCGACGTCGACTGGACAGCGAGGAGCGGCGTGGCCTCGATCTCCCTCTACCGGAAGTATCGGCCGCACACCTTCGCCGAGGTCATCGGCCAGGACCACATCACCACGACCCTCGCGACGGCCGCGGGCGAGGACCGGCTCCACCACGCCTACCTCTTCACCGGCCCACGTGGCACCGGCAAGACCTCGACCGCGCGGATCCTCGCGACCTCGCTGAACTGCGAGCAGGCCCCGACGGACTCCCCCTGCGGCACGTGCTCGCACTGCCGGCAGATCACCGCCGGCTCCCACGTCGACGTCATCGAGATCGACGCGGCGAGCCACGGCGGCGTCGACGACGTGCGCGACCTCCGCGACCGCGTCGCCTTCGCCCCGGCGCAGGCCCGCCGCAAGGTCTACATCGTCGACGAGTGCCACATGCTCTCGACGGCGGGCTGGAACGCCTTCCTCAAGACCGTCGAGGAGCCCCCCGGCCACGTCGTCTTCGTCTTCGCGACCACCGAGCCGCACAAGGTCCTCGAGACGATCCTCTCGCGCACCCAGCGCTTCGACTTCCGGCGGGTGCCCGCCGCGCTGCTCGCCGCGCACGTGCGCGACCTCGCCGAGCGCGAGGAGCTCCGGGTCGACCCCGCCGCGGTCGAGCTCATCGTCCGCGCCGGCGACGGCAGCGTGCGCGACACCCTCTCGGTGCTCGACCAGGTCATCGCCTTCACCGGCCCCGACGTCAGCGCCGCCGGTGTGGCCGACGTCCTCGGGCAGATCCCCGACGAGCTCCTCGCCGAGCTCGCCGGTCAGCTCGCCGATGGCGACGTCGCCGGCGCCTGCGCCCTCGTCGGCCGCGTCGCCGACGCGGGCTTCGACCTGCGCCAGTTCGCACGCGACGCCGTCGAGCACCTCCGTGCGCTCTTCCTGCTGTCGGTCGCGCCCGACGACACGCTCGTCGAGGGCACGCCCGAGCGCCTCGAGCGCCTGCGGGTGCAGGCGGGCCGACTCGGCCGCGGTGAGCTCCTGCGCGCGGTCGACCTCCTCGTCGAGGCCCAGGGGCAGATGCGCCGGGGGCAGACCCGCCTGCCGCTCGAGCTCGCCCTCGCCAAGGCGGCGATGCCCGAGGCCAGCGGTGACGCCGCCGCGCTCGCTGCCCGCCTCGACCGCCTCGAGCGCGAGGGCGTTCCCGCGGCGCGACCGGCCGCTGCCCGCACAGCGCCGGCTACGCCTGCCGAGCCCGCGGCTGCTGCGCCCGCCGAGCCCGCCCCGACCGAGCCTGCCGAGCCCGCGGCTGCTGCGCCCGCCGAGCCCGCGCCGGCAACGTCCGCCGAGCCAGCGCCGACCAAGTCCGGCGAGTCGCCTGCCGAGCCCGCGCCTGCTGCGCCCGCCGAGCCCGCGCCGGCAACGTCCGCCGAGCCCACGCCGACCGAGCCCGCCGAGCCAGCGCCGACCAAGTCCGGCGAGTCGCCGGCCGCGCCCGCGCCCCCCGAGCCCGCGAGGCCGCGCGAGCCAGCCGAGCCATCGGAGCCCCCCGTCCCGGCCGCGTCGACACCCGGGCAGCCCGCCGGGCAGCCCGTTGACCTCGCCGCGGTGCAGCACGCCTGGGAGTCGGTCCTCGAGGCGCTCAAGCAGCGCACGAAGCGCTGGCACGCCTTCGCCTCCCTCGGCCGACCGGTGGCCTATGACGAGGGCCGCCTCACGCTCGAGTTCCGCAGCGGCTACGGCTTCCACGCCGAGCAGTGCACGACGCCGGAGGGGCAGGAGACCATCGCCGAGGCCCTCGAGCGCGTCGTCGGCGTCCGCCCGACGCTGCGCTGCGTCCTCGCCGACGGCGGTGAGGCCCCGGCGGCGCCGCGCACCGACGCGCCCGTCGACGACGCCGAGGCCTCGTCGGTGGCCGAGACCGAGGCCGCGGAGGCTGCCGGCGACCTGCCCGATGCCGCGGGCGCCCACGACGAGGCCATCGCGCGGCTCCAGCGTGAGCTCGGCGCGGAGGTCATCGACGACGAACGGTCCTGAGGCGGCCCCGGCGCGCGGGCTGGCCCGGGTGCGCACGGGTAGGCTTGGCCCCCCGGACCCCGAGGCGGAAGCGCACCCCCATGGGCAACATGAACCAGATGATGCGCCAGGCGCAGGCCATGCAGCGCAAGCTCGAGCAGGCGCAGGCGGAGGTCGCCGAGGAGGAGATCACCGGCCAGGCCGGTGGCGGCATGGTCTCGGTCACCGTCAACGGCACCGGCACGACGGTCAAGCACATGAGCATCGACCCCGAGGCGGTCGACCCCGACGACCCCGAGATGCTCGCCGACATCGTCACCGCGGCGGTCAACGACGCGCTGCGCGCGGCGAAGGCCTTCGAGGAGGAGCAGCTCGGCGGTATCGCCGGCCAGATGGGGCTGCCCCCCGGCATGCTCTAGGCGGGCGCGTGTACGAGGGGCCCATCCAGGACGTCATCGAGGAGCTCGGCCGGCTGCCCGGCGTCGGCCCGAAGAGCGCCCAGCGCATCGCCTTCCACCTCCTCAACGTCGAGCGCGCCGACGCCCAACGCCTCGCCGACGCGATCGTCGCGGTGAAGGACCGCGTGCGCTTCTGTGCGCGCTGCTTCAACGTTGCCGAGGCCGAGGAGTGCCGGATCTGTCGGGACGCCCGGCGCGACCCCCGCGTCCTCTGTGTCGTCGAGGAGCCGCGCGATCTCATGGCCATCGAGAAGACGAGCGAGTTCCGCGGCCGCTACCACGTGCTCGGCGGCGCGATCAGCCCGATCGACGGGGTTGGTCCCGAGCAGCTGCGGGTCAAGGAGCTCATGGCGCGCCTCGGCGAGGAGGCGGTCGAGGAGATCGTCCTCGCGATGAGCCCGAACATCGAGGGCGAGGCCACGGCGAGCTACCTCGCGCGCACCCTCAAGGCGATGGACCTGCGGGTCAGCCGCATCGCCTCGGGGCTGCCGGTCGGCGGCGACCTCGAGTACGCCGACGAGGTCACCCTCGGCCGGGCCTTCGCCGGGCGCACCGAGGTCTGACCCGGCGAGGGGGGCGCCGGCAGACCGGCCCGGCGAGCGCGCACCCCGAGCCCGACCCCCGCTCGGCCGCCCGGACGGGCCCGCCGGCCGCGCCGCCGTTACGATGCGGCCAGGCACTCGACGCGGGAGGCGTGCGCACGTGATCGTCGTTCAGAAGTACGGCGGGTCCTCGGTGGCCGACACCGATCGGATCATCAAGGTCGCCGAGCGCATCACCGCGGCGAAGAGGGCGGGCAACGACGTCGTCGTCGTCGTCTCGGCGATGGGCAAGAGCACCGACCGTCTCACCCAGCAGGCGCTCGAGATCGCCGCGGTCCCCCCCGCCCGTGAGCTCGACATGCTCCTCACCGCCGGCGAGCGCATCTCGATGGCCCTGCTCGCCATGGCCATCGGCGAGGAGGGGTTCACCGCCCGGAGCTTCACCGGCAGCCAGGCCGGCATCATCACCGACGCCGCGCACGGCAAGGCCCGGATCATCGACATCACCCCCGGGCGCATCACCGACGCGCTCGCCGAGGGGCACATCGTCATCGTCGCCGGGTTCCAGGGCGTGAGCCGGGAGTCGAAGGACATCACGACCCTCGGCCGCGGCGGCAGTGACACCACCGCGGTCGCGCTCGCCGGGGCGCTCGACGCGGACCTCTGCGAGATCTACACCGACGTCGACGGCGTCTACACCGCCGACCCGCGCCTCGCGCCGAAGGCGCGGCGCCTCGAGGCCGTCACCCACGAGGAGATGCTCGAGCTCGCCGCCTCCGGCGCCAAGGTGCTGCAGGTCCGCGCCGTCGAGTACGCCCGCAACCACGGGGTGCGCCTGCACGTGCGGAGCTCGTTCTCCCATCAGGACGGCACCTGGGTAGAGAAGGACGGAACCATGGAGCAGGCGATCATCTCCGGAGTCGCGCACGACACGAGCGAGGGCAAGCTCGTCGTCCGCGGGGTCCCCGACAAGCCCGGCGTCGCAGCCCGGATCTTCACCGGTCTCGCCGACGCGAACATCAACGTCGACATGATCGTGCAGAACGTCTCGGCCGACGGCACCACCGACGTGTCGTTCACCGTGCCGGTCGCCGATGGCCCGCGGGCGCTCGCGCTCCTCGAGGAGCTGCGCGCCGAGGTCGGCCTTGGCGAGATCGTCTTCGACGACGACATCGCGAAGGTCAGCCTCGTCGGCGCGGGCATGAAGACCCACCCGGGCGTGGCCGCGACGATGTTCGCCGCGCTGTCGGCTGCCGGGGTCAACATCGAGATGATCTCCACGTCGACGATCCGCGTCTCCGTCATCGTGCGGCGCGAGCACGTCGAGCGCGCCGTGCAGGCGGTCCACGACGCCTTCGAGCTCGACGGCGAGCAGACCGCGGTGGTGCGCTGATGGGCCGCACACTCGCGATCGCCGGGGCCACCGGGGCGGTCGGTGCCGAGCTGCGCCGCCTCGTCGAGGCGCGCGGCCTGCCCGTCGACGAGGTGCGCTTCCTCGCGAGCTCGCGCTCGGCGGGCAAGGCGCTGGCCTACGCCGGCGGCGAGGTCACCGTCGGCGACCTCGCCGAGCCCGACGCCTTCGACGGTGTCGACCTCGCGCTCTTCAGCGCCGGCGGCGGCCGCTCGCTCGAGCACGCCCCCCGCGCGGTCGAGGCCGGCGCGATCGTCGTCGACAACTCCTCGGCCTGGCGCATGGACCCCGAGGTCCCCCTCGTCGTCACCGAGGTCAACGCCGCGGCCCTCGACGCCCGCCCGCCGAAGGGCATCGTCGCCAACCCCAACTGCACGACGATGATCGCGATGCTGCCGCTCAAGGCGCTGCACGACGCGTTCGGCCTCACGAGCGTCGTCGCGACGAGCTACCAGGCCGCGAGCGGGGCAGGGCAGAAGGGCAGCGACGAGCTGCTCGAGCAGGCCCGCACCCTGCTCGAGCAGCCCGACCTGCTGCAGCGCGATGGGCTCGCCGCCGCCGACCGCGCGGCGCACGACGTCCACGCCGCGACCCTGGCCTTCAACTGCGTGCCGCAGATCGGCACGCTCGGCGACGGCGGCTACACCGACGAGGAGCTCAAGCTCCAGAACGAGTCCCGCAAGATCCTCGGGCTGCCCGAGCTCGCGGTGAGCCCGACCTGCGTGCGCGTGCCCGTCGTCGTCGGCCACGCCATCGCCGTGCGCGCGACGTTCACCGAGCCGGTCGGCGCCGCGGCCGCCGCCGAGGTCATGGACGGCTTCCCCGGTCTCGTCCTCGACGACCTGCCGACCCCCCTCGAGTACGCCTTCCGCGACGAGACCGCCGTGGGCCGGGTGCGCCAGGACCTCGGTGACCCGCGGGCGCTGAACTTCTGGGTCGTCGGCGACAACCTCCTCAAGGGCGCGGCGCTCAACACCGTGCAGATCGCCGAGGAGCTCATCGCCCGCGGCCACGTCTAGCGCCTCGGCCGGCGCGCCCCGTGGAGCCGGGCCGCTAGAAGAAGTCGAGCATCACCGGCGGCGGGCCGGCGAAGGCGGCGTCGAGCAGCGCGAGCGCCTCGCCGGGTCCGCGCAGCAGGCCGAGCGAGGCGAGCTCGGAGGCCGAGCGGAAGCCGGTGAGCAGCGGGCCGACCGCGCGGGCGGTCAGGCGCACGTCGGCGCCGGGGGCGGCGGTGAGCGCACCGCGCCCGTCGGCGACCTCGAGGCGCCACGGGCCCGAGGGCAGCGCGTCGTCGTCGACGCGCAACGTCACCGCGAGGCCGAGACCGGCCGGAAAGCCCCGATGGGCGATCGCCACGGGCAGGTCGAGCCCGCGGGCCATCCACGCGAGCCCGCCGGTGGCGTCGAGGTCCTGCTCGCCGAGCACCGCCGCCCAGCGTGGCGGGGCGACGTCGACGAGGACGACGTCGCGCGCGAACGTGCCGTGGCTGCCGGCGAAGGTCGCGAGGGCGGCGAGGCCCCGCGGCGTCGTCGCGGCCCAGTCGGTGAGCCGCAGCGTGTGCTGCCAGCTGCCCGGGATCGGCTCGTGCTCGACGAGGGCGTAGGCCTCCAGGCGCCCCGGCGCCCCCGGGTCGTCGAGGACGTAGCGGTGGGCGAGCGCGGCGAGTTCCTCCCAGCGCTCCTCGCCACGCACCGCCGCGCCCGACAGGGTCGCGGCGAAGGCCGTGTGGCAGTCCCGGATCGCCGGCCAGTCGGTGGGCTCCTCGCCGCGCCGCAACGTCGGCCCGGGGGTCGGCACGACCCGCGCGGGCACGCGGTAGCGCGTGAGGCTGCCGGCGTGCTCCCAGCCGAGGCGGCGGTAGAGCCGCGTCGTCGACGGGTAGAGCACGCTGAGCCCATCTCCGCGGGCCAGCCCCACGGTGACCGCCTCGCGCATCATCGCCGAGGCCACCCCGCGGCCGCGGTGCTCGGGCGGCACCGCGAGCGAGGCGACGTCGAGCGTCGGGACGGCGCGGCCGCCCAGCCAGTGCGCGCCCGGCAGGAGCCGGCAGTGCCCGGCGAGCGTGCCGTCCTCCTCGAGCCCCCAGAGCTGCCCGTCGGCGAGACGGCTCCGGGTCCGCTCGGCGAGGGCGTCGTCGCGTGCTCGGCCGAAGGACGTCGCGATCTGGACGAGCGCGACGTCGAGGTCGCCGGCCTCGAGTGGGCGCAGCCTCATCGCCGGCAGGCGCAGGGCGCCGCTGCGCAGCGGGGGCAGCCCTCGGCGTAGCGCCGCGCGGCCTCGGCGAGGTCGACGCCGGCCTGGTCGGCGAGGGAGGCCAGCCAGGCGAGGACGTCGCCGAACTCGGTGAGGCGGTCGTCGTCGTCGCCGCGGAACACCGCGCGGGAGAGCTCGCCGCACTCCTCGGTGAACCAGGCGAAGGTGCGGGCCAGGCCGCGCTCGGCATCCCGCTCGCCGTAGAGGTGGCGCATCTGCGCCTGGAATGCGGCGAGGTCCATCGGCGCCTCCCGACCGTCTCGACGAGGACGCCCGCCACCCCCGAGAGGGTGACGGGCGTCGCAGGAGTCGGGATGCCCGGATTTGAACCGGGGACCTCCACGTCCCGAACGTGGCGCGCTAACCAAGCTGCGCTACATCCCGTGCCGAGCCGCCAGCGTACCGGTGGCCAGGGCCCCGCTCAAAGCCTCAGCCGGGCGTGAGCGTGAGCAGCGTCGCCTCGGGCCGGCAGGCGAAGCGGAAGGGAGCGTAGCGCGACTGCCCGAGCCCCGCCGAGACGTGCAGGGCGAGGCCGGCGCCGTGGGCCGACAGGCCGCGGGTCTGGGAGAGGGGGAGGTCGCAGTTGGCGACGAGCGCGCCGAGGCCGGGTACGCGCACCTGCCCGCCGTGGGTGTGCCCGGCGAGGGCGAGGTCGAGCCCGGCGCGGTCGAAGCGGTCGAGCACGGCGGTGTACGGCGCGTGGGTCACCCCGAGGCCGAGGACGACGTCGTCGCTGGGCGGACCGCCGACGGCCCCGAGGCGTGCGAGGCCGAGGTGGGCGTCACCGAGGCCGCGGACGTCGAGGACCCCCGCCGGGGTGTCGAGGCGCAGCGCGCGGTTGTCGACGACGTGCCAACCGGCGGCCTCGAGTCCCGAGACGAGCCTCGGCGTGTCGAGCGGCTCGCCTCGCGGCTCCTCGGGATCGCCGTCGCGGGTGAGGTAGCCGAAGGGGTTCTTCGGCGACGGCCCGAAGCGGTCGTTCGAGCCGAGCACCGCGAGGGCGACCCGCCCGGCGCCGACCTCGGCGAGCAGGGCGACCGCGTCGTCGACGACCTCGGGGTGGCCGAGGATGTCGCCGGTGACGACGACGACGTCGGGGTCGGTCGCGGCGCAGCGGCGCAGCGCCCGGGCCATCGCCTCGTGGCTGGGCCAGAGGTGGAGGTCGGAGAGGTGCAGCACCCGCAGCGGCCCGCGCGCGGCGGGCCGGAGCACCGCGGCCTCGACCTCGCGCAGGGTGAACCAGCGCGGCTCGACGAGCGTGGCGTAGGCCGCGGCCGCCAGGCCCGCGCCCGTCAGCGCGAGCGCGGCCCGGCGCGCCCTCATGAGCCGGCCTCGTCGGCGCCGGCCGTGCCGGTCTCCGGCTCGGGGCCATCGGCGGTGCGCGGGCGGCCGACGTCGATCGTCACGCCGATCTCCGTCCGGCCGTCGTAGGCGGGCTCCCCGGCCGCGGGCGACTGCGCGACGACGTGGTCGTAGTCCTCGGCGTCGTCGACGGGGACGTCGCGGCGGTCGTAGGACAGGCCGGCGGCCTCGAGTGCGGCGACAGCCTCGTCGACGGGTAGGCCGACGAGGTCGGGCACGACCGGCGGGTCGCGCGAGCCGTCGCTGACGTCGAGGCCCACGAGGGTGCCCTCGTCGGCGCTACTGCCGCCCGCCGGGGTCTGGTCGACGACGGTGCCGGCGTCGACCCAGTGCGCGACCTCGGTGGCCTCGGAGCTGAAGCCCGCCTCGGCGAGGGTGGCCTCGGCGGTCTCGAGGGGCTCGCCGACGACCGCGGGGACCGTCGCCGACGGCAGCGGCGGCGGCTCCGGGAACTCGGCGACCTCGAGGTCGAGCGCGTCGATCGAGGCGCGCATGTAGTCGCGCCAGAGGATCGTCGGCAGGCAGCCCCCGGTGACCTGCCCGCCGCAGAGGCTGTGGGTCATCGTCTCGGGCTGCTCGTGGCCGGTCCACACCGCGGTCGACAGCTGCGGCACGTAGCCGACGAACCACGCGTCCTCGCTGTTCTGCGTCGTGCCGGTCTTGCCGGCGGCGGGCCGGCCGATCTGGCCGTTCGCGCTCGCGGTGCCCGACTCGATCGGTCCGCGCAGCAGGTCGGTGACGCGGTTGGCCGCCCCGGGGTCGAAGGCGGCGGTGCAGTCGGGCTCGGCGCGGCTGATCGTGCGCCCGTGGCGGTCGACGACCTCGGCGACGGCGTAGGGCTCGCAGCGCTCGCCCTCGTTGGCGAACGTCGCGTAGGCGGTGGCCATCTCGAGGGGGAAGACCCCGGCGGCCTGCCCGGCGGCGCCGAGCACGAGCGAGCAGATCGGCCCGTCGACGAGACGATCGCGGTCGCTGATCGGGACGCCGGCGTCCTCGAGGGCGTCGACGAGCGGCTCGATGCCGACGACGTCGAGGAGGTGGGCGAAGTAGACGTTGCTCGAGATCTCCGTCGCCCGGCTCATGTCCATCGCGCCGTGGGCGGCGCGGCCGAAGTTCGCGGGGGCGTAGCCGGCCTCGCAGGCGACGTTGTCGAACTCGTAGTCGACCCCGCCCTCGAAGGTGTAGCCGGGGCTCAGACCCTCCTCGAGGGCGGCGGCGAGCATGAACGGCTTGAACGCCGAGCCGGCGTCACGGCTCGAGCCGCCGCCCTCGCGGGCGGCGAGGTTGACCTCGATCTCGTTCTCGCCGCTGCCGAAGCCCTTCGGGCCGACGCCGAGGGCGAGGAGCTCACCGGTGCCCGGCTCGACGGTCGCGATCGCCGCGAGGGGGTCGTCGTCGCCGTCGAGGAGGTCGGTGATCGCGTCCTGCGCGAGGTCCTGCAGCGCCGGGTCGAGGGTCGTGCGGATCTCGAGGCCGCCGCGGCGCAGCGTGCGCTCGCGCTCCTCGCGGTCGGCGCCGAGCGCCGGGTCGTCGAGGAGCTCGTTGCGCACGTGGTTGACGAAGAACGGCTCAGAGGGCTCGGCGAGCGGCTGGACGTCGAGCTCGAGGCCGGTGGCCTGCAGCTGGTCGGCCTCGTCCTCGTCGAGGAAGCCGGCCCGCCCCATCTGCGCGAGGACGATGTTGCGTCGGGCGAGCGCCCGGTCGGGGTTGGCGACGGGATCGTTGCGGTTGGGCGCGCGGAGCATCCCCGCGAGGGTCGCGCCCTCGGTGACGCCGAGCTCGCTGATGTCCTTGCCCCAGTAGAACTCCGCGGCCGTCGCGATGCCGTAGACGCGGTTGCCGAAGTACGCCTCGTTGAGGTAGGCGGCGAGGATCTCGCCCTTGCTGAGCCGCTGCTCGAGCTCGATCGCGTAGATGGCCTCCTGGAGCTTGCGGTCGAGCGTCTGCTCGCTGTCGAGGACGACGAGCTTCACGAGCTGCTGGGTGATCGTCGAGCCGCCGCCGGTGATCTCCCCGGCGGTGACGTTGTCGACCGCCGCCCGGCCGATCGCCGACCAGTCGACCCCGTCGTGGGCGAGGAAGTCCCGGTCCTCGGTCGCGAGCACGGCCTCCTGGACGTGATCGGGGACGTCGGCGAGGTCGGCGACGATGCGGTTCTCGTCGCGGATGACCGAGAGCTCACCGCCGTCGCGGTCGAGGATGACGCTGCGCTCCCACGGCTCGCCGAGGTCGTCGGGCAGCGGCGGGTAGTCGAAGAGCCCCTCGTCGACCTCGGTGACGATCCCGGCGGTGAAGCTCGCGGCGGGAGCGAGGCTCGCGCCGAGCAGCAGCCCGGCGGCGAGGAGGATGCCGAGGAACATCACGAGCTTGGCCCAGCCGCTCACGGTGGCCGAGTCCTGCGGTCGTGTCGGGCGTGCGTCGCTCATGTCCCAGCGATGGTGTCGACGTGATGACGGAGTGTACCGGTGCCGCGGGACGGGCTCATCGCACGGCCTCGCCGAGGAGGCGACGCCCGACCCACGCGAGCCCCTCGACGTCGTGGACGTCCTCGGCGCGCTGGGGCACCTCGACGAGCACCCGGGGGTCGAGGTCGTGCAGCGCCGCGGCGAGGGCGCGCTCCTCGCGGTGGGCGACGTCGAGGTCGGCGGCGGCGAGGCCGAGCAGCGCGCCGACCGCCCGTCGCCCGGGTGCGCCGTCGAGCGCGGCGCCCGCCGCGGCCAGCGCGTCGGCCGAGGCGTGCGGCAGATCCGGCACCGTCGTGCGGTTGACGACGAGCCCGGCGGTGGGCATGCCGTCCTGGGCGAGGCGCTGGAGGAAGTAGCGCGCCTCGCGCAGCGCGTGCTCCTCGGGCGTGGTCACGACGATGAAGCCCGACTCGGGGCTCTGCAGGAGCCGGTAGACCGCCTGCGCCCGGGCCTTGAACCCCTCGTACATCCCGTCGAGGGACTGGAAGAAGCCCGCGAGGTCGGCCATGACCCCCGAGCCGGTGATGCGCGAGGCCGCGCGCATGAACATCCCCGTGCCGACGCCGACGGCCTTCGAGGCCACGCGCCCGGCGGCGACCCCCGGGGTGAGGAACATCTTGAGGAAGCGGCCCTCGAGGAAGTCGGTGAGGCGCTTGGGCGCGTCGAGGAAGTCGAGGGCGTTGCGCGTCGGCGGGGTGTCGATGACGAGGCAGTCGTAGCGGCCCTGGCTGTGGAGGTCGTAGAGCTTCTCCATCGCCATGTACTCCTGGGTGCCCGCCAACGAGCTCGACATCTGCTGGTAGAAGCGGTTGCTCGTGATCGTCCGGGCGCGGTCGGCGGACTCGGCATGGCGCTCGATGACCTCGTCGAAGGTCCGCTTCATGTCGAGCATCATCGCGTCGAGGTGCTCGACGCCGGCGACCTGCCGTGGGGTGTTGTCGAGCGAGGACAGCCCGAGCGACTGGGCGAGCCGGCGGGCCGGGTCGATCGTGAGCACGAGCGTGCGCCGGCCCTGGGCGGCGGCGGCCAGCGCGATCGAGGCCGCGGTCGTCGTCTTGCCGACCCCGCCCGAGCCGGTGCAGACGAGGACGTGGCGCTCGGCGATGGCCTCCGCGAGGTCGCGCTCGCGCGCGGCAGCGAGCGTCTCGGCGTCCCGGCGCTGGGGTGGCATCTCAGGCGGTGAGCTCGACGAGGCGGTCGGCGAGCGCGCTGACCTGCGGCTCGCGGAACTCCCGGCTGGCGAGGAAGGGCAGCTCGGCGACCGGCGTGTGGGCCCCGCGCAGGCGCTCGCGCATCCGCTCCTCGAGCTCGAGGCGGTGCAGGTGGCGCTCGCCGCGCGCGAGGAGCCGCTCGGCGTCCTCCTCGGTGAGGTCGACGCCGGCCTCGCCGGCCGCGGCGACGACCTCGCCGTTGTCGAGGCCGTCGACGAGGGCGGCGCGTGCCTCCTCGTCGAGGCCGGGCTCGAGCGCGCGGTTGACGATGATCGGCCCGACGGTCACGCCGAGCTCGCGCAGCGCCTCGGCGCTGTCGACGGTCTCCTCGACCGGCATCTCCTCGAGCAGGGTGACGAGCTGGAGGTGGGTGCGCGCGCCGTCGAGGAGCATGTCGACGAGCGACTGCGCCTGCCCGCGGATCGGCCCGACGTTGACGAGCTCGGTCGTGGCGTCGGGCGCGCGGAGGAAGTTCACGATCCGCCCCGTCGGCGGGGCGTCGACGACGATGAGGTCGTAGGCGAAGCGCCCGTCGGGCTCGCGGCGGCGCTCGAGCTCCTTGACCTTGCCGATGAGCAGGACGTCCTTGATGCCCGGCGCGGCGGTCGTCGCGAACTCCACCGCGGTCGACCCGACGACGAGCTTGGAGATCCGCCGTGCGCCGTAGAACATGTCGAGGTACTCCGACAACGAGGCCTCGGGGTCCACCGACATCCCGAAGAGGTCGGGGCGGATCTCGCGCTCGTCGAAGTCCCACGGCTCGGTGCCGAAGACCCGCGCCATCGTCTGGCGGCCCTCGACCTCGACGAGGCAGGTGCGCCGGCCTGTGCGCACAGCGGCGAGCGCGAGCGCCGCGGCGACGGTGGACTTGCCGACCCCGCCCTTGCCGGTGACGAAGAGCACGCGAGGGTCGAGCAGCTCGCGGGTCTCCAACGGCAGCCTCCTCGGGCAGGGATGCGCAGGGGATGTACCCGCTCGTCGCCGGCCCCACCCCCGCGGTGCCCGGGCGTGGCGCCGCGCCTACACTCTGCCCCATGCCGCCCGTCCCGGCCCGCGTGCCCCCGCGCCCGAGCCCGCCGCCGCACCCGAACGTGCCACCGCCCGCGAGCGCTGCCGGGGCGGTGGTGCGGAGCACGCGTCGGCTCGCCGCCCTCGGGGCCCTGCTCGCGGGGGCGCTGCTCCTCGCGCTGTCCGGCGTGGCCGGCGCCCAGGCCGGCGCGACCGTCGAGGTCGTCCAGGTCGACGGGCCGCTCGACGGGCGCATCGTCGCCCACGTCGACGCGGCGCTCGAGCGTGCCGCCGAGCAGGGCAGTGAGGTCGTCGTGCTCGAGCTCGACACCGAGGGCGGCCTACGGCACGACGGCGTCGACCTCGCCGAGCGCATCGCTGCGAGCCCCGTGCCGGTCGCGGTGTGGGTCGGCCCCCCGGGCGCGCGCGCCGGCGGCGCCGGAGCCCTCGTCGCCCACGCCGGGCACGTCCTCGCGACCTCGCCGGCCAGCGTCCTCGGTCCCGCGGTCCCGCTCGACCTCGCCGGCGAGCCCGATGGCGGTGAGGGCGCCCTCCTCGCGGACTATGCCGAGGCCCGCGGCCTCGACGCCGAGCTCGCCGGCTCGCTCGCCGAGGGCCGGGCCGTCGTCACCGTCCCCGACGGCGGGGAGGTCGCCTTCGACCCCGACGCGCTGCCGTACCACACCGAGGGCGAGCCCCTCGTCCTCGACGTCGACGAGGTCGCCGACGCGGGCGCGGCGGCCTTCGCCGCCTCGGAGCTGCCCGACGTGCTCTTCGCCCTCGACGGTCGCGAGGTCAGCGTCGCCGACGGGGAGGGGGGCCGGGCGACGCGGGTCCTCGACCTCGATCCCGTCACCGCGCAGGTGCGCTTCGACAACCTCGGGCTGCTCGACCAGGTGCTCCACGCGATGGGCGACCCGACGCTGGCCTACGTCCTGCTCATCGGTGGGGCGCTCGCGGTGGCCTTCGAGCTCTTCCAGCCCGGCTTCGGCGTCGCCGGCGTCGCCGGCGCGCTCGTGCTCGCCGCCGGCCTCTACGGGCTGTGGGTCCTGCCGGTGGCCTGGTGGGCGCTGCTCCTGCTCGCCGCCGGGCTCGCCCTGCTCGCCGTCGACCTCGCGATCGCCGGGCTCGGCGTGCCCTCCGCCGCGGGCGCCGTCGGCGTCGGCGTCGGCAGCTGGTGGCTCTTCGACGGCCCGCCGCCGCTGCAGGCCTCACCCTGGGCCCTCGGGATCGGCATCGTCGCGACGGTGCTCTTCTTCGTGGTCCTCATGACCATCGTCCTGCGCACCCAGGGTGAGCAGGAGATGGCCGGTGCGGAGTCCGTCGTCGGCTCGACCGGGGTGGTGCGCTCGATGCTCAACCCCGCCGGGCACGTCTTCGTCGACGGCGCGCTCTGGCGTGCCCGCGCCCCCGAGGGCGTCGGCAAGGTCAAGACCGGCACGCAGGTCCGGGTCACCGGCGTCGACCACGAGGCGACGAGCCTCGCCGTCGAGCTCGTCGAGGAGCCGAGCCAGACGGCGGCTCGCTAGCCCTGACGCGCGTGGGCGGGCGTCCCCGAGGGCTGCCCGCCGCCGGAGCCGCCCCCCGGGTCCGTCGCCGGAGCCGACCGCCTGAGCCCACCGCCGACCGGATCCGCTCCGACCCTTTTGCGCGGGCTCGATGAGTCGTACACTCCTGGAGCATCGTCGTACAGGGGAGCGAGCGTTGTCGCGTCGGTCCACAACCCAGTTGTCGCCCTCACCTCGGCCGCCGCGCGAGTGGCAGCAGCACGGCCGTTGCCGTGACGCCGACGCCGAGCTCTTCTTCCCGCCCTTCGAGGTCGAGTCGACCGGCGCGCGGCACGTTCGCGAGGCCGCGGCCAAGGCCGTGTGCGCCGAGTGCCCCGTCCTCGAGGAGTGCCGCGACTGGGTGCTCGCCGTCGACGAGCCCCACGGGATCTGGGGCGGTCTCACCGAGAGCGAGCGCCGCGAGCTCCTCTACGCCCGCCGGGCCTCCTAGGCGCCCGAGGGCCCCCGCCGCCACGGTGTAGATTGCGTGACACTCCGGCGACAGGGAGGGCGATGACGACCCCAGAGCAGCGGCTGGCCCGACTCGGCATCGAGCTGCCCGAGGGTCCCGCGCCCGCCGCGGCCTACGTGCCCTTCATCCAGTCCGGCACGCTCGTCTTCACCGCCGGGCAGCTCGCCACCGAGGACGGCGAGCTCGTCGTCACCGGGCGGCTCGGCGACGACCTCGACGTCGACGGTGGCGTCGTCGCCGCGCGGCGCTGCGCGATCAACATCCTCGCCCAGCTCAAGACCGCCCTCGGCGACCTCGGGCGCGTGCGTCGCGTCGTCAAGGTCACCGTCTACGTCGCCTCGACGCCGGACTTCACCCGCCAGCACCTCGTCGCCAACGGCGTGAGCGAGCTCATCGGCGAGGTGCTCGGCGACGCCGGACGCCACGCGCGCTCGGCGCTGGGCGTGACGTCGCTGCCGCTCGGCTCCCCCGTCGAGGCCGAGGCGGTCGTCAAGGTCGACGAGTGAGGCGGCTCAGCTCAAGGCCTCCTCGCCGGTGAGCAGGCGCTTGAGGGCCGGCGCGGTCGCGTGCCGGCTCAGGGCGACGACCTCGTCGCCGGCGCGCAGGACCGTCTCCCCGCTCGGGACGATGAGGTCGCCCCCGCGCTGGACGCTCGTGAGCACCGTGCCCTCCGGCCAGTCGACGTCGGCGATCCGTCGCCCGGCGGCGGGCGCCTCCTCGACGACGACGGACTCGATGAACTGCGCCCCGCCGAGGTCGCGCAGACGCCGGGCGGCCTCGTGGCGCTGGCTCGCGAGCGAGCGCGACATCGCCCGCTGGTAGGCGGTGAGCACGTCGCCGCGTCGGACGAGCCCGACGAGCCGCTCGGGGTCGTCGGGGTCGACCACGGGCAGGCGACCGACGTCGAGGGCGGCCATGCGCTGCACGGCCCGGTAGACGGGATCCTCGGGGACGACGGTCAGCGGCGAGGTCGTGCAGATGTCCGCGGCGGTGAGCCCCCTGGTGCGGGCCTCCATCGAGGCGAGGTCGCCGGTCTCGCCGGGGTCCTCGAGCGCGGCGACGTCGCTGAGCGTGACGATGCCGACGAGGCGCAGCCCGCCGTCGTCGGCCAGGGTCACGACCGGCGCGCCGTGGTGGCGGGTGCGGCGGAACCACTCGCGTAGCTCAGGCACGGTCATGTCGGCGGGCACCGCGGCGGGGTCGGCGGTCATGACCTCGCGCACGTCGACGACCTGGAGCACGTCGATGTCCTCGGTCGCGCGGTAGGAGATCCCGCGGCGCTCGAGTGGCTCGGTGTAGAGCGTCGACGGGTGCACCCGGTCGGCGAGGACGGTCGCGACGCTCGTCGCGAGCATGAGCGGGACGACCATGTCGTAGCTGCCGGTGAGCTCGAAGACGAGGATGACCCCGGTCAGCGGCGCCCGGCTCGCCGCGGCGACGACCGCGGCGGTGCCGGCCAGTGCCAGTGCGCCGGGATTGATGCCGGCGTCGGGCAGGATCGCGGTCACCGCGTGGCCGAAGGCGCCGCCGAGCGCGGCGCCGAGGAAGAGCAGCGGTCCGAAGGAGCCCGTCGCGTTGCGCGAGCCGACCGAGGCCACCGTCGCGACGAGCTTGGCGACGAGCAGGAGCACGAGCACGCCAGGCGCGAAGCCGCCGCGCAGCATCTCGAGGATCGGCTCGCTCACGACGCCGGGCAGGGGAGGGAGGTCATCGCCGGTGCCGAGGACCTCCGGTGCGACGACGGCGACGAGCCCGACGACGAGCCCCCCTGCGGCGGTGCGCAGCGGCAGTGGCCAGTTGAGCCGGTCACCGAGCTGCTCGGCCAGGCGGATCGCCTGGATGAAGCCGAGGCCGACGGCGACCGCGGCGAGGCCGAGCATCGCGTAGAGCGCGAGCTCCCAGGGCGCGCCGAGGCTGTAGGAGGGGGCGACGAAGATGAGCCCTTCGCCGACGAGCTGGCGGGCGGTCACCGAGGCGACGACCGCGGAGATGATGACCGTCTGGAGGTGGCGCAGCGCGAAGCCGCCGATGATGACCTCGAGCGCGAACAGCATCCCGCCGATCGGCGCGTTGAACGACGCCGCGATGCCGCCCGCCGCGCCTGCGGCGATGAGCGAGCGCACCCGGTCCTCCGGCAGGTCCGCGAGCCGCCCGAGCAGGGACCCGGCGGCGGCGCCGATCTGCACGATCGGGCCCTCCCGGCCCCCGGAGTTGCCGGTGCCGAGGGCGAGGCTCGACGCGGCGAGCTTGCCGATGATGACCCGCCCGCGCATGCGTCCGCCCCGCAGCGACAGGGCCTCCATCACCGCGCTGATGCCCGAGCCGCGGGCCTCGGGCACGAGCCGCCACAGCAGCAGCCCCGCGAGCAGCCCCCCGACGGCTGGGACGACGAGCACCGACCACGTCGGCGGCGCACTGCCGTAGGCGAGGCGCTGGACGAGGGCGATGAGGTCGATGAGCGCGACGGCGAGCAGCCCCGTCGCGAGGCCGACGACCGCGGCGAGCAGGCTGAGCAGCGCGCCGGGGCCGCGGACCATCTCCCTGAGGCCGCGCGACACGCGGCGCAGCAGGTCGCGCGCGCGGTTCCGGAGCGTCGTCATCGGCATCGCCCGGGCAGGCTACCGGCGTCGTCGTCGGCACGGCCTGCCCGGCCGCCGGGGGCGGCGGGGTTGCGGTCCGGTCCGGTGGGCAACGCTGCACCGCGATGGCCGGCCACCCCGACGACGACGCGCGCGAGGGTCCGACCTGGGTGCGCCACGCGCGTCGCGACGTCCCACCGGTGTGGCAGCGGCGCTGGGAGCGTGCCCGCCGCTTCGTGTTGCTGCTCGGCGGTGCGCTCGTGCTGCTCGCCGTCGGCCCCGCCCTCGCCGCAGGCGATCCCCTCGTCCTGCGGGCCGCGCTGTCGCTCGGCTGGGTGGGGCTCGTGCTCATGCTCGCCGCCCTGTGGCAGCCGGCCCGCTACCGGGTGCACGCCGCCTGGCTCGTCGACGTGCGCCCGCCCATGGACGACGACGGGGCCTACCCCGCGTCCCTCCACGCCGCCTGCGGCTGCGGGTGGCGTGGGCCCGACCGTGAGGTCCTCGAGGAGGCGGTGGCCGACGCCGACGCGCACGCCCACGTCGTCGACCCCGATGTCGAGCGGCCGCTGGGCTGACGGGGCACCGCGGGCCCGACGGGGCGGAGCGCCCCGGTGACGCTACCCTTGCCGCGAGTGGTCGTCGTCCCGCGCCAGCATGCACGGGTGCGCGTCGACACCGCCGGGCAGCGCCAACCCAGCGAGGCGCCTGGGAGCAGACGAGGAGGTCGCTCCGGATGGACCGCGTGCGCGACGTCGACGACGTCACCACCCTCGTGCTCGCCCCGAACGCCTCGCCGATGACCCTCGACGGGACGAACACCTACCTCGTCGGGGCCCCCGGCAGCGGCGAGGTCGTCTGCATCGACCCCGGTCCCGACGACGTGGCGCACCGCGAGACGATCGAGTCCGCCGCCGCCGCCCGCGACGCCGAGGTCGTCGCGGTGCTGCTCACCCACCACCACCCCGACCACGCCGACGCGGCGACGTTCGGCAGGATCTGGCGGGCGCCGGTGGCCTGCGCCGACCTCTCCTTCGTCGCAGCGGCGGAGGAGCGACTCACCGACGGACAGCGCCTCGATCGTGGCGGCGCCCCACTCCGGGTCCTCGCCACCCCCGGTCACTCGAGCGACCACGTGTGCTTCCACATCGAGGACACCAACGCGGTCATCACCGGTGACCATGTCCTCGGGCGGGGGACGAGCGTGGTGGCCTGGCCCGACGGCGACGTCCGTCGCTACGTGGCGTCGCTCGAGCGCCTCGCCGACCTCGGCGCACGGTCACTCCTGCCTGGTCACGGGCCGGTGATCGCCCGGCCCGCCGCGGTCATCGCCGAGTACATCGCCCACCGCCGGGAGCGCGAGGAGTCGGTGCGCGCTGCGGTGCTGCGCGGGGCCGACACCGTCGAGGACATCGTCTCGGTGATCTACGGCAACCTCGGAGGGTCGCTGCAGGCCGCCGCCGCCTCGACGGTCAAGGCCCACCTCGACGCCCTCACCCAGGACGGCCGGGTCGTGTGGTCCCTCGACGGCGACGGGGAGCGCATCGTTGCCCGCTGACGACCTCCAGCGCGAGCGGCGGGTGCTCCTCGGGGTCGCCGCCCTCGCCGTGCTGCTCATCGTCGTCGGGATCGTGAGCGCGATGATCCTCACCGCCGGTGAGCCGCGGCGCGGCGAGGGGATGATCCCGCCGCCGCTCGACGAGTCCGTGGAGGAGCAGGAGCCCGCCCCCGACGGCGACGCCGAGGGCTGAGCGGGCCTCGTCGCCCGCCCGTTCTCCCTGTTACGTTCCTCTCCGACCGCCGGCGGGCCGCACAAAGGGTGGAAACTCGCGCGGGTCGCGCAGCGGGCTTGCGGAACCGGGAGCAAAGGAGCTCGACGTGACCATCGAACTGCCGCCTGCGAAGTCCGTCCTCGTCAATCCCTCCCAGGAGGAGTTGCGCGAGCTCGTCGGCCGCATGCCCCAGGCCACGCTCACCGCGTTCGGCAACTACAACGTCACGACGAACGTCACCGCCCGCTCGGCAGGCTCGACGTTCGTCATCGCCGACGACGGTGCGCACCTCTCGAAGCCGACGATGTCGCGCGCGGACTACGAGCCGCAGGTGGCTCGTCAGGAGTCGCACATCGCCGACGCCGACATGGTGCTCGTCGAGGGCTACATCGGCCCGCCGAACTCGCCGATGCGCCGCCCTGCCCGCGTCTACGTCGAGAGCAGCCACGCCAACCTCCCCGCGATGCAGCAGCAGCTCTACTACCCCAAGGACGCGGACTGGCGCGCCGACGAGGCCCTCACCGTCGTCTACACGCCCAACCTCCCCGCTCCCGGGTTCCCGGGCGACAAGCTCGTGACCATCGACCTCGACCGGTGGGTCACGCGGGTCTTCGGCATCGACTACTTCGGCGAGTCGAAGATGGGCGGCCTGCGCATGTGGATGGAGTGGGCCTTCCAGCAGGGCTCGCTGGCGATGCACGCCGGGGCGAAGATGATCCCCACCGCGCAGGGCGACAAGCTCGGGCTCATCATCGGCCTGTCGGGCACCGGCAAGACGACGACGACGTTCACCCGGCAGAACGACTCCCTGCCGGTGCAGGACGACATCGTCGCGCTCACCGAGGGTGGGCAGTCCCACGCCACCGAGAACGGCTGCTTCGCGAAGACCTTCGGGCTCGACCCCGACGACGAGCCGACGATCTACGGCGCGCTGTCGACGCCGTCGAGCTGGCTGGAGAACGTCGCCGTCGACGAGCGTGGCGTCGTCGACTTCTCCGACGACAGCTACACCGCCAACGGCCGCGGCACCTTCCCGCTCGCGATGATCGAGCACTTCGACCCCGCCAAGCTCGGCAAGGCCCACTTCCTGCTCATCCTCAACGCCAACGAGAGCATTGCCCCGGCGGTGGCGAAGATGCCGAGCATCCACCACGCGGTGGCCTACTTCATGCTCGGCGAGACGAAGGGCACCTCGGCGGGCGGGGCCGAGGAGGCCGGCAAGTCCCTGCGCGTGCCCGGCACGAACCCGTTCTTCATGGGTCACGAGCACCTCCAGGGCGAGCGCCTCGGTGAGCTCCTCACGACGATGCCCGACTTCGAGGTCTTCGTCCTCAACACCGGCCGCGTCGGCGGGGGCAAGGACGTCGCGGGCTCGAAGAAGGTCACCATTCCGCACACCTCCGCGGCCGTGAAGGCCATCGCCGAGGGCACGATCAGCTGGGAGGGCGACCCCGACTTCGGCTACCTCGTGGCCACCGAGGTGCCCGACTTCGACGACCCCGAGCTGCTCCAGCCCCGCCGCCTCTACGAGCGGCAGGGCCGCGGCGAGGAGTACACCGCCGCCGTCGAGCGCCTCAAGGCCGAGCGCGTCGCCTTCCTCGAGGGGCACGTGGGGCTCGCGCCGGAGGTCGTCGACGCCGTCCGCTGAGCGGCGCGGATCGGAGGTGCGCCCACGCGGGCGACGGGGCATCCTGCGCCTTGACCGGCCCCGACGCAGGATCCGCCCATGTCCTCTCCGCGTGAGCACGAGCCCCGCCCCCCCGGCGCGCCGCCGGCCCCTCGGCCGCGTCTGCCGGCGCCGTCGATGCCGAGCTTCGACGCGCACCGCCGCCATGAGCCCTTCTACGACCTCGCGGTCGGGGCGATGTCGGCCTGGGTCGCCCTGCGCTTCCGCCTGCGGATCAGTGGCATCGGTCACATCCCCGGGGCGGGCCCGCTCATCCTCGCGCCCAACCACGTGAGCAACGAGGACCCCGTCGTCCTCGGTGCCGTGGCGCGGCGCGCCCGGCGCCGCCTGCGGGCGGTGGCCATCGAGGGGCTCTTCACCCGGCCCGTGCTCGGCAGCGTCCTCCGGGCGACGCGGCAGATCCCCATCGACCGTGAGCGCGCCCGCCCGGCCCTCGACGCTGCGCGCACCGCCCTCGCGGCGGGAGAGGCGCTGCTGCTCTACCCGGAGGGCACCGTCGCGCGGGGCCAGCCCACGAGGGCGCGCGCCGGCGTGGGGATCCTCGCGCTCGAGACCGGCGCGCCGGTCGTGCCGGTGACCTCCGCCGGCGTCGAGCCGCGCGCCAGCGGCGCGCGGTGGCGGCGCCCCGCCGGTATCGTCGTCGGCCCGCCCGTCGACCTCTCACCGTGGGCTGGCGACCGCGGGCGCAGCGCCGCGCGCGAGGTCGCCGAGGCCGTCCACGAGGCGATCCGCGCGCAGCTGCCCGTCGCCCGCGCGCTCGCCGCCGCGGCATGAGCGGCCCTGCGGCCGGCCAGGCACCGCTCATCGGCTCGCACGTCCCCTCGGCCGATCCGGTCGCCGAGGCGGCGGCCCGCGGCGCCGAGGTCGCGCAGGTCTTCCTCTCCGCCCCGCGTGCGTGGAGGCCCCCGCGCGAGCGTGCCGACGCCGCGGCGCTGCGGGCGAGCGGCCTGCCGCTCTACGTCCACGCCCCCTACCTCGTCAACCTCGCGACCGACGACGAGCGTGTGCGCGAGCGCTCACGCGCGGTCGTCGAGCAGACCTGCGCGGCCGCTGAGGCGATCGGCGCCCGCGGCGTCGTCGTGCACGGTGGCAGCGTCGGCGCCGAGGGGGAGGAGCAGCGCGGGTTCGCGAACTGGCGCGAGGCGCTCGAGCGCCTCGAGACCGACGTGCCCATCCTCGTCGAGAACACCGCCGGGGGCCGGCGCGCGATGGCCCGGCACGTCGAGGTGCTCGACCGGCTCTTCTGCGCCCTCGAGGGCCTCGACGTCGGGTTCTGCCTCGACACCTGTCACGCGCACGCCGCGGGCGAGGGGCCCGAGGACCTCGTCGAGCGCGTCGTCGCGGTCACCGGCGGCATCGACCTCGTCCATGCCAACGACTCCAAGGACCCCGCCGGCAGCGGCCGCGACCGCCACGAGAACCTCGGCGACGGCGCGATTGGCGAGGCCGCCCTCGTCGAGGTCATCACCGCCGCCGGGGCGCCTGTCGTCGTCGAGACCCCCGGCGGCGCCGCCGCGCACACCGCCGACGTCGCCTGGTTGCGCGCGCGGCTGCGACCGCGGCAGGCTCAGCGCTCGTAGAGCGTCGGGGCGCGACCGGGGCCGCTGTGGTCGGGGTCGGTGCCCTTCTCCTGCACGCGCCCCTCGCTGATCTCCTCGTTGATCACCCGCCGGACGACCGCAGGGGAGGCGCCGGTGGCCTCCTGCACGGCCTTGACGGTGAACGTGCCCTTCGGCAGGGCCTTGCGGACCTCCTCGGCGCTCACGCGCGACCGGGTGCCCGCAGGCTTCGCCGAGCCCTGCCGGCCGCGGCCGCCTGCGCCGCGCACGCCCTTGAAGCCCGCGCGCCGCAGCACCTGCGGGGACACGCCCTCGGCGAGGAAGGCCTTGTCGCTGATGCCGTGGGCGTCGGCCCAGGCCTTGGCGTGGGTGACGAAGGCCTCCTCGTAGCGCTCGAGGGGCGGCTGCTCGGCATCGAGGATCTGCTGGCGCAGTTGCAGGCGCTGGAGCTCATCGTCGGCCTCGGCCAGCTCGGCCTGCAGCTTGGCGACCTGGTCGTCGTCCTTGAGCGAGGAGGGGTCGCGCAGGCTCACGAGATAGTTGCGGACGGCCTCGTCCTGGGTGCTGGTCATTGGTGTGCTTCCTCTCGGCTCCTCGCGCAGCGTCGTCAGCGCGAGCATGGTCATCGTCGGCGGTGTGAACGAGATGAACGAAAGAATTCCCGCTACCGAGGAACTCTAACGATCAGCACCTTGGATTTCTGCTTCTCCACCCGTACCGTGGCGCAATGCTCAATCGGTCAAACGCTTGCGGTGCCTCTTTGTCCGGCCGAGGGCGATTCCTTCACCAGTGGAGCCCGGGCGGTCGAGGCGTTGGCAGCGCGGCCGGTGGGGGGCTGCGGTCGAGGGGCCAGCGCGGCCGTCGCCGTGCATGGTCGCGGGGCCCCGCGACCGGCACCGGCGAGCCGTGACCGCAGCGGCGCCCTAGGAGGACGCGGCGCTGACCTCGGGTAGGCGGTGGGCGCTCACGACGCCGGCGAGCCCCAGTGCAGCGAGGAAGACCAGCGCGACCTCGATTCCGAGGGTGGCGAGCCCCGCGCTCACCGCGCCGGCGGCGAGCAGGAGCACGCCCATCGCGGTGTTCGACACCGCGACGTAGTCGGTGCGCTGGTTGCCCTCGCCGAGGTCCACGACGTAGGTCTTGCGCCCGAGCCGGGACCCGGTGTGGGCGAAGGCGAGCAGGAGGTAGGCCACGACGTAGGGCACGCTGCTGCTGGCGAGCCCCTCGACGCGCAGCGCGAGGAGCAGCGCGGCGACGACCGCCGCGCCGCCGGCGGCACCGGCCATCATCGTGAGCCGGCTCGAGCGGTCCGCGAGCCGGCCCCAGCCGCGTCCCCCGAGCAGCGCGGCCAGCCCCGAGGCGGCCACGAACGGCCCGAGCTCGGACAGGCCCGCGCCGACCTCCTCGCTGGCGAGGGTGATGACGAAGGGCGGGCTGAGCGCCGAGACGAGCAGGAGCGTGCGGGTCGTGACGAACCGCCGGAACGGCCGGTCCTCGCCGAGCAGGCGCAGGCTGTGGCGCAGCCAGCCGCCCTCGACGGCGGCGGAGTCGTCGACGCCGGCGGGCTCGACGATGCGCGCGAACACGAGCGCGCCGAGCACCCAGGCGACCGCGGCCGAGCCGACGAGGCCGGCGAGCGCGAGCGGGTCGGCGCCCGAGCCGCCGAGCGCGCGGATCGCCAGGCCGAGGGTGATCGCGACCGCGCCCGCCCCGACGGTGGCCGCGCCGTTGACCCGTCCGCGCGTGCCCTTCGGCACCGTGCGGCCGAGCACGTCCTTCGACGAGATCGACGACAGCGACCGCGCGAGGGCGAAGACCGCGAGCGCGGCGATGATGATCCCACCCGCGAGGGCGCCGCTCGTCGTCGCCGCGGCGAGGGCCATCGCCACCGCGGCGGCGGCCTGTCCGAGCGCGCCGGCGACCCACACCCACTTGCGGACGGCGATCCGCCGGATCCGGGGCACGAGGGAGGCCTGCGGCAGCAGCGATCCGGACTCGCGGATCGGCACGAGCAGCCCCGTCAGTCCCGCCGGCGCGCCGACGGCGGCAAGCAGCCACGGCAGCACGGTCTTGGCGTCGACGAGGACGTCGCCGATCTTCTGCAGGGTGAGCGCGCCGACGAGGCGTGCGGCGTTGCCCTTGACCTCGACGCAGGCCGTCTCGGGCAGTTCGCCGCAGCCGTGGTCCTCGTCGACGTCGAGGATGATGCTCGTGGCCGACCGCCGTGGGGTGCTCATCGTTCCAACGCTACGCCCTCGGCGCCTGGGCCTCCGTGCGACCTCGACGTCCGCCGCGCCGCACGGCGGTGGGTCATGGCCGCGTCATCGCCCACCGCCGCGTCGGTCCCGGGCTATCCGGGGATCGGGATGCCGACCTTGACCTCGGTCGGCCGGGCGAGCGCGAGGTAGTCGGTGATGGCGATCGTCGCGGTCTCCTCGTGGGTGCCGAGCGCGAAGGTGATCTCGCGCTGCTCGAGCAACGAGCGGTCGACGAAGGTCGGCAGGTCGTAGAGGACCCCGAAGGGCGGCTCAGCCCCGGTCTCGCAGTCGGGGAAGCAGTCGGCGAACTCGGCCTCGGTGGCCAGGCGCAGGGGCGGCACCCCGAGCGCGTCGGCCGCCGCTTCGAGGTCGACCTCGAGGGCGGCCGGCAGGACGAGCATCGACAGGTGACCGCCGGCCCAGACGAAGACGGGCTTGGCGACCTCCCAGCCGCTGCGCCCCTCGGCGGCCGCAACCTCCTGGGCGGTGAACGCCCGCGAGTGCGGCTGCACGCGATAGGTGATGCCGCGCTCGTCGAGCGCGGCGCGGACACGGTCTGCGTACATGGCGACCCCTTCCTGCTGCCGCCACGACCGCCGTCCGGCGCACCGGCGACAGCATCGAGAGCATCCCCCCGCAGCGCCGGGGAGAACCCGCGCGGGGACGACCGGCCCCGCGCCCCGGGCCGTGGGACCCGCCACGACGGCTCAGCCGCTCGCGAGGGTCAGCGCCGCGACGCCGGCGAGGGCGAGGCCCATCCCGGCGAGCTGGCGGG
Source organism: Egibacter sp. (assembly GCA_003553795.1). Taxonomy (GTDB): domain Bacteria; phylum Actinomycetota; class Nitriliruptoria; order Euzebyales; family Egibacteraceae; genus T1Sed10-49. The sequence continues at coordinate 12,243 of PWFH01000032.1, read as the reverse complement.
CGCCCAGGCGCTCGCCGAGGAACGTGCGGGCGAGGAGCATCGTCGGGGCGGGGGACAGGGCCGCGACGACGGCGACGACGCCGAGCATGCCGGTGCGGGTCGCCGCGACGAGGGCGAGGCTCGCGAGCGCGCCGAGGGCGCCGGCCCCGAGGACCGTCGGGGCGTCGGCACGCCCGAGGCGCACCGGCACGCCGAGGGTCAGTGCGATGGCCGTGAGCACGGCGAGCGCCAGCCCAGCGGCGGTGGCGACCGGCCACAGCGCCGAGCCGACGGCGGCGCCCTCGCTGACCCCGACGACGAAGAGCCCGAAGCCGACCCCGCCGACCGCCCCGTCGACGAGGCCCGCCGTCACCGGCGCGTCACGGCCGGCCTCCTCCTCGGTGCTCGTGACGAGCACGAGGGCGGCGAGCACCGTGGCGATGCCGCCCCACGCCACGGCGTTCGGCCGCTCCCCGGCGGCGAGGCCGAAGAGCAGTGGCGCCACGGCGGTGAGCACCGCCGCGACGGTCGCCACGACGCCCATGCGTCCGGTGGCGAGCCCCCGGAAGTACGCGACGGTGCCTATCCCGAGGGCGAGACCGGCGAGGCCGCCCCACGCGAGCTCGCGACCGTCGGTCGGCAGGCCCACGAGCGGGGTCGCGGCGAGCAGGAGGAGGAGGCTCACCGCCTGGACGGCGATGGCGACCGGCAGGGCGGTATGCCGGCGCGCAGCCATCCCCGCGAGGAAGTCCCCGGCGCCGAAGCCGACCGCGGTCGTGAGCGCGAGGGCGATCGCCGTCACGCGTGGCCCATCAGCCGACGGGCTCGGTCCAGCCGAAGGCGTCCTCGGCCGCGCCCTGCTGCAGCGCGACGAGCGCCTCGCGCAGCTCGGTGGTGCGCGGACCGACCTCGCCGTCGCCGACGGTGATCGCCTCGCCGGCGAGGACGAGCCGACCGACCCCGCCGAGCACCGCGGCGGTGCCGACGAGCGCGGCCTCGCAGTCGGGGGCGCGCCGGGCGAGCTCTTCGGCCGACAGCGGCCGCTCCTCGATCGTGTAGCCGAGCGTCGCGGCGAGCGTGAGCACCGAGTCCCGGGTGATGCCGTGGAGGAAGCTGCCGTCCAGCGGTGGGGTCACGAGCGTGCGGTCGTCGATGAGGAGGAAGTTCGCCGGCCCTGCCTCCTGCACCCAGCCCCCCGGGGCGAAGAGCACCTGGTCGACGCCGTCGGCCTCCCGGGCACGCAGGGTCGGGGCGAGGGCCATCGCGTAGTTCGCCGCAGCCTTGACCGCACCGAACTGCGGGGTCGTGCGCGGCAGCGTCGTCTCGATGCCGAGGGTGAGCGCACGCCCGCTCGCGAGGTAGTCGCCGACGGGGCTGCAGAGGACGAAGAGCAGCGCCTCGGTCGCCGGGTGCGTCGCCGCCCCGATGTTCGCGTCGACGCCGAGCAGCGTGGGGCGGACGTAGAGCGCCCCGGGGGGTGGCGGGGCCTCCTCGGCGTTCGCCGCGACGACCTCACGGACGACCTCGGCGAGCCAGGCGGGGTCGGGCGCCGGCAGCGACAGCGTCGCGGCGCTGCGCCGCATGCGCTCGGCGTGGTCGGCGAGGCGGAAGAGCCGCAGCGTGCCATCGACGCCGCGGTGGGCCTTGAGCCCCTCGAAGCAGGCGCTGCCGTAGTGCAGGGCGTGGGCGGCGGGGTGCAGCGGCAGCGGGGCGACGGGGCCGAGCTCGAAGGCGTCGAAGACGCCGTCGGCGCTCCAGGCCAACGCCATCGTCGAGGCCATGACGCTGCCGAACGGCCGTGCCGGCGCGGCCCCGGTGCGCTGCTCGCCCATCATCTTCCTCCCTGCATCGCCTCCGCTGCCACGAGCCCCCGGGGCGCAGGGTAGCCCGGGGTCTCGGCGCGCGCGGTATCGTCGACGTGCTCGAGCCCGTCGCGCTGCGCTCGAGTCCACCCCGCTGCGCCCCGCCGTACGCCGCGGGGCGCCGACGACCGCGGCGACGAGGGCCCCCGCGATGCCCGCACCCCCCACGCGCCGTCGTCTGCTCGAGACCTCGGGTGGCAGCCTCACCGAGGCCTTCGGGCCGCGCGAGTGGACCCTCCTGTCGGCGATCGCCCTCATGTGGGGCTCGTCGTTCCTCTTCATCGACCTCGGCCTCGCGAGTCTGCGCCCGGGCGTCGTCACGCTCGCGCGCATCGCCCTCGGCGCCGCCGCCCTCGCCCTCGTGCCACGGGCGCGGACCCCCGTCGACGCCGCCGACCTGCCGCGCATCGCCCTGCTCGGGGTCGTGTGGATGGCGATCCCCCTGTCGCTGTTCCCGCTCGCCCAGCAGTGGGTCGACTCCTCGGTCGCCGGCATGCTCAACGGGGCGATGCCGATCTTCACCGTCGTGTGGTCGGTCCTCCTGCTGCGCCGGATGCCGCGGCCACGCCAGCTCACGGGCTTCGGCGTGGGCTTCCTCGGCGTCGTGGCGATCTCCGCGCCCGGCCTCGTCGACGCCGACGCCACCGCCCTCGGCACCGGGCTCATCCTCGTCGCCGTCATCCTCTACGGCCTCGCCGCCAACCTCGCCGTGCCGCTGCAGCAGCGCTACGGCGCGCTGCCGGTCCTCCTGCGCGCCCAGCTCGCCGCGCTCGTCGTCGTCGCCCCCATCGGCCTGCTGCAGCTCGAGGGCTCGACGTGGTCGTGGTCCTCGGCGCTGGCAATGCTGCCCCTCGGCGTCCTCGGCACCGGCCTCGCCTTCGTCCTCATGACGACGCTCGTCGGCCGGGTCGGCGGTCCCCGCGGCGCCGTCGCCATCTACTTCGCGCCCATCGTCGCGATCGTCCTCGGCGTCACCTTCCTCAGCGAGGCGGTCCACCCCTCGGCGCTGCTCGGCACCGCGCTCGTCCTCGTCGGCGCCTGGCTGACCTCGCGCCGGGAATGAGCGCCGTGGCGCCGGGAATGAGCGCCGTGGCGCCGGCGGCGGGCGTCGGGGCGCCGGCAGCGCGCTAGCCTCGGGCTGCTGCGCACCCACCGGCCTCGGGAGCATGATGACGGAGCCCACCTCGCCGCGCGCCGCGCCCGGCATGGGCCTCGGCGCCCTCCTCGGCAGCCACCTCGCCTTCGTGCCCGCCGGCGCCGCCGTCGCCCTCTACGGCCCGAGCCTGCCGGAGCTCGCCGCCCGCTACGCGCTGTCCTCCGGCGAGGTCGGGCTCGTCATCGGCGCGCACTCGGCCGCCACGCTCCTCGGCATCCTCGCCTGGGCGCTCGCGGGCAGCCGACCGCATCCGGGCACGGTGAGCGGCGCCGGCGCGATCACCCTGGGCCTCGGGCTCCTCGCCGTCGCGCTCGCGCCCTCGTGGCCACTGACCCTGCTCGGCGCGGCGCTGACCGGCGCCGGCTTCGGTGGGACCGTCGTCGGCCTCAACCTCTGGGCGGCCCGCGCCTACGACCGCCATCGCGTCACCGTGCTCGCGACGATGTCGGCGGCCTTCGGTGTCGGCGCCGTCGCCGGTCCCGCGCTCGTCGGCGCCGTCGGGCCCGCCTCGTTCAACGTCGCCTTCTCGACCTTCGGGCTCCTCGCCCTCGCGTCCGGGGCGGGACTCGCCGTCGTCGGTGCCCGCACCAAGGCCCCAACGGTGCCGCCACCCTCGCCGCTCGCCTCGCGCGGCCGCCTGCCCCTCATGATCGGCTTCATGGCCGCCCTCGGCCTCTACGTCGGCACCGAGGCCGGCATCGCCGGGTGGCTCGCCACCCATCTCGTCGGGCTCGGGCGCAGCCCCGAGGCCGCCGCGAGCTGGACGGCGGGCTTCTGGATCGTCTTCACCATCGGACGGGCCGCCGGCGCGCCGCTGGCGCACCGCGTCGCCGAGCAGCGCCTCGTGCCGACGCTCTTCGCCGCCGGGGCGCTCACCCTCGGGCTCAGCGCCGTCCCCGGCCTCGCCGTCGCCGGCTACCTCCTCTCCGGCGCGGCGCTCGCGCTCGTCTTCCCGGCCCTGCTCAGCTGGTTCACCCGCACTTTCGGTCAGCCACCGGCCGCCGTGGCCATGCTCTTCGCCGCCGGGTCGGTCGGCTCGGCGCTGCTGCCCCCCGGCATCGGCGCGCTCGTCGACCTCGGCGGGGTCGGCGTCATCCCGTGGAGCCTCGCGGCTGCGGCGACCGTCGCCTGCGTGCTCACCCTCGGCCTCGGCCGGCGCGTCGCCGCCGCCCGCGCCGTACCGGCACCCACCCCCACTGCCTGAGGAGCCGCGATGCAGCGCATCTCCGTCGACGAGGACGGCGACTTCGTCCGCGCCCCGGCGCGCTTCGACCACCGCATCACCGAGGCGGGCGAGTGGCCGGTCGAGGCGGGCCGCTACCGCCTCGTCGTGAGCCTCGCCTGCCCGTGGGCCCACCGCGCGCTCATCTCCCGGCGCCTGCTCGGCCTCGAGGACGCGATCTCCGTCGCCGTCGCCGACCCGCTCCAGGACCAGCGCAGCTGGCGCTTCACCCTCGACCCCGGCGGGCGCGACCCGGTCCTCGACATCGCCTACCTCGCGGAGGCCTACCACGCCGCCGACCCCGACTACGACGGTGGCATCAGCGTCCCGGCGATCGTCGACGTGCCGTCCGGTCGTGTCGTCACCAACGACTACGACCAGATCACCCTCGACTTCGCCACGCAGTGGTCCGCCCACCACCGCGAGGGTGCCCCCGACCTCTACCCGGAGGCCTGGCGCGAGGAGATCGACGAGGTGGCCGCCCTCGTCTACCGCGACGTCAACAACGCCGTCTACCGCGCGGGCTTCGCGCAGCGGCAGGCGACGTACGAGCGGGTCTTCGCGGCGCTCTTCGCCCGCCTCGACTGGCTCACCGAGCGCCTCGCCGGGCAGCGCTACCTCGTCGGTGACCACCTCACCGAGGCCGACATCCGGCTGTTCACCACGCTCGTGCGCTTCGACGCCGTCTACCACGGCCACTTCAAGTGCAACCGCGAGAAGCTCGCGGAGAACCCCGTGCTGTGGGCCTACGCGCGCGACCTCTACCAGACCCCCGGCGTCGGTGAGACCGTCGACTTCGACCACATCAAGCGCCACTACTACGAGGTCCACACCCAGCTCAACCCCTCGGGGATCGTGCCCGCCGGCCCCGACCCCGCCCGCTGGCGGCAGCCGCACGACCGCGCCGCCCTCGGTGGCAGCCCGTTCGGGCAGGGCACCCCGCCGCCACCGCGCGGCTGAGCCCCACCGCGCGCGTGCGACGATGGAGGCCATGGACTCCACCCGCGTCGACCGCTGGCTCTGGGCGGTCCGGGTCTACAAGACCCGGCAGGCCGCCAACGAGGCCTGCCGCGCCGGGCACGTCCGCGTCAACGACGGCCGGGTCAAGCCGGCCGCCACCGTGCGCGTCGGTGACACCGTCAGCGCCCGCGCCGGCGGCCGCGAGCGCGTCCTCGAGGTCGCCCGCGTCATCGACAAGCGCGTTGGCGCGCCGGCCGCCGCGGAGTGCGTCATCGACCGCAGCCCGCCGCCACCCCCGCCCGAGCCCGCCGCCGGTGGCGACCGCGACCGCGGCGCCGGCCGGCCGACGAAGCGCGAGCGCCGCCAGCTCGAGCGCGCCCGCGGCCTCGACCGTGCCCGGGGTCGCCGCGAGCGCTGACGCCGCCGGGGGCGGCGCTGCCCGGCGACCTACCCTGGCGCGGTGATGACGACCGCTCCCGCCCCCGCGGACCTGCGCCGCCGCCTCGGTGGGCTCATGCTGCGCGACGAACGGCGCCTGCGCCGCCGCCTCGACCGCGCCCGCCGCCGCGACGGCGAGCGCCGCGACGCCGCGCTGGCCGCGCTCGCCGAGGAGGTCGCCTCCGCCGAGCGCCGCCGCGCCCGCCGGGAGGCCGCGGTGCCGACGGTGCGCTACCCCCCGGAGCTGCCGATCAGCGCCGCGCGCGACGAGCTCGCCGAGGCGCTGTCGGCCCACCAGGTCGTCGTCGTCGCCGGGGAGACCGGCTCGGGCAAGACCACGCAGCTGCCGAAGCTCTGCCTCGAGCTCGGCCGCGGGGTGCGCGGGACGATCGGCCACACCCAGCCCCGTCGCCTCGCCGCGCGCAGCGTCGCCACGCGCATCGCCGCCGAGCTCGAGGTCGCGCTCGGCGGCGCGGTCGGCTACCAGGTCCGCTTCACGGACACGACGAGCGAGGACACCCTCGTCAAGCTCATGACCGACGGGGTCCTGCTCGCCGAGACCCGCCACGACCCCGCGCTGCGCGCCTACGACACGATCATCATCGACGAGGCCCACGAGCGCAGCCTCAACATCGACTTCCTCCTCGGCTACCTGACCCAGCTGTTGCCGCGCCGTCCCGACCTCAAGGTCATCATCACCTCGGCGACGATCGACACCGCCCGCTTCGCCGAGCACTTCGACGCCCCCGTCGTCGAGGTCTCCGGGCGCACCTACCCCGTCGAGGTGCGCTACCGCCCGTTCGAGGACGACGACCGCGACCAGGCCGAGGCGATCGTCGACGCCGTCGCCGAGCTCGCCGCCGAGGGCCCCGGCGACGCCCTCGTCTTCCTGCCCGGCGAGCGCGACATCCGCGAGGCCGCCGACGCCCTACGCCGCGCCGAGCCCGGCGTCGAGGTCCTGCCGCTGTACGCCCGGCTCTCGCCCGCCCAGCAGCAGCGCGTCTTCGAGCCCCACCGCGGCCGGCGGGTCGTGCTCGCGACGAACGTCGCCGAGACGAGCCTGACCGTGCCCGGCATCCGCTACGTCGTCGACGTCGGCACCGCGCGGATCTCCCGCTACAGCCAACGCACGAAGGTCCAGCGCCTGCCGATCGAGAAGGTCTCGCAGGCCTCGGCGCGCCAGCGCGCCGGGCGCTGCGGCCGCCTCGCCGACGGGATCTGCATCCGCCTCTACGACGAGGACGACCACGACGCCCGCCCCGCCTACACCGAGCCGGAGATCCTGCGGACCAACCTCGCCTCGGTGATCCTGCAGATGACCGACCTCGGCCTCGGCGACGTCGCCGCCTTCCCGTTCCTCGACCCGCCCGACCGCCGCAGCGTCCGCGCCGCCGTCGGGCTGCTCCACGAGCTCGGCGCGATCGACCGTCCCGCCGTCGACGGCAGCCAGCAGCTCACCGACATCGGCCGGATCCTCGCGCGGCTGCCCGTCGACCCTCGCCTCGGGCGCATGATCGTCGCCGCCGACGCCGAGGGCGCGCTGTCGGAGGTCCTCGTCATCGCCGCGGCGCTGTCCTCACAGGACCCGCGGCTGCGGCCACCCGAGCAGGAGCACGCCGCCGACGCCTCCCACGAGCGCTTCGCCGACCCCTCGTCGGACTTCCTCACCCTTCTCGCCCTGTGGCGCTACCTCACCGAGCAGCGGCGCTCCCAGTCCTCGGGCGCGTTCCGCCGCCGCTGCAAGGCCGAGTTCCTCCACCACCTCCGCGTGCGCGAGTGGCAGGACCTCCACGGTCAGCTGCGCGAGGCCGCAAAGGAGGTCGGGCTGTCGCGCTCGCCGGCCCCCGCCGAGCCCGCGCAGATCCACCGCGCGGTCCTCGCCGGCCTGCTCTCCCAGATCGGCGTGCAGCCCACCGACGGTCGCGACTACGAGGGCGCACGGGGCACACGCTTCGTGCTCTGGCCCGGCACCGCCGTGGAGGGCCGCCCACCGTGGGTCATGGCCGCCGAGCTCGTCGAGACCTCGCGGCTCTTCGCGCGCACCGTCGCGGCGATCGACCCCGCCTGGGCCGAGGAGCTCGCCGGGCACCTCGTCGACCGCCACTACGGCGAGCCGCGCTGGGACGCCCGCCGCGGCGTGGCCGTCGTCGAGGAGAAGGTCACCCTCTACGGCGTCACGCTCGTCGCCGACCGCACCGTGCCCTACCACCGCGTCGACCGTGCCGGTGCCCGTGAGCTCCTCCTGCGCCACGGCCTCGTCGAAGGCGACGTCGACCACCCGGTCGTCACCGCCAACCGTCGCCTGCTCGACGAGCTCGCCGACCTCGAGGACCGCGCACGCCGGCGCGACCTCGTCGCCGACCCCGAGCAGCTGCTCGCCCTCTACGACGCCCGTGTGCCCGACCACGTCGTCTCCGCGGCGCACTTCGCCTCGTGGTGGAAGGCCGCCCGCGCCGAGCAGCCCGACCTCCTCGCCTTCACCGCCGAGGACCTCCTCAACGCCGAGGCGCCCGCGCTCGCCGAGGGCTCCTTCCCTGACACCTGGCGCCACGACGACCTCACCTTCGGCCTGTCCTACCGCTTCGCCCCAGGCGAGCCCGACGACGGCGTCACCGTCGAGGTCCCGCTCGCCGCCCTGTCGCGCCTGCCCTCCTGGGCCTTCGACCGGCAGGTCCCGGGGCTGCGCGCCGAGCTCGTCACGGCCCTCGTCCGTGGGCTGCCCAAGGCGGTGCGCCGCGAGCTCGTGCCGATCCCCGAGACCGTCGAGCGCGTGCTCGCCCGCCTCACGCCGACGCCCGAGCCGCTCGTCGACGCCCTCGTCCGCGAGCTGCGACGCGAGGGCGTCGACGTCGACCCCGAGGCCTTCGACGTGGCCTCCCTGCCGGCGCACCTGCGGATGCGCATCCGCGTCGTCCATGACGGGACCATCCTCGCCGAGGGCGAGGACCTGCCCGCCCTGCAGGCCGAGCTCGCCGGCGAGGCCCGCTCGGTCGTCGCCGGCCTCGCCGAGGGTCTCGAGACCACCGGGGCGACCTCGTGGACCTTCGGCACGCTGCCGCCGGTCGTCGAGCTCGCCGGCGAGGGCGGGGTCCTGCGCGGCTACCCCGCGCTCGTCGACGAGGGCGAGAGCGTCGGTGTCCAGGTGCTGTCGACCCCGCAGGAGCAGCGCCAGGCGATGTGGCGCGGCACCCGCCGGCTGCTGCGGCTGTCCGCGCCGCTGCCGACCCGGGTGCTGCAGGGGTCGCTCTCACGGGAGGACAAGCTCGCGCTGTCGCGCAATCCCCACGGCAGCGTCGGCGCGCTGCTCGAGGACGCCGCGGCCTGCGCGGTCGATGCGCTCATGGCCTCCGCTGGCGGGCCGGCGCGCGACGCCGACGGCTTCGCTGCCCTGCGCGAGACCGTCGCCTCCGGCCTCACCGACGCGGTGCTCGCGATCCTCGGCGACGTGCGGCGCGTGCTCGACGCCGCCGCCACCGTCGAGCCGTGGCTCGCCAGGCTCGACGGCGGGGATCTCGCCGACAGCGTCGCCGACGCCCGGGCGCACCTCGCTCGTCTCGTCGGCCCCGGCTTCATCGCCCGCACCGGCCGGGAGCGCCTCGGCGACCTGCCGCGCTACCTCGAGGCGATCGCCGTGCGCCTCGACAAGCTCCCGCGCGCCCCCGGGCGCGACCTGGAGCTCACCGCGCGGGTGACCGCGGTCGAGCGGGCCTACACCGACCTCGTGCGCCGGGTGGGACCGCGTGCGGTGCCGATCCGCTGGATGCTCGAGGAGCTCCGCGTCAGCCTCTTCGCCCAACAGCTCGGCACACGCCAGCGCGTCTCCGAGCAACGCGTCCTGCGCGCGATCGAGGAGGCGTCGCGGCGCTGACCGCGCGTGGGCTACCCCGGTCGCCCACCCCCGTCGCGTACCCCGATCGCGCAGCCCGGTCGCGTACCCCGGTCGCCCAACCCCGGTCGCTCCCGCCGGTCCTTCCCTGCGACCGCACCCGTTTCCCCGCCTCAACGCCCGGGTAAGGGGCGCAGAAGGCGCTGAACCCGTGTTGCCGTGAGGAGGGGTCCACCATGGCGGCGGTCGACACCTCGCATGCTGCGTCGACCGAGCGGGCGGAGTTCCTGCACCGTGAGCTCACCGAGGCCACCGGGGTCTCGCTGCCGGTGCGTCTGTGGGACGGCCAGGAACTCGGCCCCGACGGCGGCTACCGCATCGTCCTCGAGTCCCCCGAGGCCCTCCGGGCCTTGCTCCTGCCCCCGTCGGACCTCTCGGCGGGGGAGGCCTACGTCGCCGGCCACGTCGACGTCGAGGGCGACCTCGTCGAGGCGATGGCCACCCTCGAGGGTCTCGGGCAGCGCCGGCCGCCCACCCGGCGCACCGTGCGGCTGCTGCGGCACCTGCTCGCGTACCGCCGCCCGTCGGCCGACGCCCGGCAGCATCGCGCGAGGCTCAACGGCCGCCGGCGGAGCAAGCGGCGCGACCGGCAGGCGATCGCGTTCCACTACGACCATCCCCAGGCGCTCTACGACGCGTTCCTCGACGACGAGCTCGTCTACTCCTGCGCCTACTTCGACGATCCCGAGGAGTCCATCGACGTCGCGCAGCGCCGCAAGCTCGACCTCGTCTGCCGCAAGCTCCGCCTCGGCCCGGGCAGTCGGCTGCTCGACATCGGTTGCGGGTACGGATCGTTGCTCGCCCACGCCGCCGAGCACTTCGGCGCGACCGGGGTGGGGGTGACCCTGTCCGAGCGGCAGGTCGAGATCGGCCGCCGACGTCTCGCCGACCGCGGGCTCGGTGACGTCGCGGACGTGCGGTTGCAGGACTACCGGGATGTCGAGGGGACCTTCGACGCGGTGTGCTCGATCGGGATGATCGAGCACGTTGGTCCGCAGCAGCTGGGGCCGTACCACGAACGGGTCGAGGAGCTCCTTCGCCCCGGCGGGCTCGCGCTGACCCACGGCATCGTCACCGGTGACGCCGACTGGGTCCGGCGCGGGTCGGAGCGCACGTTCATCTCCGCCCACGTCTTCCCCGACGGCGGCCTCGTGCCGGTCTGGCGGCTCGTGCGCGACGCCGAGCGCGCCGGCCTCGAGCTCCTCGATGTCGAGCAGCTCCGCCCCCACTACGCGCTCACCCTCCGCGCCTGGGTGCGCCGGCTCGAGGAGCGCCGGGACGAGGTCGTCGCCGCGGTCGGCACGCGCACCTACCGGACCTGGCGGGCCTACATGGCCGGGTCGGCGGCGGCTTTCGAGGCCCGCCGCATCGGCGTCGTGCAGGTGCTGCTCGGCAAGGACGCCAACCTCCCCCACGGCCGGGCGTGGATGCTCCCCGAGGCGTAGGCGGGGATCACGGTCCCGCACCGCCTGCGGGTTGGGGCCGCGTACGGCGATGGGGCCTCCCGCCGGGTGAGGCCACCAGGGCGTCGGGTGAGCCGCCCGCCGAGTGAGGTCACCAGGGCGTCGGGTGAGCCGCCCGCCGGTGCCGTACCCACGAGGACGTCGAGCGAGGCGCGGGGGACGGTCCGCCGCCGTCCGCCCGACCTGTTCGCTCTATCCGTCGGCCCCTTCCGGCTCGCCTTCGCCCTCGACGGCGGCGGGCTCGAGGCTGAGCTCGCCGCTGGCCGGCAGCAGCTCCAACCACGACTGACCGGCGGCGAGGGGGAACGGCGTGCCCTCGGCGGTGAGGACCTCGAGGTGGCTGTCACGCGAGGCCTTCTGCCACGAGGCGTCGAAGGCGCGTCCGTCGCGCAGCACCGTCGCGGAGCCCCCGCCGACGAGGTCGATGGGCAGGCGCTCGTTGGTGGTGACGGCGACCTCGACGACGACGACGGTCTCGCCGCCGAGTCGCTCACCTGAGATCGAGGTGTGCTCCCCGCCGTCCTGCAGGCGCAGCCAGCGGGCGGCGTCGTCGCTCCACACCCAGCCCGAGCTGCCGGCCTGCGGGTAGGCGATCTGAGCGGAGGTGATCGCCGTGCCGGCCTCCGGGGCGTCGGCGAACTCCCAGGCCGTCGAGGCGGCCGGCAATCCACCGCTCTCGGCCCAGAGGCCCGCGGCCTCCACGTAGAGGTTGTGTGGCGCGGCGCGTTCGTCGCTGCGTCGCCAACCCTCGCTCTGGCCCTCGGCGATCACGACCGGCAGCGCGGCCCGCAGCTCCTCCTCGACGGGGCCGTGGGCGCCGGACATCGCGTAGACCGGCTGCAGCGGCGGAAGGAGGTCGGCGTCGAGCAGTCGGCCCGAGCGGACCGGGCCGACCTCGCCGGGATCGCGCGAGTGGAACGTCGCGATGAGGCGGGTGGCGCCCTCGACAGGCTCGACGACGACGATGTCGGCGTGCTCGACGCCGCTCTGCGGTCGCGCCGCGGCGAGGTTGTCGACCTTGACCGTGAGCGGAGGGCGCTCCAGCACCGAGGCGTCGTCGACGGGCAGGCCGGTCAGCGGGGCGACGCCGTCGCCCACGTCGGCCTGCTCGGCGTCGCCCTGCTCCGCAGTTTCGGGATCGGCGTCGGCGCCGTCCTCGCCGAAGTCGCAGCCGCCGATGGCGAGCAGCGCGAGTATGAGTGCGAGCAGCCGAAGCATCCCGGGCGTCCTTTCCTCGTTCGAGTGAGGTCGCTCCGCCTATCGGCGCATCCGACGAC
>PWFH01000005.1 GCA_003553795.1 Egibacter sp. | reverse complement strand
GGACGTCGCGGAGGCGCTGTGGCGCGCAGCCGACGCGGTGCGTGAACGTGTGTTGCCGCTGCGCACCTCCCCGTGAGGCTGCTGCTAGACAACAACCTCTTGCCTCAGCCGGCGGGGCGTCTCGCACCTGCCGGCCAGATGGTGCACGTTCGATGGAACGCCGCTGACGGTCGGCACCTGGGGGTCTCGGCGTCAGGCGGCAGCAGCCGGCGGGCTCACGCGTTGAGGCTGGCGTGGCCGGCGCGCTCGCACAGGGTCGCGAGGGCCGGGGCAACTCGACGACGGAGGCGTCGGGGCGCAGGTCGGCGGGGCACAGCGCCGCTCCGAGCTCCCGGGCGGGCGGTGACCGCGTCGTCCTTGGTTCACGGGCTGGCGAGTCGTTCCACGGGCTGGCCGGTCACGGAGGCGATGAGGTCGAAGTCCTTGTCGACGTGGAGGATGGTCAGGCCCGTGAGCTCGGCGGTCGCCGCGACGAGGAGGTCAGGGACCGAGGCGGCGCGGTGGTGGCCTTGCTCCGCCAAGCGCAACTGGGTCTCGACTGCGCGATCCTCGATCGTGGGTGTCTGGTACTCCACCGGCATGGCCGCCAGCGGTGGATGGGACAGTGCCGCGCGCAGATCGGTGCCAGAGCGTGCGGAGAATCCGACCTCGAGTCGGGTGACCGTGGCGATGCGGACGAGGCCGCGTTCGATACGGTCCGCCCACTCCGCGGCTTGCGTGCTTCCACCGAGTCGGACGAGTGCGGACTTATCGATCAGCCACGCGGTCATCGCCAAGCCTGGTCCATGATCGCGGGGTCGCCGAGGTCTGCGAACGTGTCCGCGAACTGGCGGAGATCGCTCTCACGGACGGCTTCGTCCGTCGTCCTCGCGGCTTGGGTGAGTTGCCGGCGCACGTACTCGGCGCGAGAGAGGCCCAGTCGCTTGGCCCTGGAGTCGAGGGCCGCGAGCACGTCGTCGGGTACGTCGCGCACCAACAGATCGGGCACCGTCAACACCTCCTTATGACGTTATCGCATGATAGCAAGTGTTGGACGGGGAGGGCGGGAGGCCGCCGAGTCCGGCCCCAAGGGGCGTGGCGACCACGAGCCTCGGGCGTTGCTCGGGGGCAACTCTCGATCGCTCGACCGCCATGCTCGAGAGGAGCAGACGCACCGAGGACCTCGGTCGTGATCCTCGCACGCGACGTCCGTGGACCGCGTGGCGGCGGACGCCTGCGCGGTGGCCGTCGTCGCGGCTTCGGACCCCGGTCCTGTCACGAGCCGGGCGCGTTGGTGCATCCTCGTCCGGACTCCTCGTCATCGTGGCGGCGTCGCCGGGACCGGTGTCCGACGACAGCGCCGGTCCTGGCGCCGGGCGTGGACCCTGCCCACCTCGGCGACGGTGGGCGTCGTGGGCAGCCGGGTCAGCCGGCGGCGGCCGACAGTAGCTTGGCGGTGTGGGGGTGGCTGGCACCGGTCCGCCACGGCTGAGGCGGGGCATCGGCGAATCCCCGATCCGGGGTATCCACCGACCACAGGTGCGGCGTATGCTCGCCTCGGCGGGCCTGGCATGCCGAGGTGAGAGGGGAAGACCATGCCGGCCTTGAAGGTGCTGGTGGAGATCGCGCAGCCTCGGGACGACAGCTTCCAGCGCTTCGAGGCGGCAGCGACATCGGGTGCCGAAGCCGCGCGGCAGGCCGACGAGCTCGTCTCCTCCCTGGCAGGGCTGAGCCTCGACCCCGACGAGGAGGCGGTCCCCGTGCCGCTGCTGTCGCGTGAGCGGGATCTGCCCTCCGAGGCACGGACGACGTTGCGTGCCTTCTCGGGACCGCAGGAGAACCCCGACGTGCCGGGTGCGACCACGGTCGTGGCCTGCGAGGTCGAACGCGACCGGCTCGAGGAGCTGGAGGCGCGGGACGGGATCGTGGTGTGGCCGAACTCCGAGATCGTGCTGCTCTCGCCTCACCACGTCGACCACACCGCGGTTGCGGGTGGGGTGCCGGTCGATGGCCAGCCCGCGATCGACGCCGCCCGCTCGCGGGTGGGCGTGGACTGCCGGCCGTTCCGCCGGGGCGTGGACGTGGCGACGATCCGGGACCTCCTGGGCGTGGAGGTCGCGTGGCGGGAGGGCTTCCGCGGGCAGAACGTCACGGTGGGCATTCTCGACAGCGGCATCGACGGGTCGGTCTATCCGGTCTCGGGCGGGTTCTCCAGACCGGGGGCTCAGCAGCCGGGAACGGCGTCGACCACCAGCCACGGGTCGATGTGTGCCGCCGACGTCCTCGTGGCCGCGCCCTGGGCGCGCCTCTACGACTACCCGTTCCTCGGCGTTCCCCGGTCGGGCGGGGCGCTGGCGATGTTCCAGGCGGTGCTCGACCAGCGCCGGCGTACCGGCACCCCCCACATCACGAACAACAGCTGGGGGTTCGTCGCCGTGCCCCCGCGTGCCTCAGCGCCGCACCACGAGATCCACGACCTCAACCACCCCCTGCACCGCAAGGTGCGCGAGGTCGTGGCTTCGGGCGCGGCGACGTTCTTCGCCGCGGGCAACTGCGGGCAGGACTGCCCGAGCGGTGCCTGCCACGCGAGCGGCATCGGTCCCGACCAGTCGATCCACGCGGCCAACAGCCTCGAGGAGGTCATCACGATCGCCGCGGTCAACAGCCGGCACGAGCGGATCGGCTACTCCTCCCAAGGGGAGGGGATGTTCGAGCCCCGCAAGCCCGACCTCGCCGCCTACTCGCACTTCTTCGGCAACTTCGGGCCGGGCCGCCCCGGCGGGACCGAGCAGCCGTTCGACAACGGGACCTCCGCGGCCGCACCACTCGCCGCCGGCGTCGCCGCGCTGCTGTTGAGCGCCTTCGATGACCTCGCTCCGGAGCAGCTGGCAGAGGCCCTCGTGGAGGGGGCGGTGCGCGTGCACGGCGAGGAGTGGGACCGCGACTACGGGCGCGGCATCGTCAACGCGGCGGCGTCCTACACGCGGTTGCGCCGAGCCGCCGGCTAGCCCCGGCTGCGCGCCTACCCTGGGGGCTCTTCATGCGCTGGCTCCTCACCACCCCCGCCGGCATCGATCGTGCCCACGTGCGCCGTGACATCGAAGCGCTCGGCGCCACGGTGCTCGACGAGCCACCGACCCCGCTCGGCGATGAGCAGGTGTTCCCGGCCGAGGGCCCGCGTGACCTTCCCGAACGCCTCCGTGGCCGCGACACCTGCGTGCTCGGCATCTACCCCGACTCGGAGGCCGAGCCGTATGGGCGCGGTCGGCCGGGCTGACGTGCGGGTGTGGGGTCGCGGCGACGCGACATGCCGGCGCCGACAGGCAGCCGGCAGGGCACGATGTCCACCGCCGCCCCGCCATCCTCACCGAAGCTGACGCCCCAGACCCCTGCGGTCCTCAGCTCACCTGGCGCCCCTGACAGGTGGGCGGCGTCGGCGGGGCTCGTCCCGGGGGGTGCCTAGACCAGCTTGGCCCCGGCCGGTCGCGGTGCCGAACTGCGGGTCCGGGCGATCAGGGCGAGGCAGGCGGCCAGCAGCGCGACCTGCAGCGCCTTGATCGTCAGCCCCCACACCTCGAAGGCCGGGATCCGCTCGGCGGCCACGGCGACGTAGAGCAGGAGGGCCGGCACCTGCAGCACTGCGCCGGCGATGAGCGGGCCGCGGCCTGCACGCAGGATGAGGAGCACGGCGAGCAGCGCGTAGAGCACCGCGCCGATGAGGAGCGGTGGGATCAGGCCGGGTTCCTGCTCGGCGGTCACCGCGACCCAGCCCGTGCCGGTGAGGACGTAGAGGACGGCGACGAGGCCGGCGGTGGCGGCGGCGGCTCGGCGGATGCGGACGGCGGTGTCGGTCATGACGGCTGCTCCTGTCGGGTGGCCGGGCACCGTCGGGCCCCGGACGGTTCGACACGCTCCCAGGCGGCGGTCATCGTGGGCTCGTTGCCGAGGCGCACCTCGCCGCGCCAGCGGTAGGTGGTGGGCCAGCGGCGGAACATCGGCACGAGCCGGACGACCACGCGCATGAGCGCGGGCAGCCAGCCGGGGCGCCAGCGCTCGTCGGCGTCGAGCCCCAGCCGGACGAGGTCGCCG
>PWFH01000009.1 GCA_003553795.1 Egibacter sp. | reverse complement strand
CTCGCGCGCTCCGCCGCACCGGCGAGCCGCCCGGTGCGCTGCTCTCCCCCCGCCGCACCGGCGGCGGCGAGCGCGGCGGTGCGGTCGCCGAGGCGCACGCGCACCGCATCGGTTGGCAGCAGCAGCAGCGCGACGGCGAAGGCGAGCGCGAGGCCGACGAGCCCCGCACCGACCCACAGCCACGCGCCGGTGGACAGCAGCGGCGCGTCGAGCACGCGGGAGGACAGCGCCGGGGCGGCCACGGCCTCGTCCTCCTCGGGTTCGGCGGCCGGCTCGGGCGGCGGCTCGGGCAGCGCGAGCGTGACGGCCTCCTCGGCGCTGACCTCGCCGGCCTCCACGGCGACGACGACCTCGGTCTCGCCGGCGGCCTCGGAGTCGTAGACCAGGTCGTAGCGCTGCAGCAGGGCGCTGGCGACGGCGTCGTAGAGCGCGGACAGCTCGTCGGTGTCGTCGGTGGCGGCGAGCAGCCCGCCCCCGGCCCCGGCGAGCGCCTCGAGGGCGTCGGGCTCGTAGCGGTCGGTGAACAACTCGATGACGTGCATGGTCGCGTCGGCGTCCTCGAGCGCGTCGACGGCGTCCTCGCGGCTGATCGCGCTGTTGTTGTCCTCCCCGTCGGCGAAGAGGACGATCGCCTGCTCGGCCCCGTCGTCGGCGAGGGTCTCAAGCGAGGCCGGCACCGCGTCGTAGAGGGCGGTGCGGCCGCGGGGCGCGAGCCCTGCGAGCGCCTCGCGCACCGCGTCGTGGTCGTCGGTGGGGGCGGTGACGACCTCAGCGGCGCTGTCGAAGCGCACGACGCCGACGGCGGTGCCGGGCGGCATCCGCGAGACGAACGCCTCGGCGGCCTCGAGCAGGGCGGGCATGCGCCCCTCCTCGCCCATCGACGTCGAGGTGTCGATGGTCAGGACGACCTCGAGGTCGGTGCGCTCGGACTCGGCCAGCCCCACCTCGCGGTCCTCGCCGTCCTCGGCGACGCTGAAGTCCTCAGCGGCGAGCTCGGTGCCGAAGAGCCCGACGGGTGGCTCGACGGTGAGGGTCACCGTCGGGTGCGCGCCCTCGTCGATGTCGTGGATCGTGACCGTGTCGGTGAGCTCGGGCGGGGCCGGCTCGTCGTCGTCCTGGGCGGTGGCCGGCAGGGCCGGCAGCGCGAGGAGCAGCGCGGCGAGCGCGACGGCGAGCAGGGGGCGGAGCGGTCCCACGTCAGCGCAGCTCGAGCAGGGCGTCGGCGGAGCCGAAGAGGTCGGCGGGCAGGGCGTGGCCGTGGACGGCGAGGTGCTCGGCGAACTTCGGGCGGATCCCGGTGGGCTCCTGGGTGCCGAGCAGGCGGCCGTCCTCGTCGATCCCGGCGGCGTGGTCGAAGGCGAAGATGTCCTGCAGGGTGATCGTGCCGCCCTCCATGCCGGAGACCTCGGTGATCTGGGTGATCCGCCGGGAGCCGTCGCGCATCCGCCCGATCTGGACGATGACATGGATGGCGCTGGCGATCTGCTCGCGGATCGCCCGCACCGGCAGGTCCATGCCGGCCATGAGCACCATCGTCTCGATGCGGGAGAGCGCGTCGCGCGGGGAGTTGGCGTGCACCGTCGTGAGCGAGCCCTCATGGCCGGTGTTCATTGCCTGGAGCATGTCGAGGGCCTCGCCGGAGCGGACTTCGCCGACGAGGATGCGGTCGGGGCGCATGCGCAGGGCGTTGCGGACGAGGTCGCGGATCGTGACCTCCCCGCGCCCCTCAACGTTGGGCGGGCGCGACTCGAGGCGGACGACGTGGGGCTGCTGGAGTTGCAGCTCGACGGCGTCCTCGACGCTGACGATGCGCTCACCGTCGGAGATGTAGCTCGACAGGACGTTGAGCATCGTCGTCTTGCCGGTGCCGGTGCCGCCGGAGACGACGACGTTGAGCCGACCCTCGACGCAGGCGCGCAGGAGGTCGGCGACGGGGCGGCTCATCGACCCCATCGTGACGAGGTCGTCGGAGGTGAAGGGGTCCCTGGCGAACTTGCGGATCGTCAGCGACGGCCCGTCGACGGCGAGCGGGGGGATGACGGCGTTGACGCGGCTGCCGTCGGGCAGGCGGGCGTCGACCATCGGGCTGGACTCGTCGACGCGCCGGCCGACCTCGCTGACGATGCGCTCGATGATGCGCCGCAGGTGGTCCTCGGAGAGGAAGCGCGCCTCGGTGGGGTGCAGCCGGCCTGCGCGCTCGACGTAGATCCGGTCGGTGGAGTTGACCATGATCTCGGTGACGTCGTCGTCGTCGAGCAGCGCCTGGATCGGACCGTAGCCGAGGACGTCGTTGCTGACGTCGGCGACGAGCTGGCGGCGCTCCTGGGGCGAGAGCGGGGTCTGCTCCTCGTCGACGACGCCGGTGAGCTCGGCGTTGACGAACTCGAGGAGCTGGTCCTCCGACATCGACGCGTCGTAGAGGCGCGAGCCGAGCCGCGCGAAGAGCTGCTCCTGCAGCCGCTGCTTGAGCACCGCCATGGGGTCCTGACGCGGGGCCCCGGACGGTGTCGGCTTGCGGGTGCGGGGCGCCTGCTCGCCGCTGGGCGGCTGCGCCTCGCTCGGCGCGCTGGCCTCCTCCCCGGCACCGTCGCCGGTGGCGGGCTCGGCCGGCGCGGTCCGGCCCTGGTGCTTGACGCGGTCGCTCAGCCTCACCGCTTCCTCCTCCGTCGTCCGAACAGCCCGCCGCCCTCGCGCTCGGCCGGGGCGCTGGCGAAACGGTCGCCGAGGGTGCGCAGCGCGGCGGCGACGGGCGCGCGGGGGTCCTGCAGCACGACGGGCACCCCCTGGTTGACCGACAGGGGGATGCTGCGCGAGCTCGGCAGCTCGACGTCGATCGCCACCCCGACGGTGCGCTCGATGTCGCTGGTCTCGAGCCCGACGCGGGCGTCGGCCCGGTTGAGGACGACGTGGCGGGCCTGCGAGGTCATGCCGATCTGGTCGAGCGCGGTGATGGTCTTGCGGAAGCCTTGGACGCTGGGGACGTCCATCGAGCAGATGAGGACGAGGTCACTGGCGACCTCGAGGGCGGCGAGGGTGTGCTCGGCGAGCCCCGCGGAGGTGTCGACGACGACATAGCGGAACTC
Source organism: Egibacter sp. (assembly GCA_003553795.1). Classification (GTDB taxonomy): domain Bacteria; phylum Actinomycetota; class Nitriliruptoria; order Euzebyales; family Egibacteraceae; genus T1Sed10-49. Next base: position 1,076 of record PWFH01000009.1, on the reverse strand, counting down.
CTTGGCGAGCAGCTCGATCGCGGTGGCGGCACGTTCGGCGGGGATCTGCTCGCCCTCGACGGGGTCGTGGGGCGCGGCGAGGACGTAGAGCCCGGAGGCGTCGTGCTTGCTCAGCAGGACCTTGAGGCTGGTCGCATCCGGCTCGCGTGCGGCCACCGCGTCGGTGAGGGTGTGCTCGGGCAGCAGCTGCAGCGCGCTGCTCGCGTCCCCGAACTGCACGTCGAGGTCGACGAGGACGGTGTCGCCCTCGCGTCCGGCGAGGTCGACGGCGAGGTTGGTCGCCACCGTCGTCTTGCCCGAGCCGCCCTTGGGGCTGACGACGACGATGATCCGCCCGGCGGGCCCGGATCCGTCCGGCTCGGGGCGGGCGCTGCGGCGGCGCTCGGCGGCCTCGGCGGCCTTCTCGACCGCGGCGCGCAGGGCAGCGTCGTCGGCGTCGGGCGCGACGACGTCGCGCACCCCGGCGCGCAGCGCTCGCTCGAAGATCTCAGGGCTCGGCTCAGCGACGAGGACGACGACGGTCTCGGGCACCCGCTCGTCGAGCGCGCCGGCGAGGCGCAGCGCGACGTCGTCGGGCAACCCGGGTCCGACGGCGACGACCTCCGGCGGCGCCTCCCACTCGGCGGTGAGGGTGTCGACGGCGCGGGCGGCGTCCATCATGAGGACGCGCTCGGGGGCGCGGCTGACCTGCCCGTCGGGTGCGTCGAGGGCGGCGTCGACGCGGGCGGCGAACGCGGCGTCGGGCGTGGCGAGCACGATGCGGCTCACTGGTAGATCGATTCCTGTGTCTGGACCTGGGTGCCGTCCTCGTCGGCGTCGTCGGGCTCGAGGGTGAGCCAGACGTCGCCGTGCTCCGCGGCGAAGACAAGCTTCTCGGCGTCGGCGGCGTCGACGGCGAAGGAGACCATCAGGTTCGACGGTGGCTGGGCGGGGCGGTCCTGCCCACCGTCGCCATCGGAGTTCGGATTGGCGGCCTCACCCTCCTCTGGCGCTTGCTGTGCAGGTGTCGGCTCGCCCTGGACGTTGACGACGAGGACCTTGTGGCCGATGAAGCCGGTCGTGGACTCCTGCTCGGT
>PWFH01000153.1 GCA_003553795.1 Egibacter sp. | reverse complement strand
TCGCGAGACCCTCGCGGATCCGGCGCACCTGCCCCTTGACCCCGGCCTTGCGGTGGCTCGTGCCGAGGAGGCCGTCAGCGACCTCGGCGAGGTGGGTCACCGCCTCCGAGCGCACCTTCGAGGGGCCGCAGCCGAAGCGGCCGTCGGCCGGACGCAGCTCGGTCGGGATCTCCAGGTCTGCCATCGCACACTCCTTGTCTGGGCGCCGGGCCACCGCCGGCGCCTCGAGGGTCCACACTGTGCCGCAGCCCGCCCTGCGATCGCCACACGGAGCCAGCATGCACGACGACGTGACCCTCACTCCCCTGCCCGACGGTCCGAGCGTGGCCGTTGACGACTGCGAGGCGGCCTCGGTCGCCGGTGCGAGCGCCTTCCGCACCCCCGAGGGGCGCTGGCTGCTGCCGGCGTTCCGCGGCTACGCCGTCGATGTCGGTGAGGGGCCGCTGCCCGCCGACGACGACGAGGACGCCGTCGCCGACCTCGCGCTGTCATGGGTCGAGGCCGTGCGCGCCCGGGACTGGACCGACCTGCGCGGCGCCGAGCTCGACAGCGAGGACTGGATGGACCTGCGCACGGCGATGGTCCGCGTCGGCTGGGGCCCGGCCGCCGCCCACGCCGCGTGGCGGACCTGCCGCGACCGCCCCTACGCCCGCGACCTGCCGACCGCGGCGGGCTGGGCGGGCGCGGGCTGGGTGCTGCCGGCGGTGCCCGACGAGCCCGAGCCGGCCTTCGCCCGGCCGCTGCTCGAGGCCCGCGGCCTGCTGCGCTGGGCCTACATCGCGCGCTGGCGCGACCCCGTGGCCCCGCCCGACGGCGCCCCCCCGACCGAGCCCGACCCCGTCGAGCCCGGCTGGGCCGACGTGCTGTCACGGCTGCGGGCCGACCACTACACCGCCGAGGCGCTCGAGGAGGCCGAGGCCCTCGCCGTCGAGGTCCTCACGAGCGTCGGGCTCGGGCCGGCCAGCGCCCTCGAGGCCGAGGACGAGCCGCTGCCGGACCGCCACGTCGCCGCGGCGTTCGGCCACGCCAGCGAGGTCGTCCGCGCCGCGGCCTGGTTCCTCCTGCGCGCCGAGAGCGACACGTGGCTGGCCTGCGCCTACGGCGAGTGCCAGCACCACTGGGCGGTCGAGGCCGAGGAGGACGCCTTCGAGCAGGAGGAGGTCCTCGAGCTCGCCGGCCGTGGGGTGAGCAACCCCGTCGACGCCGCCTACCAGCGCCGCCGGCTCCTCACGATGGCCTTCGGCGACATCAACGACGTGCCGCTGGCCGGCGCCGGTGATCTCGACGACTTCCTCGCCTTCTACGAGGGCTGGGTCGCCGCCGGGCGTCCCGAGGACGACTTCGCCGACGCCGCGGCCGAGCTCCGCGGCGACGACGACTAGCGGGGCCCGGCGGGTCCGCCCGGGGCCCGGCCGCCCGCGAGGGCCTGGCCGGCGAGCTCGGCGACGGCCCCGCGAACCTCGGCGGTGAAGCGCCGGCGGTCCCGCGGGTCGTCGCGCGGCGGCGCGTGCGGGGTCCCGAAGCGCACGGCGACGACCCCGGGCTCGGGCCGACGCCAGCGGGGCCCGCCCTGGCGTGGCCAGACGGCCTCGCAGCCATGCAGGCCCACGGGGATGACGGGAGCGGCGGCGCGGGCAGCGATGCGGGCCATCCCCGAGCGGAAGCGGCCGAGCTCGCCGGTCGTCGAGCGCGTGCCCTCGGGGAAGAGCGCGACGAGCCGCCCGAAGGCGAGCAGCGCGACGAGGGCGTCGAGCGCCTCGGCGTCGGCGGCGCCGCGCGCCACGGGGACCATGCCGAGCGCGGTGACCGCCCGCCCCCACGGCCCCCGCGCGAGCTCGCGCTTGCCGAGGAAGTGCACGGGCCGGGGCGAGGCCGAGGCGAGGAGGAAGTTGTCGAGGTTCGTGCCGTGGTTGGAGACGAGGATCGCCGCCCCGTGGGAGGGCACCGACGCCTCGCCGTCGACCTCGACGCGCAGGCGGCGCAGGAGCGCCGGAGCGGTGAGGCGATGCGCCGCGCGCATGGCCCTCGGGTCGCTGCTCACGGGTGCGTCCTCGGGGTGGCGGTCATGGGCAGGGGCGCGGGTGGGCTCAGGCGAAGAGGCCGCCGTCGACCTGCACGACGGTGCCGTTGACGTAGCTCGCCGCGTCGCTGGCGAGGAACGCCACCACCGCAGCCACCTCCTCCGGCCGGCCGAGCCGCCCGGTGGGGATGCGCTCGGTGATCTCCTCGGCGTCGAGCTCCGCGGTCATCGCCGTGGCGATGAACCCCGGCGCGATCGCGTTGACGGTGATCCCGCGCTTGCCGACCTCCTTGGCCAAGGTCTTGGTGAGCCCGACGAGCGCGGACTTGCTCGCGGCGTAGTTCGCCTGACCGGCGTTGCCGTGGAGGCCCACGACGCTCGTGGTGTTGACGATGCGCCCGTGACGGGTGCGCAGCATCGGCCGTAGCGCGGCCCGCGACAGCGCGAACGCCGCCGCGACGTTGACCTGCCAGGTGCGCGCGAAGTCCTCGTCGCTCATGCCCATCGCGAGGCCATCGGCGGTGACCCCGGCGTTGTTGACGAGGACGTCGACGCCGCCGACCTCCTCCATCGCCTCGAGCAGCGGGGCGAGGTCACCGGCGAGGTCGCAGCCCACCGCCCGGGCCTCGACGCCGCGGGCGGCGAGCCGCTCGACGACCGCCGCGGCGCCATCGGCGTCGCTGCCGTAGTGGACGAGGACGTCGCGGCCGTCGGCGGCCAACGCCTCGGCGACCGCGGCGCCGATGCCCTTCGACGCCCCGGTGACAAGCGCCCAGGTCGACGGTTGACGGCTCATGCGAGGGCCTCCTCGAGCTCCGCGGGGGTCGTGACGGCGTGGCGGCCAAGGCCGCGGTCGGTGCGCTTGACGAGGCCGGTGACCACCGGCGAGGCGCCGAGCTCGACGACATCGGTGACCCCGGCGGCGGCCAGCGCGCCGACGGTCTCGCGCCAGCGCACCGGCGAGACGACCTGGCGTCGCAGCAGCGACGGCCAGTCCCCACCGGCGGTGTGCGGGGCGGCGTCGACGTTGGCGATGACCGGCGTGGTCGTGTCGGCGAAGGCGGTCGCGTCGAGCGCCACGCCGAGCTCCTCGACCGCCGAGGCCATGTGCGGGCTGTGGTAGGCCGCGCCGACCTCGAGTTCGACGACCTTGCCGCGGCCGCCCGCGCTGGTGAGCTCCTCGCGCAGGGCCTCGAGGGACTCGGGGGCGCCGGCGCAGACGACCTGCCCCGGGGCGTTGTCGTTGGCGACGTGCGCGCCGGTCGCAGCGCACGCTTCCTCGACGGCCTCTCGCTCGTGGCCGAGGCAGGCGACCATGCCGCCGGGGTGCGCGGTCGCGGCACGCTCGGTCGCCCGTGCGCGGACGTCGACCAGACCCAACGCCGCGGCGAAGTCGAGCGCACCGGCGGCGACGAGGGCGTCGTACTCCCCGAGCGAGTGTCCGGCCGTCGCGCTCGGGGCAGTGCCACCTGCCGCCTGCCAGGCCTCGAGCAGCACCACCGCGTGGACGAAGAGCGCGACCTGGCAGGCCGCGGGCTCTCGGAGCTCCTCGGCGGTCGCGCTCGTGCCGAGCCGTGCGACGTCGAAGCCGAGTAGGTCGCTGGCCTCCTCCCAGCGCGCGAACGACGGATGGCCTTGCCACGGCAGCGCCATCCCCTCGCGTTGGCTGCCCTGGCCAGCGAAGACCAGCGCGGTCGTCATGGGCTCGCTCCTCCTGCCTCGCGGGTGCGCGGTAACGCGGGCAGCGGGAGCGTAGCGAAGGGCGTGGCGGCTGGCTCGAGCAGTGGCAGCGAATGGTCACCAGAACCTGTGGAAGACCGCAGGCTGATGTCGGAGGGGTCTGGCATGATGCGGGTATGTCGAACATGCGTTCTACCACAGGGCAGGGTGCGGGTGGCGGCGAGCCCGCCGCGGCGGCGGCCGGGCAGCCGTCGACGGCGTCGGGGTCTCAGGCCGGGCAGCCCTCGACGACGTCGGCGTCGTCGGGGGCGTCGGGGTCGTCTGCGTCGTCGGGGTGGGGGTCGCCGGGGGGTCGGGCGGTAGCGGAGCTGCTCGAGGTGTTGTCGGCGGCGGACCGGCTGTTGGCGCGGGCGTTGCGGCTGGCGGGGCAGTTGGCGGGCTCGGGGATGGTCGAGCGGGAGGAGGGCCTGTCGGTCGATGGGC
>PWFH01000016.1 GCA_003553795.1 Egibacter sp. | reverse complement strand
TCTGCTTGAAAGGGGTAGGCAGAAAGCGCCACCTGCCACGACATGTTGGGGATGGATGCGGCAGCCCGCGGTCAACTCGTCTTCGCAGGTCAGCGGGCTACGGTGAGGGTGTCGGCTCGGAAGCCTGGCCGCCGTGCACCGACGGGCTCGCACCTCTCGACGCTTTCGGGGCGGTCTGCGGCCGAGCACGGGCTCTCCGGGCTTCTGCTGGCGGTCCGCGCGGCGAAAGCCCGCCGACGGGCTGGCACCGAGCTGCGTCAGAAGACCCGAACGGCCCCGCTGACCTGCTGTGACGCTACATGTTGGCGAGGTGGCGCTTCCTGCCCACCCCTTCTTCTTGAAAGGTGGTATGCAGAACCCGAGTTCCGCAGTACGTAGGGGCACGCGGGTGGTCCGGTGAAGGTGCTGGTCAGCGGCTCAAGGAGTGCCGTTCGGGCGGCTAGAGGATGCCCCGCTTGGCGTGGAACTTCGGTAGGTGGCCTCCGCTTGTTGCATCGTAGGGTCAGGCTGTGATGTCGGCGGGGATGTCGTGCTCGTCGGGCTGGTAGCCGACGGTGCGCTCGAGGGCTCGGGCGAGGTCGGGCAGCTGCCGGAAGCCCTTGACGCGGCGGAACTGCGACTCCGCGGCGGTCATGCCGGCGGCGGCCCAGCGCAGCGCCATCTCACCCGAGGTCCAGTGCTTCACTCGGCGGCTGTGGTCGCGGACGATCTCGATCATGCTCTCGACGGGGTTGGTGGAGTCGACCGTCTTGAGGAGGGAGCCGGTGACGCCGAGTTGGTTGACGGTCAGGGTCTCATCGAGGCCCTCGCGCAGGCTGGCGGCGGCGCCCGGCCGCTTCTTGGCCAGCGCGCGGGCCAGGGCGTCGAGCTCGGCGCGGGCGGCGGCGGGGTCGGGGTTGGCCCAGGCGGCGCGCAGCCGCCGCTGGGTCAGCGGCCGTTCGGCCTCGGGCAGGTGGTCGGTGACGTTTCGTTCCTTGTGACGACGACACCTCTGGATCGGCGCGAGGCCGCCGTAGACGTCGCGGATGGCCTTGCCGGCGGCCTTGCCGCCGTCGACGACGAACAGCACGCCCTTCTCGGCATCCAGGCCCCGCTCGGCGAGGTCGGAGAGCAGCCGGGTGCACACCGCGGCGTTCTCGGTCGAGCCCTCGGCCACCCCCAGCGGCACCTTGGTGCCGTCGGCGGTGACGCCAAGCGCTCCGACGAGGGTGTGCTCGCCGAGACCGAACCCGTCGATGAACACGATCAGCCAGCGCTGGCCGTCGAGCGGGGCCGACTCGAGCTTGGCGAGCCGTTCGGCAGTCGCGGTCACGAACCGGCGGGAGACCGCCGACTTCGACGTCGAGGTGGCCTGCTGCTCGACGGCGGCGCCGACGGGCTCGAGCGCGACTGGGTAGCCGCGGGTGGAGATCCCCGCGAGCATGCGCGCCACGATGCCCTCGGCCAGCAGATCAGTCGAGGCCAACGTCTCGTAGGAGGCCAGTGCGACCTCCCGCTCGGGCTCGTCGCCAGTGGCGACGGTGCGCACGCGGGGGCGGCGCACCGGCACCCGCCGGCCGCCCAGCGTGACCGTGCCTGACTCGGTGCCGTGCCGGTTGGCGGTCCGCTCGGGATCGTGCCGGCCCCTCGGCCCGGCGATCTCGGCGACCTCGGCGTCCATCAGCTCGGCCATGACCTCGAGACCGACCGCGGTGGAGGCGGCCAGCAGCCCCTCGCGCATGTGCTCGGCGAAGGCTTCGAGATGCCCGTCGATGCGGCCGGAGAGCTGCTCGGACAGCCCGTGCTCAGCGGTCGAGACCAGCGACAGCGGCCTCGTCTCGTTGGCCTCCTCGGCGGGTTGCTCGCGGGCAGACGGACGAGTGTGCGATCCTGCCATGGGGGTCCTCCTTCAGATCCTTGGAACGGTCTGACGGAGCATGCCACCAGGCCTGCTCCGCACGGAGGACCCCCACCAAGTTCCACGGACCCCGGGAGTACGCCCTGAACCGATTGGGGGTGAGCTGCGTGCAAGTTGCGTAGTCGCTCGTGATTGGGTGCTCGTCGTCGCCGGCCGGTGAGAGTCCGGTCCGGGTAGCTGCCAGGAGGCCCGGTAGCAGGCTGGCGGCTTGGTCTGGAAACGGGCCGGGTCGGAGTCCAGCGTCGAAAGCCCCGTTGGGGGGAGCGACTGAGCGGTCCGCAGCATGACGCGAAGCCTGCCGCGCCGTGAACGTTGCCCGCAGTTGTGCGGGGAGAGGGAGTGCCGAGCCCCGTCCCTCAGGGTGAAGGCCACGGAAGCCGTGAAGAGCCTGGATGCGCAGCGGTGAGGAACTCCTCGGCGTAGGGGGCGTGGAACGTTCAGAAGGTGACGGCGGGAACTGGGGAGGCCCTCCCCGGCCCGGTCGGCTGCGGAGTACGACCGGAGCGCACGGCCCGATAACCGGCGAAGGCCGGGAAACGGGCGGTGTGCCGGGTGGGCGTCGGAGGCGGCCGTAGTACCGCTTGAGCCGGGCGGACAACACAACCGCCGGTGAGGGAAGGGCCGCTGCTTCGTCGATGCGTCGCGGTGTGGGGAAGGGCCGGGTGAGTGCCAGAGTGCTAGATCCGCCCCCAGACAAGGTCCGAGAACTGCAGCGCGCGCTGTACCGGTCGGCCAAGGCCGATCCCCGACGACGGTTCCACGCGCTGGGAGACAAGGTCTACCGCAGAGACGTCTTGCAGCGGGCGTGGGAGCAGGTGCGCGCCAACCGTGGCGCGCCTGGTGTTGATGAGGTCACCGTCGCTGATGTTGTGCAGTACGGGGTCGACCGGCTGCTGGGCGAGCTCGAGCTTGAGCTTGCCGAGGGCCGCTGGCGACCACAGCCGGCTCGCCGGGTGTGGATCCCCAAGCCTGGCAGCGCCGAACGGCGTCCGTTGTCGGTGCCCACGGTGCGTGATCGCATCGTGCAGACCGCGGTCAAGATCGTCATCGAGCCGATCTTCGAAGCCGACATGTCGCCGCACAGTTTCGGGTTCCGTCCCAAGCGCACGGCGCATGACGCGTTGCAGGTGCTGCACGACGAGACCTTCAAGGGCAAGCGTTGGGTGGCAGAGACCGACATCGCCTCGTGCTTCGAGGCGATCGGTCATGAGGGGTTGCTCGAGGCGGTTGAGGAGCGGATCTGTGACCAGTCGCTGCTTCGGCTCTTGCGCGCGATGCTGCGCGCGGGGGTGATGGGGCACGGCGCGGTCGCTCATCCGGTGACCGGCACCCCGCAAGGCGGGGTGATCTCCCCGCTGTTGGCCAACGTGTACCTGCACCGGCTCGACCGGCAATGGCGCACCGGCCGCGACGGGGTGCTCGTCCGCTACGCCGACGATCTCGTGGCCGTCTGCAACAGCCAACGGCAGGCCGAACGGGCGCTGCGTGTGCTCGAACAACGCCTCGCTGAGCTGGGGTTGCAGACCAAGGCGGCCAAGACCCGCATCGTGCACCTTGAGGAAGGCGGGGAGGGCATCGACTTCCTCGGCTTCCATCTGCGCATGGTGCGGGGCCGCTCGCCGCGGAGCCGTCACGTGGTCTTCCTCGCCCGCTGGCCCTCACGCAAGGCGATGGCACATGCCCGCGACCGGCTGCGGTTCCTCACCGCACGGGCCCGGCTGGCTGCGCCCCACGACCAAGTGGTGGCCGAGATCAACCGGTTCCTGCGCGGATGGGCGGGGTACTTCCGCTACGGCAACTCCGCCTACCATCTCGACCGCATCCGATCCTTCGCCGTCGGGCGGCTGGCCCGCTACGTCGGCTACCGCCACCAAGCGGGTGTGCGCTACGGCTGGCACCGCGTGGTGCACGCATCCCCCGACTGCATGGGCATCATCGACCTCAACGGCATCGTCGTCGCGCCCAGGGCCAACAAGCCCTGGCGGGAGAAACCGAACGCTACCTGGTGAACGACGTCGGTGAGCCGTGTGCGGGAGAACCGCACGCACGGTTCGACGGGGAGGGGCTGGAAACGGCAACGGCACGACCACGGCGGCGAACGCCGAACCCCGACCGGGAAACCGTCCGGGTCGTGAGCTACCCGCCTACCGTCACCCAGCCGTCACCGCGCCAGCCCCTCACCCAACCAACCTCCCGCTCGACCGCGGCGGGGTAGAGCTGGTCCTCCCGGCCGAGGTTGTGCAGCACCCGGGTCACCGACCGGCCCCGCTCGCTGTCCCACTGGTTG
>PWFH01000103.1 GCA_003553795.1 Egibacter sp. | reverse complement strand
CGCCAGGCCGCCGCCGCGGTGACGAGCTTCGCCGTCGACGCCGGCAGCCGGGCCTCGTCGGCGTCGAGGTCGACGACGGCGCGTCCCCCCTCGTCGACGACGAGCACCGACAGCTCCTCGAGCTCGCCGAGGCCTTCGTAGAGCGCCTCGGCGCGCTCCTCGTCGTCGACCCAGGTGACGAGGATGCCGGCGAGGGCGCTGTCGGAGGTGGCGAGCGCGCCCTCCGCGTCGTCGTCCTCGTCGGCCCCCGCCGGCGGGGCGGCGAGCAGGGCGGCGCACAGGGCGAGCGCGGCGAGCGCGCCGACGGGGCGGCGCGCCGGGGTGCTCACGGCCGGCTCGACGGCTCGAAGGTCGCGACGACCTCGACGTGGGCGGTGTGGGTGAACTGGTCGACGGGTACCGCCCGCACGAGCTCCCAGCCGGCCTCGGCGAGGACCCGGGCGTCGCGGGCGAGCGCGGCGGGGTCGCAGGCGACGTAGACGATGCGCCAGCGCGCGACCGTCGCGATCGCCGCGGTGAGCTCGGCGCCGGCTCCGCGACGCGGCGGGTCGAGGACGACGACGTCGGCGTGGGCGCCGGCCTCGACGAGGTCGGCGACGACGTCGTCGGCGTCGCCGAGCAGCACCTCGGCGTCGAGGTCGGCGAGGTTGACCGCGGCGTCCTCGGCCGCGGCGGGATCGGCCTCGACGGCGGTGACCGCGGCGCCGGACGCGCCGAGGGTGCCGGCGAGCAGCCCGACCCCGCAGAAGAGGTCGAGGGCCGTCTCGTCCTCACGCAGGTCGGCGGCCTCGGCCACGAGCGTGGCGAGGGCCTCGGCGCCGGCCCGGCTCGGCTGGAAGAAGCTCGTCGCCGAGACCTGCCAGGAGCGTCCGGCGGCGTGCTCGCGCAGGGTCGGCTCGCCGCGCAGCGCGACCGCCCCATCGGTGCCGACGACGGCCACCGGCGTCTCACCCGGCGGCAGTGGCGGTAGCGGTCCGGGACCCGGGTGGATCTCGAGGCTCGCGCGCCCGTCGGCGTCGCCGCGCACGACGACCTCGGCGACCCCCGGCCAGGTGTCGCCGGCGGCGGTGCGGGCCGCGGACGCCCCGGCGTCGAGCAGGGGGCAGTGCGCGATGGGCTCGATGACGTGGCTGCCCCCCCGCCGCAGGCCGAGCCGGCCCTGCTCGTCGGGGGCGAAGCGTGCCTGGTTGCGGTAGCCGAGGCCGTCGCCGCCGTGGGGGCGGAGCGTCTCGGCGACCGGCGGGTCCACGAGGCCGCCGATGCGCTCGAGCGCGTCGACGACGACCTGGCGCAGCAGCGCGGCCTGCCGCGCCGGGGCGATGTGCTGCAGGCGGCAGCCGCCGCAGCGCTGGGGCCCGAAGTGCGGGCAGGGCGGCGCGACCCGGTCGGGGGAGGCCTCGAGCACCTCGACGGTCATCGCGCGGGCGAAGCGCTTGCGCTCCTCGAGGATCCTCGCGCGGACGGTCTCCCCGGGGATGGCGTAGGCGACGAAGCAGGCCTTGCCGTCGTCGAGGCGCCCGACGGCGTCGCCGCCGTGGGCGAGCCCATCGAGGGTGATCGTGACCTCACGGGAGGGTGGCATCAGGCGCGATGCTACTGCCCGCCGCCCGGCGCGACGTTCAGCGCGCCCGGTGCGGTCCCGTCGCCCGCCGCGCGGTGAGCACGACCCAGGCCTCGCCGGGGGTGGTCTCGACGTCGAGTCCCGCGGCCTCGAGGGCGGCGACGGCCTCGTCCGAGCGCTCGACGCTCACGCCGCTCGCGACGAGTACCCCGCCGGGCGCGAGTCGACCGGCGAGGTCGGCCGCGAGCGCCGACAGCGTCGCGGTGTCGAGGTTGGCGACGACGACGTCGGCGGGGCTGCCGCCGAGCGCGGCGACCGAGCCCTCGGCGACGGCGACGGCCACGCCGTTGGTCGCGGCGTTGGCCCTCGCGGTCGCCACCGCAATGGGATCGACGTCGACGGCGCGGACCTCCGCGGCGCCCCGCCTCGCCGCGGCGATGGCGAGCACACCGGTGCCGGTGCCGACGTCGTCGACGCGCGCCCCCGCGAGGTCGAGGCGGGCGAGCGCGGCGAGGCAGCCGACCGTCGTCTCGTGGTGTCCCGTGCCGAAGGCCTGCGCTGGCTCGATGACGAGGACCTCCTCGGCCTCCGGTGCCTCTCGCCACGGCGGGGTGATCGCGAAGGGCCCGACCACGACCGGCTCGATCGACGCCCGCCAGGCCGCGAGGTGGTCGACGTCGGGCACCGCCTCCCAGCGCCCCGGAAGCGGCAGGTCCGCGACGCGCGCGGGGAAGTACGCCGTCGCGCGGCCGTCCTCCTCGACGATGCCGAGCAACCCGGCGGCCTCGAGCGCGGCGAGGTGGACGTTGCAGCCGTCGAGGCCGACCTCGGTGCGGTAGGCCCAGGCGGCGGGCGGGGTGGTGGGGTCGTCGCCCGCAGCGGGCATCGTTGGCTCCTCGCAGGGTCGCAGAGGCCGCAGGGTGGCGGCCCGCCGGCGATCCTGCCACGCTCGCGGCGAGGCCGGCCGCGGCAGGGTGGTGGGTCGCGGCCGGTCGGTGCCCGACCGCGCGGAGGAGGAGCCGGTGACGACGATCGAGGAGGTCCTCGAGGGCGCGCGCCGCTGCGTGCTCGCGCTGCCGAGCCGCTCTGGCCCGCTGCTCTCGCCGATGGCGTTCTGGTTCGACGGCGCAGCGGTGTGGCTGTCGACCTCCGAGGAGGCGGTCAAGGCACGCCTGCTCGCGCGCGAGCCCTCCTGCACGGTCTACGTGCCCGCGCCCGACGGCGGTGGCGGCGTCGTCGCGCGCGGCCTCGCCCGGGTGCACTCCCTCGACGACCCCGTCGGCCTCGCGCTGCACGCCCCCACGGTCTCTGCGGCGATGACCGCGCTGGCGGTCAAGGAGCGCGGAGCCATCGGCCACTACCTCCGCGACCTCCCGGTGGTCCCCCGCACCTGGCTGCCCCAGCGGCGCGTCGCGGTGCGGGTCGTGCTCAGCGATCCCGTGTGGCTCGCCGCGCCCACGCCGGGGCCGGGGGTCGCCCCGGGGCTGCCCTCCGTCGTGCCCGCTGACGTGCGCCGGGCGGTCGCCGGGCGCCGCGCGGTCGTCGCCGCGGCCGGTCGGGCCGACGTCGAGGTCGCTCCCGCGGTGTGGTCGGCCGGCTTCGCCCTCGACGTCGCCGCGCCGGAGGCCGTTGGTGAGGGCGAGGCGCCCTTCACCGTCGACGGCACGCCGCTCGCCGTCGTCGTCGACGATGACGGGGGCCGCCCCTCGCAGGTGCGCGGCCTCGCGCTGCGCGGCACGGTGCGCGACGGCGCGCTCGCGCCCGAACGGGTGACCTGGTGGCGCGGCTTCGAGGCGCACACCGCCGACGTCCCCGCACCCGACGACGACGTCCTGACCCTGCCGGACTGATGGCCGTCCCCACCTGCGTCTACCGCGTCGACGCCGCGCTCATCGAGGCGCTCGACGCCCGGCTCGGCCCGCCGCTCGACTCCTACGTGCGTGGCTGGCAGGTCTGGCTCGAGGCCCACGGCCCCCGCGGGGCCACGCTCGAGTGGCGCCTGCACCCCCCGGCGGGCTTCGCGATGCCGCGTGGCGTCGACCCCCACGACCTCTTCGGCGAGGTCCTCGCCGGGCTCGCCGACGCCGACGAGCCCGACGCCGAGGCCTTCCTCCTCGGGGGGGAGCGGCGCGCGCTCGCGGAGGTCTGGGAGGTCCTCGAGGTCTTCCCGACCTTCGGTGACCCTGCGGAGCCCGAGGAGGTCGTCGCCGTGGCCGCGGCGGTCCTCGGGCGGCGACCCGACGCCGCGGGGGAGGCCGACCACGCGCGCCTTGGGGATCTCTTCAAGGGCCGCGCCGGGGACTTCTCGGTGGGGCAGGCCCTGCTTGCCTCCCTCGAACCCGTCGCCGAGGACCCCTAGGACCGTAGGTCTGTTGCCGAGTCGTGGGGGGTCGGGCACTCCACCGGCACCGGCGTGTGATGGCGTGGGTGTGCGCCCCGGGGGTCGCCGGGGCGCAGCGAGGGGGGCTGGGGGTTCTAGAGGTCGAGGGTGGGCTGCACGGGTGGTGGGGGCTGGTCGGGTGGTCGGCTGGGCGGGTCGGCTCCCGAGGGTCGGCCTCGGCTGGGCGGGTCGGCTCCGGAGGGTCGGCCTCGGTCGGGCGGGTCGGCTCCGGGGGGTTTGCCTCCGCCTGGGGGTTGCCAGGGT
>PWFH01000002.1 GCA_003553795.1 Egibacter sp. | reverse complement strand
CGGCGGCGCCTCAGCGCTCGGTGGGCATCGGCCGGTCGTCGGGGTCGGACTGCCACCACGGGCCGGTGCGCAGGCGGGCGAGCCAGCCCTTCGGTCGGGCCTCGGGCGCCTCGTCGACCTTGCGCTGGTGCCACAGCGCCCGGCGGCGCTCGCGGTTGAGCTCGGCGATGGCCTGCAGCGGGATGGCCGCGGGGCAGGCGGGCACGCACTCGGTGTAGTTCGTGCAGTAGCCGAAGTCGTCCTCCATCTGCTCGACCATCGTGCGGACGCGCTCGTAGCGCTCGACGCGGCCCTGCGGCAGGTGGACGAGGTGGCCGATCTTCGCGCCGGCGAAGAGCTGCGCGGCGCCGTTGGGGCACGCCGCGACGCAGGCGCCGCAGCCGATGCAGGCGGCGTAGTCCATCGCCTGGGCGGCCTCGAGCTCGTTGGCGGGCAGGCTCGCCGCCTCCGGCGCGGCGTTCGTCGGCGTCGAGGTGTAGCCGCCCGAGGCGATGACGCGGTCGAGCCCGGAGCGGTCGACGGCGAGGTCGCGCAGGACCGTGAACGACCCGCCGCGGAAGGGCTCGAGGCGCACCCGGTCGCCGTCGGAGAACGACCGCACGCGCTGCAGGCACGCCGGGGTGTTGTCCTCGGGGCCGTGCGGCCGGCCGTTGACCATCATCCCGCAGCTGCCGCAGATGCCCTCGCGGCAGTCGTGGTCGAAGGCGACGGGGGCCCCGCCGGCGGCGACGAGCTCGGCGTTGAGCATGTCGAGGAGCTCGAGCAGGCTCATCTCCGGCGTCGCGCTCGTGACCTCGTAGGTCTCGAAGCCGCCGGCTGCGTCGGCGTCGTGCTGGCGCCAGACCTCCACTGCGAGCCGCATCACTTGTAGCTCCTCGTCGCGAGCTTGATCTTCTTGAACGTGAGCGGCTCGCTGTGCCGCACGGGGCGGCCGTCCCATCCCGGAGGTCCCCAGGCCGACGTCGAGGTCCACCGCTCGTCGTCGCGCTTGGCCTCCCCGTCGGCGGTCTGGTGCTCACTGCGGAAGTGCGCCCCGGCGGACTCGTCGCGGTCGAGGGCGTCGAGGGCCATGAGCTCGGCGAGCTCGAGGTAGTCGGCGACGCGCCCGGCGCGCTCGAGCTCCTGGTTGAGCTCGGCGCCGGAGCCGACGACGCGGACGTCGCGCCAGAACTCCTCGCGCAGCGCACGGATCCGGTCGGCGCCCTCGGCGAGGCCCTCGGCGTGCCGCTCGACGCCGACGTGGTCGATGAGCAGTTGCCCGAGCTCGGCGTGGAAGACGTCGGGGCCGCGCGTGCCGCCGACGCCGAGGAGGTGCTCGACGCGCTCGCTGACCTCGTCGAGGGTCGCGCGCACGTCGGGATGGTCGTGGGGCAGCGGCTCGCTGCCGAGCTGCGGGGCGAGGTAGTTCGGGACCGTCCAGGGCAGGACGAACCAGCCGTCGACCGACGCCGACAGCAGCGAGTTCGCCCCGAGACGGTTCGCGCCGTGGTAGTTGAAGCTCGCCTCCCCACCGACGAAGAGCCCCGGCAGCGAGCTCATCTGGTCGTAGTCGGTCCAGAGGCCACCCATGACGAAGTGCGGTCCCGGCGCGATGCGCATCGGCGCGGTCCAGGGGTCCTCCCCGGTGGCCTCGATGTAGAGCTCGAAGAGGTTGGAGTAGCGCTCCTCCATGGTCTTGCGGCCGAGGCGCGCGATCGCGTCGGCGAAGTCGAGGTAGACGCCGTTGCGCAGCGGGCCGACGCCCTTGCCGGCGTCGAGCTGGGCCTTGGCCGCCCGCGAGGAGATGTCGCGCGGCGCGAGGTTGCCGAAGGAGGGGTACATGCGCTCGAGGTAGTAGTCGCGCTCGTCCTCGGGGATGGCGTTGGGGTCGCGGTCGTCACCGGCCTTCTTCGGCACCCATACGCGGCCGTCGTTGCGCAGCGACTCGCTCATGAGCGTGAGCTTGGACTGCCACTCGCTCGACAGCGGCAGCGAGGTCGGGTGGAACTGCACGAAGCACGGGTTGGCGAAGAGCGCGCCGCGCTTGTGCGCCCGCCACGTCGCGGTGACGTTCGAGGCCTTGGCGAGGGTGGACTTGAAGTAGGCGTTGCCGTAGCCGCCGGTGGCGAGCACGACGGCGTGGGCGGTGTGCGGGCGGATCTCGCCGGTGACGAGGTCGCGGGTGACGATGCCGACCGCGCGGCCCTCGCTGACGATGAGGTCGAGCATCTCCTGGCGGGTGTGCAGCCGGCAGCGCCCCGCGCCGACCTCCTTGAGCAGTTGCTGCGAGCCGGCGATCTGCAGCTGCTGGCCGGTCTGCCCGCGGGCGTAGAAGGTGCGGGAGACCTGCACGCCGCCGAAGGAGCGCGTGGCGAGCCCGCCGCCGTACTCGCGGGCGAACGGCACGCCGAGCGCGGTCATGTGGTCGATGACCTTCACCGACAGCTCCGAGAGGCGGTAGACGTCGGCCTCGCGGGAGCGGAAGTCGCCGCCCTTGACGGTGTCCTTGAAGAGGCGCTCGACGCTGTCGCCGTCGGCCTTGTAGGCCTTCGCGGCGTTGATGCCGCCCTGCGCCGCGACGCTGTGCGCGCGCCGGGGGGCGTCGTGGAGCGTGAAGACGTCGACGCCGTAGCCGAGCTCGGAGAGCGTCGCGGCCGCGCCGGCGCCGGCCAGGCCGGTGCCGACGACGATGACCTTGAACTTCCGGCGGTTCGCGGGGTTGACGAGCCGCAGGTCGAGCTGCCGCTGGCCCCACATCGTCGCGGGGTCGCCCGAGGGCGCCCCGTCGTGGATCTCCGGGCCGATCGCACGGCGCTGGTCGAGGTCGACGGTCATCGCGGGCCTTCCGGTCCGTGGCACGCGGCGCGGTGGCGCGGCCTTCGGTGGTGGTTCGCCCCCAAGCCTCGCCCGCGCCGCGCCTCGAGGCGACGACAGAGGGCGTCGAGTGAGTGGGCCGAAGGACCCTTCCTGGAGGGGGCCTGGCGGCGCGGCCCCGCTACACTGCCCGACGGGCGGGCGACGCCCACCCCCCACACCAGCGCAGACCGCGAAGCCTCGTCATGCGAGGAGGAGGACGACGTGGCCTCAGAGCCCGCCGCAGCGACACGCACGGGGTACGACCCCTCAGAGATCGAGCCGCGCTGGCAGCGCGCGTGGGCCGACGCCGCCCTCTTCGACGCCGACGACGACAGCGACCGGCCACCGTTCTACGCGCTGCACATGTTCCCCTACCCCTCGGGGGACCTCCACATGGGCCACGTCGAGGCCTTCAGCCTCGGCGACGCCGTCGCCCGCTACCAGCGCCTGCGCGGCTACGAGGTCATGAACCCCATCGGCTGGGACTCCTTCGGGCTGCCCGCGGAGAACGCCGCGATCCAGCGTGGCGCCGACCCCGAGGCGTGGACGCAGGCCAACATCGAGACCCACGTGGCGACGATGACGCGTCTGGGCTTCGCCTGGGACTGGTCGCGCCGCCTGCAGACCTCCGACCCCCGCTACTACCGCTGGACGCAGTGGCTCTTCCTCGAGCTCTTCAAGGCCGGCTGGGCCTACCGCAAGGACGCGCTCGTCAACTGGTGCCCGTCGTGCCAGACCGTGCTCGCCAACGAGCAGGTCGTCGCCGGGCGCTGCGAGCGCTGCGACGCCGAGGTCGGCAAGAAGACGCTCAACCAGTGGTTCCTCAAGATCACCGACTTCGCCGAGCGCCTCCTCGAGGACATGGCCGAGCTCGAGGGCCGGTGGCCCGAGCGCGTGCTCACGCTGCAGCGCAACTGGATCGGGCGCTCCGAGGGCGCCAACGTCACCTTCGCCGTCGAGGCCGGGGAGGCCAGCGAGGACGTCGTCGTCTACACCACCCGGCCCGACACCCTCTACGGCGCGACGTTCTTCGTCGTCGCCCCCGAGCATCCCCGGGCGCTGGCGTGGGCCGAGGCCGGCGGCACCGCCGAGGACTTCCTCGCCTTCCGCGAGCGGGTCCAGCGCAAGAGCGACATCGAGCGCGAGGCCACCGGCGAGGACAAGGAGGGCCTGTTCCTCGGCGTCCACGCCGTCAATCCGGTCAACGACGAGCGCCTGCCGGTCTACGCCGCCGACTACGTCCTCATGGGCTACGGCACCGGCGCGATCATGGCCGTGCCCGCCCACGACCAGCGCGACCTCGACTTCGCCCGCCAGCACGGCCTGCCGGTCCGCGTCGTCGTCCAGCCCGAGGGCACCGACCTCGACGAGGCGGCGATGACCGAGGCCGCCGCCGGCGAGGGCATGACGGTGAACTCCGGGCCCTACGACGGCCAGCCGTGGCCGGAGACCAAGCAGCGCATCACCGCCGACCTCGAGGCGCGCGGCCTCGGGGCCTTCGCGGTGAACTACCGCCTGCGCGACTGGCTCGTGAGCCGCCAGCGCTACTGGGGCGCGCCGATCCCGATCGTGCACTGCCCCGACTGCGGGCTCGTGCCGGTGCCCCAGGAGGACCTGCCGGTGCGCCTGCCCGCCACCGACGACATCGACCTGCGGCCCACCGGCGAGTCGCCCCTGGCGAGCCACCCGACGTGGTCGCAGACGACCTGCCCGGCCTGCGGGGCAGCGGCGCGGCGCGACACCGACACGATGGACACCTTCGTCGACTCCTCGTGGTACTACCTGCGCTACTGCTCGCCGCACCGCGACGACGTGGCCTTCGACCGCGACGCCGTCCACCACTGGATGCCCGTCGACCAGTACACCGGAGGCATCGAGCACGCGATCCTCCACCTGCTCTACAGCCGCTTCTTCACCAAGGCCCTCCACGACCTCGGCCACCTCGACTTCACCGAGCCCTTCGCGCGGCTGAAGTCCCAGGGCATGGTCATCATGCACGGCCAGAAGATGAGCAAGGGCAAGGGCAACCTCGTCGAGCCCAAGGAGGTCATCGAGACCTACGGCTCGGACACCCTGCGCGCGACGATGCTCTTCGCGAGCCCCATCGAGGACGACGTCGACTGGGCCGACGTCTCGACCTCCGGGATGTTCAAGTGGCTCTCACGGCTGTGCCGCCTCGTCGACGAGCACGTCGCCGACCGCGACGGCAGCGACGACGAGGAGCTGCGCCGGGCGACCCACGAGGCGATCGCCGGGGTCACCGAGGACTACGAGGGCTTCAAGTACAACACCGCGCTCGCCAAGCTCATGACGCTGACGAACGAGACCTCCCAGGCGCTGCGCGACCGCGGTGCCGGCGGCGCGGGCGTCGACGACGCCCTCGCCGCCGTCGCGGTCATGCTCTCCCCGATCGCGCCCCACGTCGCCGAGGAGTGCTGGGCGCGCCTCGGGCGGGAGGGCTTCGCCGCCGAGGCCGACTGGCCCACCTACGACCCCGACCTGCTCGTGCGCGACGTCGTCGTCGTGCCCGTCCAGGTCGACGGCAAGGTGCGTGGACAGGTCGAGGTGCCCGCCGAGGCCTCCGAGGAGGTCGCGGTGGCTGCCGGGCGCGGCGTCGACAACGTCGCCCGCCACCTCGACGGCCGCGAGGTCGTGAAGACGATCTGGGTGCCCGGCCGGATGCTGGCCTTCGTCACCAAGCCCGCCTGAGCGCACGCCTCGCCCCGCGCACGGCGGCGGGGGAGGCTGGGCGCGGGCGGGGCGTGAGCGGGTAGCGTGCGCGGTCCCTGCGTCGGCGGTCCCCGCGCCGGCGCCGGGGCCCCGACCGACACCGTCGCCGAGAGGGAGCAGAGCACCGATGAGCCGGATCATCTACACCTACACCGACGAGGCGCCGGCGCTGGCCACCGAGTCGCTGCAGCCCGTCCTCGACGCCTTCGCCGGCGCAGCCGGGGTCGACGTCGAGACCCGGGACATCTCCCTTGCCGGGCGCATCCTCGCGGCCTTCGGCGACCACCTCGAGCCGCACCAGCAGGTCGGCGACGCGCTCGCCGAGCTCGGCGCGCTCGCCAAGCGCCCCGAGGCCAACATCGTCAAGCTGCCGAACATCTCCGCCTCGATCCCACAGCTCGAGGCCGCCATCGCCGAGCTGCAGGCCGCCGGCTACGCCGTCCCCGACTATCCCGAGGAACCCGCCGACGACGCCGAGGCCAAGGTCAAGGAGCGCTACGACGCGGTGAAGGGCAGCGCGGTCAACCCGGTGCTGCGCGAGGGCAACTCCGACCGCCGCGCGCCCGCTGCGGTCAAGGCCTACGCCCGGGCCTACCCCCCGCGCATGGGGGAGTGGTCGAGCGACTCGCCCGCCCACGTCGCGACGATGACCGGTGGGGACTTCCGCTCGAGCGAGCGCTCGGTGACCGTGGCCGAGGCCACCGACGTCCGCGTCGAGCACGTCGGCGAGGCCGGCGAGGTCACCGTCCTCAAGCCCTCGATCCCGCTCGAGGCCGGGGAGGTCCTCGACGCCGCGGTGATGTCGCGGCGGGCGCTCACGGCCTTCCTCGCCGAGCAGGTCGCCGACGCCAAGGCCAAGGGCGTGCTCTTCTCGGTGCACCTCAAGGCGACGATGATGAAGGTCAGCGACCCGATCATCTTCGGCCACGCCGTCCGGGCCTACTACGCGGAGGTCTTCGAGCGCCACGGCGCGACCCTCGAGGGGCTCGGCGTGAGCGCCAACGACGGCATGGCGAGCCTCGAGCGCGCCCTCGAGCGCCTCGACGACGAGACCCGCGCGGCGATCGAGGCCGACATCGCCAAGGCCTACGAGACCGGCCCCGGCCTCGCCCAGGTCGACTCGAGCCGGGGGATCACGAACCTCCACGTGCCCTCCGACGTCATCATCGACGCCTCGATGCCGGTCGTCGTCCGCGACTCCGGGACGATGTGGAACGCCGACGACGAGCAGCAGCCGGCGAAGTGCGTCATCCCCGACTCCTCCTACGCCGCGCTCTACGGCGAGACGATCGAGTTCTGCAAGGCCAACGGCGCCCTCGACCCCAAGACGATGGGCAGCGTCCCCAACGTCGGGCTCATGGCCCGCAAGGCCGAGGAGTACGGCTCGCACGACAAGACCTTCGAGATCCCCGCCGACGGCACCGTGCGCGTCGTCGACGCCGCTGGGCAGACCCTCCTCGCCCACACCGTCGAGACCGGCGACATCTGGCGGGCCTGCCAGACCAAGGACGACGCGGTGCGCGACTGGGTGCAGCTCGCGGTGCGCCGGGCCCGCGCCAGCGCTGCCCCGGCGGTGTTCTGGCTCGACGAGACCCGGGCGCACGACGCCGAGCTCCTCGCGAAGGTGCGTGACGAGCTCAGCGGCCTCGACACCGACGGGCTCCGCCTCGAGGTCATGCCCGTGGCCGAGGCGACGCGCTTCAGCCTCGAGCGCGCCAGGGCCGGACAGGACACGATCTCGGTGACCGGCAACGTCCTGCGCGACTACCTCACCGACCTCTTCCCGATCCTCGAGGTCGGCACGAGTGCGCGGATGCTCTCGATCGTGCCGCTCATGGCCGGCGGCGGGCTCTTCGAGACCGGGGCCGGCGGCTCGGCGCCCAAGCACGTCCAGCAGTTGCGCAAGGAGAACCACCTGCGCTGGGACTCCCTCGGGGAGTTCCTCGCGCTGACCGCCTCCTTCGAGCACCTCGCCGACCGCTTCGGCAACGAGCGCGCCCGGCTGCTCGGTCGCACCCTCGACGCCGCCGTGGCCCGCTACCTCGAGGAGGGGCGCTCGCCCTCGCGCAAGGTCGGCGAGCTCGACAACCGCGGCAGCCACGTCTACCTCACCCTCTACTGGGCGCAGGCCCTCGCGAGCCAGACCGAGGACCCCGCAGCCGCGGAGATCTTCGCCGCCCTCGCCGCCGAGCTCGCCGAGCAGGAGCAGACGATCATCGGCGAGCTGGCCGCCGTGCAGGGCGAGCCCGTCGACCTCGGCGGCTACTACTGGCCGGACCGCGAGCGGGCCGCCGAGGTCATGCGGCCCTCGGCGACGTTCAACGCCGCCCTCGAGCGCCTCGTCGCGGCGACCGAGGGGCGCTGAGCCCGACCGCGGGACCTGGGCGGGCGCCCTCGAGCCCGGGCGCCGCCCGGTGCGTCCACAGCCTCGCGCGGCGATCTCGCCGGGCTCGGGGCGCGGCGCCGTAGCGTCGCGCCATGACGCCCTCCTCGCTGCCGCCACGACTCGCCGCGGTGCGCGAGCGCCTCGCCGTCAGCCCCGCCGAGCTCGTCGCGCTCGGGGTCCTGCTCGCCGGGGCGCTCGCGGTGCTCGCCGCCCTCTGGGCCCTCACGCCCGACGGTGAGCCCGCCGCCGCCGAGGACCGCCCCGACGACGCGCCGCAGGCGGGCCTGGAGGGGCAGGCGGCGGCCGGGTCGGGCGAGGCCGACGGCGCCGGTGCCGGCGTCGCGCTCGCCACCGGCAGCGTCGTCGTCCACGTCGCCGGGGCCGTCGCCGACCCCGGGGTGCACGAGGTGCCCGCCGACGCGCGCATCGCTGACGTGATCGCCGCGGCGGGGGGCGCGACCGAGGACGCCTGGCTCGACGGGCTCAACCTCGCGCGCACCGTCCAGGACGGCGAGCAGCTCGTCGTCCCCGACGCCGACGCGGTGGAGCACGCAGAGGGCGGGCAGGCGGGCGAGGTGGCGCCGGCCGGCACCGCGGCGGGCGACGCGGTGCGCCCCGACGGCCGCATCGACGTCAACCGCGCGAGCGCCACCGAGCTCGAGGCCCTGCCCGGCGTGGGCCCCGTGCTCGCTGAGAGGATCGTCAGCCACCGCGACGCCCACGGGCCGTTCGCCGCACCCGCCGACCTCCTCGACGTCGCCGGCATCGGCGAGACGCGCCTCGAGGCCCTGCGCGACCTCCTCGACCTCTGAGCCGGCGTGCGCGCCCCCGCCGCCACCGCGCTGGCCGCCAGCCTCTGGCTCGGCTGCCTGCAGGCCGGACCCGCCTGGCTCGCCGTCCTCGCCCTCGCCGGCCTCGCCGTCGGGGCGCTGCTCGCCCGCCGCGCACCCGTCGCCGCGCTCGCCGTCGCCGCGCTCGCGCTCGCCCTCGCCGGCAGTGGGATGGCCGGCGCCCGTCTCGCCCTCGCCGAGCGCGGTCCGCTGCCCCACCTCGCCGCGCAGGCCGCCGAGGTGACCGTCGAGGGGCGCGTCGTCACCGAGGCGCGCCCGACCGCGACCGGCGGCTGGCTGCTGCTGCGCGTCGACGAGGCCGACGGCCGCGCGGCGCGGCAGCGCGTCGTCATCGCGGTCGAGGCGCTCGAGGAGGCCCCACCGCTGGGCGCGAGGGTGCGTGGGACGGCGCGACTGCTGCCCCTCGACGAGGAGGGCTTCGACGCCCATCTGAGGGCCCACGGCGCGGTCGCCCGGGCCCGTCCCGCCGAGCCGCTGCCCAGCGTGGCGCCGCCACCGGCACTGCTCGCGGCGAGCACGACGGTGCGCGAGCGCGCCCGGGCCGCGTTCCACGAGGCGCTCGACCCCGAGCGGGCGGTGCTGCTCTCAGGGGTCACGACCGGCGACCTGCGCGAGCGCCCGGAGGGTCAGCGCGAGCGCTTCGCTGCCGCGGGGCTGTCCCACCTCGTCGTCGTCTCCGGCAAGCACACCGCGCTCATGCTCGCCGGCGTGCTCGGGCTCGCCGCGATCGTCGGCGTGGGGCCCCGCGGGCGCAGCGCCGTCGGTCTCGCCGCGCTCGCCTGGTTCGTCGTGCTCGTGCGCTGGCAGCCCTCGGTGCTGCGCGCCGGGGCGACCGCCGCGCTCGTCCTGCTCGCCGGGCTCCTCGGGCGCGTGCGCCAGCCGCTGCGCCTGCTGGCCATCGCCGTCGTCGTGCTCCTGCTCAGCGACCCGCTGCTCTCACGGCGACTCGGCTTCGTCCTCTCGGTGCTCGCGACCGCCGGTGTGCTGCTCGTCGCCCCGGCGGTCGTGGCCCGCCTGCGCGGGCCCTCCTGGCTGCGCTGGACCGTCGGGGCGACCGTCGGCGCGCAGCTCGGGGTCGCGCCGGTGCTCCTCGCCGGCGACGGCGGGCTGCCCGCGGCCGCACTGCCCGCCAACCTCGTCGCCGGACCCGCCGCGGCGCTCGCCCAGACCGTCGGGTTGCTCGCCGCCGCGCTCGCGGTCGTCTCCCCGGCGGCCGCCGGGCTCCTCGCTGGCCTCGCCGGGCCACCGCTCGCGGCGATCCTCTGGGCCGCCGAGACCTTCGCCGACCTGCCCGCCCTCGAGCCAGCCCACCTCGCGAGCCCCGTCGCGGGCCTGCTCGGGCTCGCGGTGCTCGCCCACCGCCGCCGCGCGCTCGCCGTCGCCGCGCTGCTGCTCGCCAGCGCCCTCGCCCTCGGGCCGCTGCTCGTGCCCGCGCCCGCGGTCACCCACCTCACCGCCGCCGCGCTCGACGTCGGTCAGGGCGACGCGTTCCTCGTCGAGGCCCCCGGGCAGGCCGGTGCCGCGGCGGGTCCCGCGCGGATGCTCGTCGACGGCGGCGAGGACGGGGCGCTGCTGCAACGCCGCCTGCGCGAGGCCGGTGTCGACGCCCTCGACGTCGTCGTGCTCACCCACGGCCACCTCGACCACGGCGGGGGCCTGCCGGCGGTGCTCGAGCAGCGTGACGTCGGAGCCCTCCTGCTCGGCGTGCATCCCGACCCGCCGACGGGTGCGGTCACCGAGGCGGTCCTCGAGGCCGCCGAGGTGGCCGGCGTGGCCGTGCAGCGCGTCGCCGCCGGCGACCGCTTCGCGCTCGGCGCCGCGGAGGTCACCGTGCTGAGCCCCCCGCGGCGTGGTCTCGACACCCGCGACCTCAACGAGCTCTCCACCGTCCTGCGCGTCGACGGTGCGCACGGCGCGGTGCTGCTCACCGGCGACGCCGAGGTCCGCGCGCAGGAGCGCCTCCTCCAACGGCCCGCGCCGCTGGCCGTCGACGTCCTCGTCGTGCCCCACCACGGCGCGGCGACGAACGCCGAGGGCTTCCTCGCCGCCACCGGCGCGGACGTCGCGCTCATCAGCGTGGGCCACGACAACCCCCACGGCCATCCCCGACCCGACACGCTCACCGAGCTCGCGGCGATGGGCGCGCAGGTCTGGCGCACCGACCTCGACGGCACCGTCACCGTCGAGCTCGCCTCCGACGGGCCGAGGCTGCGCGAGCGGCGGCGGCGAGGCCAGCGGGGGCCGCCGCGGCCTCGGCGCCGGGCTCCGGTGACCGTGCCTCGTCGTCCACGTCCCCTCCCCGCGCCCGCCGTGGCGTGGCCTCGCTGGGCGCTAGGCGATGGGGACCGTACGCTGGGCGCGCTCCGGCGCCCAGCCGGGCCCCGTGCGCCCTCCGGCCCCGCCGGCGCCCGCCGAGCCGCTCACCCCGACACCGAGGAGGGAGCGCGATGTCCGCTGCGCGCCTCGAGGACGCCGACGTCGTCGCAGCGCTGCGCGGGCTCGCCGTCGACCTCGCCCACGCCGCCGGGGAGGTGCTCCTCGCCCGGCGCGACGACGTCGGCGAGGTCGAGGCGAAGGGTCGCTCGAACGACGTCGTGAGCGCCGCCGACCGGGACAGCGAGGCGCTCATCGCCCGGCGGCTCGCCAGCGAGCGTCCCGACGACGGCCTGCTCGGCGAGGAGGGGGCCGTGCGCCCTGCCGACAGCGGGCTGCGCTGGGTGGTCGACCCCCTCGACGGCACGACGAGCTACCTCTACGGCCTCGACGCATGGACGGTGTCGATCGCGGTGCAGCAGGCCACCGCGACGGGCTGGGCGCCGCTCGTCGGGGTCGTCCACCAGCCCGTCACCGGGGAGACCTTCGAGGCGACCGCCGGGCGGGGGGCCTGGCTCGGCGGCCGGCGCCTCGCCGTCAACGATCCCGTCGCCCTCGCCGAGGCCCTCGTGGCCACCGGCTTCGGCTACGCCGCGGCCGACCGCGCGCGGCAGGCCCGCACCGCCGCGCACCTGCTCGTGCGCGCGCGGGACCTGCGCCGGCTCGGCTCGGCGGCCCTCGACCTCTGCCTCGTGGCCGCCGGCCGGGTCGACGCCTACTACGAGGACCACCTCGAGGCGTGGGACGCCGCCGCCGGCGAGCTCATCGCCGCCGAGGCCGGCGCGGTCGTCACGCCCCTCGGCCGCGGGCTGCTCGCCGCCGGGCCGGCGCTGCACCCCGCGCTCGCCGCCGCGGTCGCCGAGGGCCGCGGCGACGACACCGCCCGCTAGGCTGCGGTGGTGATGCGCCCGCCCGTCTACCTCGTGACCGGCCCCGAGGAGCTCCTCGTGCGCCGGGAGGCCGACCGCCTCCTCGCCGAGCTGCGTGAGGAGGCCGGCGGCGAGGTCGAGCTCACCGATGTCCGTGCCGCCGAGCTCGGCGAGGACGGGCTGCCCGACCTGCGGACCGCCTCGCTGTTCGGCGCCCCCCGCGTTGTGCGCGTCCGCGACGCCCAGGAGCTGCGTGCCGAGCACGCCAGGGCGCTCACCGCCCTGCTCGAGGCACCGCCGGCCGACGCGACGGTCGTGCTCACCGCGAGCGGCACCGGGCGGATCCAGTCGCTGGCCAAGGGGATCAAGGCCGCCGGCGGGCGCATCGACGTCGGCGTCCCGCCCGACTTCGACGCCAAGGGCTGGCAGCGCCTCGTCGCCGAGGAGCTCGCCCGCCACGGGCTCTCCGGCCAGCCGCCCGCCCTGCAGGCGATCCTCGACCACGCGGGCCACGACGTCGGGACCATCGCCGCGAAGGTCAACGGGCTCGCCCGCGTCGTCGAGGCCGGCCGCGTCGGCGTCGACGACGTCGAGGAGGCCATCGCCGGACACGGCAACAAGGGCGCCTTCGCCGTCGCCGACGCGATGTGCGACCGGGATCCTGCGCGCGCGGTGACGCTGCTGCGTGGCAGTCTCGAGGCCGGCGAGGAGCCGCTCATGATCCTCGGTGCCCTCACCTACCGCATCCGGGCGATCGTCGCCGCCGGCGGAGGGCTCGTAGGGCGCACCGACGCCAAGGAGCAGCGCGGCCGGATGGGCTTCAGCGTGAGCAAGGGCCAGCTCGGTCACCTCGAGCGCCACCGCAAGGCCTTCGGGCCGGGCGAGCTCACCACCGCCTATCGCACCCTCGCCGAGGCCGACCGGGCGCTGAAGGGCTCCGACCTCGAGCCCGGCGCGGTGCTCGAGCAGGCCGTCGCGGCGATCGCGACGCGCGCTCAGCCGTCGACGAGCGCAGCGAGGTCGGCGGCGAGGTAGGTCGGTGTGACCGGAGAGGCCTCGGCGTCGGCGGCCGAGCTCACCCCGGAGAGCACGAGCGCGGTGTCCCAGCCTTGTGCCGCCGCCCCGGCGACGTCGGTGTCGAGGCGGTCGCCGACCATGAGGCGTGGACCGTCGGGCAGGCGCGCGGCGGCGGCGTCGAAGAGCGCGGCGTGGGGCTTGCCCGCGACCTCCGGCTCGACCCCGGTCGTCGTGCGCAGCGCGGCGAGCAGGGCGCCGTTGCCGGGCACGGGCCCACGCTCGGTCGGGAAGCTCGTGTCGGGGTTCGTGCCGATGAAGCGCGCGCCCGCGCCGATCGCGAGCGCGGCGTCGGCGAGGACGGAGAAGACCAGGCTCGTGTCCATGCCGACGACGCAGGCCTCCGCGGCGAACGGATCGGTCGTGAGGACGCAGCCGCGTGCGGCGAGGGGCTCGCGCAGGCCGTCCATGCCGACGACGTAGCAGCGGGTCCCGGGCGCGAGCAGCTCGGCGGCGGCCTCCGAGGAGGTGAGGACCTCCGGGGCCTGCGCGGAGATCCCGGCCTCGGTGAGCATCGCGGCGACCTGCTCGGGCGTGCGCGTGGAGTTGTTCGTCGCGAAGAGCAGCGCCGTGCCGGCGTCTCGCAGCCGCGTCACCGCCTCGGCGGCGCCGGGGATCGCGGTCTTGCCGGTCACGCAGACGCCGTCGATGTCGAGGACGACGCCGGCGTAGCGGTGCGACAGCGCGGAGGTCACGGCGGCAGGGCCGCTAGAGCCGGGCGAGGGCCTTGGCCATCCGCGACTTCTGGTTGGCCGCGTAGTTGCGGTGCACGACGCCCTTCGACACCGCCTTGTCGAGGCGGCGCGAGGCGGCGTGGAACGCGGCGTCGGCGCTCTCGCGGTCGCCCTCGGCCTGAGCCCGCTCGAAGGCGCGCAGGTGCGTCTTGAGGTTGCTGCGGACCGTGCGGTTGCGCCCTCGGCGGGCGATGTTCTGGCGGTTGCGCTTCATCTGGCTCGTCTTGTTGGCCATGGAGCGGACGACCTCGCGGGATCTCGGCTGGGCGCACAGGCCCTGGGCATGACGACATGGGCGGACCAACGGTCCGACGGGACACGATAGCGCGACCACACGGGGCCTGTCGAGCGCCCACCCGCGGCGCGCGCCCCGCGGCGCGCACCCCGCGGCGCGCGCCCGCCCCGTCGATCCGCGGCCACCGGCGGCCGCTCGCCACGGGACGCTCGGTGGCCCGACCGGTAGCATCGCCGGTGTCACCCGCCAACGCGAGGACTCGAGAATCCCTGCCGTGAGCTATCCGCTCGATCGCATCCGCAACTTCGCCATCATCGCCCACATCGACCATGGCAAGTCGACGCTCGCCGACCGCATGCTGCAGCGCACCGGTCTCGTCGAGCCGCGGACGTTCCGCGACCAGTACCTCGACCGCATGGACCTCGAGCGTGAGCGCGGGATCACGATCAAGGCCCAGGCGGTGCGGATGCCCTTCACGGGCGCCGACGGGCAGGACTACCTCCTCAACCTCATCGACACCCCCGGCCACGTCGACTTCGCCTACGAGGTCAGCCGCGCGATGAACGCCTGCGAGGGCGCGATCCTCCTCGTCGACGCCGCCCAGGGCATGCAGGCCCAGACGATCGCGAACCTCTACGTCGCCATCGAGGCCGGCCTCGAGGTCATCCCCGTCCTCAACAAGATCGACCTGCCCGCGGCCCGCCCCGACGAGATCGCCGCCGAGATCGCCTCTCTGCTCGGCGGCGACCCCGACGACATCCTCGCGGTGTCGGCGAAGACCGGCGAGGGCGTCGAGGCGGTGCTCGAGCGCATCGTCGAGCGCGTGCCCGCGCCGGCCACCCGCGACGACGGCTTCACCCGCGCGCTGATCTTCGACTCGATCTACGACTCCTACCGGGGTGTCATCACCTACGTGCGCGTCGTCGACGGCGAGCTGCGCCCACGCCAGGAGATCCGCCTCGCCGCGACGGGCTTCCACAACGAGATCGACGAGCTCGCCGTGCTCAGTCCCGAGCCGCGCCCCGTCGACCGGCTGGGCCCCGGTGAGGTCGGGTTCTTCACCGCGGCGATCAAGGAGGTCGACCAGGCCCGGGTCGGCGACACCGTCACCGGCCACGCCGACCCCGCCCCCGACCCGCTGCCCGGCTACCGCGAGCCCACGCCGATGGTCTTCAGCGGGCTCTACCCCGTCGACAGCGAGGACTTCCCCGACCTGCGCGACGCCCTCGACCGCCTGCGGCTCAACGACGCGAGCTTCACCTTCGAGCCGGAGTCCTCCGCCGCGCTCGGCTTCGGGTTCCGCTGCGGCTTCCTCGGGCTGCTGCACATGGAGATCATCTCCGAGCGCCTCGACCGCGAGTACGACATCCCGCTCGTGACGACCGCGCCCAACGTGGGCTATGAGGTCGACCTCGAGGAGCGCACGCGCCGCCCCGGCGAGGACGCGACGATCCGCGTGTCCAACCCCGCCGACCTGCCCGATCCCTCGCGCATCGCCGAGATCCGCGAGCCGGTCGTCGACGCGATGATCATCACGCCGTCGGCCTACGTCGGCACGGTGATGCAGCTCTGCGAGCAGCGCCGCGGCAGCCTCGACTCGATGGACTACATCACCGAGGAGCGCGTCGAGCTGCGCTACGCGCTGC
Source organism: Egibacter sp. (assembly GCA_003553795.1). Classification (GTDB taxonomy): domain Bacteria; phylum Actinomycetota; class Nitriliruptoria; order Euzebyales; family Egibacteraceae; genus T1Sed10-49. The sequence goes on along the minus strand of PWFH01000002.1, from coordinate 1,902 downwards.
CGCTCGCTGAGATCGTCTTCGACTTCTTCGACCGCCTGAAGTCGGGGACCCGTGGCTACGCCTCGCTCGACTACGAGCCCTCCGGGCTCACCGTCGCCGACCTCGTGCGCGTCGACATCCTCCTCAACGGCGAGCCCGTCGACGCCTTCAGCGCGATCGTGCACCGCGAGAAGGCCTACGAGTACGGCAAGGCGATGGTCGCCCGGCTCAAGGAGCTCATCCCGCGGCAGATGTTCGACGTGCCGGTGCAGGCCGCGATCGGGGCGAAGATCATCGCCCGGGAGACGATCAAGGCGCGCCGCAAGGACGTCCTCGCCAAGTGCTACGGCGGCGACGTCACCCGCAAGCGCAAGCTCCTCGAGAAGCAGAAGGAGGGCAAGCGCAAGATGAAGGCCGTCGGCGCCGTCGAAATCCCCCAGGAGGCCTTCGTCGCCGCCCTCTCGGTGGGCCAGGACTGAGCGCACCGGTGCCCGCCGCGCCGAGCCCCCGCCAGCGGGCCGCCGAGGCGCCTGGCCCTCCGGTGGGGTCGCGGGCCGCCGAGGCGCCCGACCCCCACGCCGCGCGGGGCGCCGGCGAGGCGCCCGCGCCGGGGGTCTACGTCCACGTCCCCTTCTGCGCCCACCGCTGCGGCTACTGCAACTTCGCCGTCGACGTCGGCGCCGACGCGGGCCTGCGCCGCCGCTACACCGACGGTGTCCTCGCCCATCTCGCCGCTGTCGCCGAGGCCGGTCCCCGGGCCCTCGCGCCGCAGACCCACCATGGCGGTGAGGCCCCGGGGCCGGGGTGGCCGGTCCTCGGCAGCGTCTTCGTCGGCGGCGGCACGCCGACGCTCCTCGACCCCGGTGACCTCGCCCGTCTGCTCACCGGCCTTGTCGAGGCCCTGCCGCTCGCCGCCGACGCCGAGGTCACCGTCGAGGCCAACCCCGAGACCGTCGACGAGGCGTCGCTGGCCACGCTCGCCGCGGCGGGCTGCACCCGGGTGAGCATCGGCGCGCAGGCCTTCGAGCCGGCCACCCTCGCCTTCCTCGACCGCCGCCACGACCCGGAGGCGCCGGCACGCGCGGCCGCCGACGCCCGCCGCGCCGGCCTCGCCTCGGTGAGCCTCGACCTCATCTACGGCGTGCCCGGGCAGACGCCCGAGCAGTGGGAGGCCGGCCTCGACGCCGCCCTCGAGGCCGGCGTCGACCATCTCTCCTGCTACGCGCTGACCCTCGAGCGCAACACCCCCTACGCCAGGGCGGTCGCGCTCGACGGGGTCCCCGCGCCCGACGACGACGTCGCCGCGGCGCGCATGGCCGCCGCCGGGCAGCGGCTGCGCCGTGCCGGGCTGCGCCGCTACGAGGTGTCGAACTGGGCGCGTCCAGGCCACGAGAGCGCCCACAACCGGATGTACTGGCGTGGCGGGGACTACCTCGCGCTCGGCGCCGCCGCGCACGGGCACTGGCAGGGCCGGCGCTGGTGGAACCTGCGCCCGACCCAGCGCTACCTCGCCCGCGTCGAGGCGGGGCAGGCGCCGACCGGCGGGCAGGAGATCCTCGACGAGGCCACGCGCCGGGCCGAGCGTCTGCTCCTCGGGCTGCGCACCGCCGAGGGCGTGGCCCGCGCGGAGGTCACGCCGATCGACGAGGAGGCCGCGGCCGCGCTCGTCGCCGGTGGCCTGCTCGCCGACGACGGTGCGGTGCTGCGGGTCACCGAGGCCGGCTGGGCCCTCGCCGATGGGCTCGCGGTGCGCCTCCTGCCGTGAGCACGGCGGCCCCGGCAGGCGCCGGCGGTGTGCTCGGGCCGTCGGTGGCCACCGTCGAGGCGCTGACTGGGGACGCGCGCGATGCCGCGGTGAGCCAGGTCCGCACGCAGGTCGACCTCGAGGAGCGCCTGCCGCTCACCCACGCTCGTGCTGCCGCG
>PWFH01000085.1 GCA_003553795.1 Egibacter sp. | reverse complement strand
CTCAGCGTCGTGACAGCGCCGCGATCCGCCACTCGACGCCGGGGCGGGGCGGCTCGATGCGGCGGCGAGCGGTCGGCGCGCGTGAGGTCCCGCCGCCCGCGTCAGGCGCCGTCGGGTGGCCCCCAGCCGCCTCCGCCGGGGGTCTCGACGCGCACCCGGTCGCCGCGGGCGAGCCGCCAGACGCCCTTCGCGCCGACCTCCTCGACCCGGCCATCGGCGCGCACGACGACGTTGCGCCCTGGCGCGCCGTCCTCACCACCGGCGAGCCCCCACGGACCGCGCTCGCGGCGCTCGGTCTGCAGGGTCAGGACCGCCTCGTCGCAGGTGACCTCGACCTCGCGGACCACGCCCTCGCCGCCGTGCCAGCGCCCCCGCCCGCCCGAGCCGCTGCGCAGCTCGGCGCGGCGCACGCGCAGGGGGTAGGCGAGCTCGAGGGCCTCGGCCGGGGTGTTGCGCGTGTTCGTCATCCCGGTGTGGACCCCCGACATCCCGTCGCGCTCGGGGGTGGCGCCCTCGCCGCCGGCGATCGTCTCGTAGTAGCTGAAGGCCGGCGAGGCCGCCCCGAGCAGGAGGTTGTTCATCGTGCCCTGGCTCGCGGCGGGCACCCGGTCGGGCAGTGCTGCGGCGAAGGCGGCGAGGAGGACGTCGACGATGCGCTGGCTCGTCTCGACGTTGCCGGCCGCCACCGGTGCGGGCGGGCTGGCGTGGACGATCGTGCCGGGGGTCGTGCGGACGGTGAGGGGGCGGTAGCAGCCGTCGTTGGGGGGCGCGTCGGGGTCGGTGAGCATGCGGAAGCAGAAGTAGGCACTCGAGACCGTCACCGCGCGCACGGCGTTGAGCGGGGCGGCGACCTGCGGCGCCGAGCCGGTGAGGTCGGCGACGACCTCCTCGCCGTCGACGGTCAGGGTCGCGGCGATCTCGACGCCGTCGCCGACCTCGAGGACGTCGGAGGCGGTGTAGACGCCGTCGGGGATCGCTGCGACCGCCGCGCGCACACGGCGCTCGGCGTAGTCGCAGACCTCTGCCATCGCGGTGGCGAGCCGGTCGGCGCCCCAGCGCCCGCGCAGCTCGCGCAGCCGCCGCGCGCCGACGTGGTTGGCGGCGAACTGCGCGCGCAGGTCGCCGCGGCGCTCGTCGGGCGTGCGGCTCGAGGCGGCGACGACGTCGAGCACGTCGCGGCGCACCCCGTCGGCGTCGGCGACGACGACGGGCGGGACGCGGATGCCCTCCATGGCGATGTCGGTGGCGTCGGCGGGCATCGAGCCCGGCGCCGCCCCGCCGACGTCGGCGTGGTGCGCGCGGTTGGCGACGTAGCCGAGCAGCGAGCCGTCGTCGTCGCCGACCGCGGCGACGAGCGTGAGGTCGGGCAGGTGGGTCCCACCCTGGTAGGGGTCGTTGAGCAGGACCTGCACGCCGGGGGCGAGCCGGTCGCCGAAGGCCTCGATCGCGGCAGCCACCGACGCGGGCATCGACCCGAGGTGGACGGGGATGTGCTCGGCCTGGGCGACCATCACGCCGTCGGGGTCGAAGACCGCCGCGGAGCAGTCGACGCGCTCCTTGATGTTCGGCGAGTACGCCGCGCGGCGCAGCGCGGCGCCCATCTCCTCGGCCACCCCGGCGAGGGCGTGGCGCACGACCTCGAGCGCGACGGCGTCCATGGCGCCCGACGCTACCGACTCGGGCCGGCGGTGTCGCCTCCGCACGACGCGGGTGGCCGGCGGCGCCGGCTCACCCGGCGAGGTGGACGACGAGGTTGCCGGCGTCGTCGACGACGGCGCGCTCACCGACCTCGAGCAGCGTCGTGCTGTCGGGCTGCTCGACGAGGGCGGGACCCTCGACGGTCTGCCCTGGGGCGAGGCCGGCGCGGTCGCACACCCGGACCTCGAGGACCCCGTCGGCGAGGCCGATCGCCCGTGTCCGGTCGGGCCGTGCCTCGCCCTGGTCCCAGCTCGCCGGCAGCGCCTCGAGCACCGGGGAGGCCTCGGCGACGACCCGCGCGGTGACGAGCTCGACGGGCTCGGACCGCATCGCGTAGCCGTAGGCGCGCTCGTGGGCGGCGTGGAAGGCCTCGGCGAGGTCGCCGTCGTCGGGCACGGCGACCCGCAGCTCGTGGGACTGCCCGGCGTAGCGGCAGTCGGCGACCGGGGAGCGCGTCGGGGCGACGCCGGGACGCTGGCGGTCGAGCTCCGCGCCGGCCTCGGCCGCGAGCTCGTCGAGCACGCCGGCGAGGTCCCCGGAGGCGTCGAGCATGACCGTGCGCAGCGCCTCGTGCCGCAGCGGCGCGAGCAGGAGCCCCAAGGCGGAGAGCACCCCGGGCGCGGGCGGCACGACGACCGCGGCGCAGCCGAGCTCGCGGGCCAGCGCGGTGGCGTGCAACGGCCCCGCGCCACCGTAGGCCACGAGCGCGAGGTCGCCCGGGTCGACGCCCCGCTCGGTCGAGACCCGGCGCAGCGCCCGGGCCATCGTGGCGCGCACGACCGCGAGCACCCCGGTGGCGTCGCCGGCCCCGGCCGGCAGGGTGGCGAGGGCGCGCGCGGCCGCGTCGACGTCGAGGCGCAGCCCGCCGCCGAGCGCGCGGTCGACGTCGAGGTGGCCGAGGACGGCGTGGGCGTCGGTGACCGTCGGCGCGCGGCCACCGCCGCCGTAGCAGGCCGGGCCCGGCACCGCACCGGCCGACTGCGGCCCGACCCGCAGCGCCCCGCCGGCGTCGATCCAGGCGATCGAGCCACCCCCGGCGCCGACGGTGTGGATCGCCACCGCCGGGGTGCCGAAGGGCAGCCCGCCGATGCGCGCCTCGGTCGCGATCTCCGGGCGTCCGTCGACGACGAGGCAGACGTCAGTCGAGGTGCCGCCCATGTCGAAGGCGAGCGCGTCGGCGAAGCCCGCCGAGGCCGCCACCTGCCCGGCGGCGACGACCCCGGCCGCCGGCCCCGACAGCAGGGTGTGCACCGGCGCCGCGGCGACGAAGTCGAGGCCCGCGGTGCCCCCACCCGAGGTCATCACGGTGATCGCGGCCTGCGGCAGGCGCCCGTCGAGCCGCCCGAGGTAGCGGGCCATGCGGGGAGCGACCGCGGCGTTGAGCACGCAGGTCGAGGCGCGCTCGTACTCCCGGAACTCCGGCAGCAGCGCGCTCGCGCGGGTGACGGGCACGTCGAGGCGATCGGCCAGCGCCTCGACGAGGCGACATTCGTGGGCGTCGCCGGCGTAGCCGAAGAGCAGGCTCACCGCGACCGCGTCAGGCTCGCAGGCGGCGACCGCATCGACGACCCGCTCGACCTCGGCGTCGGTGAGCGGCTCGAGGGCGCGGCCGTCGGGCAGCGTGCGCTCGGCGACGGTGACGACCTCGGCGGCGAGGTGCCGCGGCCGCTCGACGCCGAGGTCGTAGAGGGAGGGGCGGTCCTGGCGGGCGATCGTGAGGACGTCGGCGAAGCCCTCGGTGGTCACGAGCACGGTCCGGGCCACGTCGCGCTCGAGCACGGCGTTCGTCGCGGTCGTCGTGCCGTGCGCGAGCGCGCCGACGGTCGCCTGTGAGCCCGCGCTCTCGGCGATCCCGGCGGCCACCCCGAGGCTCTCGTCACCGGGGGTGGTGGGGACCTTCACCGCCCGGGGGCGCGCGGCGAGCACGACGACGTCGGTGAACGTGCCACCGACGTCGACGCCGGCTCGAATCTGCTCAGCTGCCACCGCGCTGCCCCTCGGTCGGCCACTCCGCGGCGTGGGAGGCCCGCCTCATCCTGCCCCATCCCCCGCCTCGGGTGCCGCGGCCGACCCGAGGGCGCGGTGCAGCGCCCACAGCAGCTGCAGGCCACCGAGGAGCGTGAGGCCGGCGAGCACGGCGAGCGAGACCGTCGCGGCCTCGGCCGCCATCGCCGGCAGCGCCCCGGCCGCGACGAGGCCGATCGCGCAGGCCACGACCCGGCTCGGCCGCTCGCCGACGGTGACCGCCCCGATGTCACCGGCGCCGGCGTTGCTACCGCGGGCCCGCGCGTACTCGTGGAGGAGCACGCCCGCGGCGACGGCGACGCCGAGCCAGGGCGGCGCGCCGAGGAGGACGAGCGCGGCGACGTAGGCGAGGTCGGCGACGCGGTCGACGAGGGAGTCGAGGAGGTAGCCCCAGGCGCTCGCGCGGCGGGTGAGCGCGGCGACGGCGCCGTCGAGCGCGTCGACGAGCCCGGAGGCGACGAGCAGCACCGCACCGAGCAGCGGCCAGCGCCCGCCGGCCGCGGCGGTCAGGGCGACGCCGAGGGCGAGCCAGACGGCGAAGAGCGTGAGGGCGTCGGGCGCGACCCCCCAGCGGGCCGGCAGCCGGGCGAGGTCGTAGACGAGGCGCAGCCACCCTCGGACCCAGACGTTGCCCCGCGGGTCGTAGCCGCCGTGCAGGCCCTGCCAGCGCGTGAGGTAGCCGTCGAGGTCGGGGACGCCCTCCGCGGGCGCGCGGGCGCGCAGGAGGGCCACGAGGAGGTGGGCGAGCGCGCCGGCGAGGACGAGCCCGCTCGCGAGCGCGAGGTCCATGCCCGGCACCGTAGCGCCCGCGCGGCGCCGCTACGATCCGCAGACCCGTCGAAGCGAGGCTGCGATGCGACTCGGGATCACCATCGGCTACGCGGGCGCGGCGATGGACGAGGTCCTGCCCCTCGTCGCCCACGCCGAGGCGGTCGGGCTCGACAGCGTCTGGGCGGCGGAGGCCTACGGCGCCGACGCGGTGACGGTGCTGTCCTACCTCGCGGCGCGCACCGAGCGCCTCGACCTCGGCTCGGCGGTCCTGCAGATGCCCGCGCGGACGCCGGCGATGACGGCGATGACGGCGATGACGCTCGACGCGCTGTCGGGTCGGCGACTGCGCCTCGGCCTCGGGCTGTCGGGCCCGCAGGTCGTCGAGGGCTGGCACGGCGTGCCCTACGGCGCCCCGCTGACCCGCACCCGCGAGTACGTCGCGATCGTCCGCGCGGCGATCGCCCGCGAGGCGCCGCTGCGCCACGACGGCGAGGCCTACCGCATCCCCTACGACGGCGCCGACGGCACCGGCCTCGGCAAGCCGCTGACCTCGATCCTGCACCCTCCGCGCCCGGCGGTCCCCGTCTACCTCGCGGCGATGGGCCCGCGGATGACGCGCCTCGCCGGGGAGATCGCCGACGGCTGGCTGCCGATGTTCTACAGCCCCGAGGCCGAGGCGCTGCTCACCGAGCCGCTCGACGCCGGGCTCGCCGAGGCCGGCCGCGGGCCCTCCGACCTCGACGTCGCGGCGATCGTGCCGGTGGCCTCGGGCCCCGACGTCGCCGCCTGCCGCGACGCGCTGCGCCCGTTTTTCGCGCTCTACATCGGCGGCATGGGCGCGCGGGGGCGCAACTTCTACGCCGACCTCGTCACCCGTCAGGGCCACGGTGCGGCGGCCGAGGCGATCACCGAGGCCTACCTCGGGGGGCGTCGGGGGGAGGCCGCCGCAGCGGTGCCCGACGCCCTCATCGACGAGATGGCCCTCGTCGGTCCGGTCGAGCGCCTCGTCGAGAGGGCGGCGGCCTGGCGGGAGAGCCGGGTCTCGACGCTCATCCTCTCCACCCACCAGCCCGAGGTGCTCGCCCCCCTGCGCGAGGCCCTCGCCGACGGCGGGACCCGCTGAGCGGGGACACCGGCGCCGTCAGGCGGCGTGGATCGCCGCGACCTCCTCGAGGTGCTCGACGAGCGCGTCGACGAGGCGCTTGTCGCCGGAGACGAAGCCCTCCCAGGTCTTGCCGCGCCGGCCCGCCGGCCCGTGGGCACGCAACGGGTCGGGGGAGGTCTCGAAGCCGACGAAGGCGATCGGCTCGGGGGCGCGGGTGATGAGGAACCACTGGTTCTCGAGGGCGTCGGGCTCCTTGGGCAGCGGCACCCACCTCACGCCGCAGTCGTCCTGGGGCTGGCCGGCGCCGAAGGCCACGACGTGCGTGCCCGCGCCGGTGAGGTCGCGGTAGACCGCGTGCTCGTTGTCGAACTTGCGCGCGTCCTGGAAGCCGACGTAGAGCGTCGTGCCGACGCCGAGGACCGCGGCCTCGATCTGGCGGGTGAACCGCAGCATCTCGCGCGCAGCGTGGAGGAAGCGCGTGCCCGTCAGGGGCGGCCCGCCGATCTCGGCGTGGGCGCAATTGAGCAGGGAGGTGATCCCGTCGGGGTCGCCGGGGTCGCCTTGGGGTGAGCGTCGCCAATCCATGCCAACCGCCAGTCTCCCACCAGCCCCCGCGATCAACCCTCCGAAGGGCCTGCCACCGCACGCCACCCCGACGCAAGGGCTGGCCTCGGAGGGACGCCTGTCCCGGCGATCGTGGGCCGGCCCGACCCTCCGGGCACGCACCCCGGGCGGCAGGACTTGCGCCACGGGTGTGTAATGGGGCTCCCCGCCCGAGGAGGAAGCTGATGGACCGTCCGCGCTCAACCGATGTCACCGAGGGCACGCGTCGCGCCCCGGCGCGGGCGATGCTGCGCGCCGTCGGCATGGGCGACGAGGACTTCACCAAGCCGCAGATCGCCGTGGCGAACTCCTGGAACGAGGTCACCCCCTGCAACCTCCCGCTCGACCGCCTCGCCAAGCGCGCGAAGGACGGCGTGCGCGCTGCCGGCGGCTTCCCCCTCGAGTTCGGCACGATCGCGGTGTCCGACGGCATCGCGATGGGCCACGAGGGGATGCGGGCCTCGCTCGTCAGCCGCGAGATCATCGCCGACAGCGTCGAGGCGATGGTCCACGCCGAGCGACTCGACGGGGTCGTGACCCTCGCCGGCTGCGACAAGAGCCTGCCGGGGATGATCATGGCCGCGGCCCGGCTCGACCTGCCGTCGGTGTTCATCTACGCCGGGTCGATCCTGCCGGGCCGCCTCGGCGACAAGGCGCTCGACATCACGAGCGTCTTCGAGGCCGTCGGAGCGTGCGCCGCGGGCACGATGACCGAGGAGGAGCTCGGCGAGATCGAGCGCCGCGCCTGCCCCACCGAGGGCTCCTGCGCGGGGATGTTCACCGCGAACACCATGGCCTCGGTCTCCGAGGCACTCGGCATGGCCCTGCCGGGCTCGGCGACGCCACCGGCGGTCGACCGTCGGCGCGACGACGACGCCTTCCGCTCCGGCCAGGCGGTGATCGGCATGCTCGAGGCCGGCATCCGCCCGCGGCAGATCCTCACGAAGGCGGCGTTCGAGAACGCCATCGCCCTCGTCAACGCCCTTGGCGGATCCACCAACGCCGTGCTGCACCTCCTCGCGATCGCCCACGAGGCGCGCGTCGAGCTCGACCTCGAGGACTTCAACCGCATCGCCGACCGCGTTCCCCACATCGCCGACATGACCCCCGGCGGGCGCTACCACATGTCCGACCTCGACCGCATCGGTGGTGTGCCGGTCGTCCTGCGCCACCTGCTCGACGCTGGCCTGCTCCACGGCGACGCCCTCACCGTCACCGGGCGCACCATCGGCGAGGAGCTCACCGCCCTCGACCCGCCCGCTCCCGACGGGGAGGTCGTCCACCCCCTCGACGACCCCATCCACGCCGAGGGCGGGCTCAACCTGCTGCGGGGGTCGCTCGCGCCACGCGGCGCAGTCGTCAAGGTCGCGGGCCTCAGCGAGGACCAGCTCCACTTCGACGGCCCCGCGCGCGTCTTCGATGGCGAGGACGACGCGATGGCGGCGATCCTCGACAGGGAGATCCAGCCCGGCACGGTCCTCGTCATCCGCTACGAGGGGCCCAAGGGCGGTCCCGGAATGCGCGAGATGCTCGCGGTCACCGGCGCGCTGAAGGGTGCCGGGCGCGGCGGCGACTGCGCGCTCATCACCGACGGGCGCTTCTCAGGCGGCACGTGGGGCTTCTCGATCGGCCACGTCGCCCCCGAGGCCGTCGACGAGGGCCCAATCGCCCTCGTCGCCGACGGCGACCGCATCGTCATCGACGTCCACGAGCGCCGCCTCGACCTCGTCGTCGACGACGCCGAGCTCGCACGGCGCAAGGACGAGCTCAAGCACCCCGAGCCGCGCTACACCACCGGCGCGCTCGCGAAGTACGCCAAGCTCGTCTCCGGCGCGGAGCGGGGGGCGGTCACCGGCTGAGGGCGAGGCGCCCTCGGCCGGCGGGGCGGCGGCGACCTATGCTGGCTGCACCCTGCTCGCAGGAGCGAACCGCTTGCCACAGCATCCCGCCATCGCCTTCACCGACGTCGCCGCCGGCTACGACGGCGCCACGGTGCTCCACGGCCTCGACTGGCAGGTCGCCCGCGGTGCCTTCGTCGGCATCGCCGGCCCCTCGGGCGCCGGCAAGACGACCCTCGTGCGACTGCTCACCGGGCAGGCCGAGCGCCACGCCGGACGGGTCGAGGTCGCCGGCGAGACGCTCGGACCGCGCGCCCGCCAGCGCATCGGCTACGTGCCCCAGCTCGGGGGCATCGACTGGGACTTCCCCCTGCGCGTCGAGCAGGCCGTGCTGCTCGGGCGCACCGCCGACAGCGCCCGGCTTCCGTGGTTCAGCCGCAGCGAGCGCCGCGAGGCACGCGAGCTGCTCGAGCGGCTCGGCATCGGCGCGCTCGCGCGGCGCCACATCCGCGAGCTCTCCGGCGGCCAGCAGCAGCGCATGTTCCTCGCACGGGCGATGATCCGCCGCTGCGACATCCTCCTGCTCGACGAGCCCACGAGCGGCGTCGACCTCGCCACGCGCCACGACATCCTCGCCCTGCTCGCCGAGCTCAACGCCGAGGGGCTCACCGTCCTGCTCACCACCCACGACCTCAACTGGGTCGCCGCGCAGCTGCCGCACATCGCGCTGCTCAACGGCACGATCGTGCGCGAGGGCGCGCCCCGGGAGGTCCTGACCCCCGACGCGCTGCTCGCGACCTACGGGGCGCACATGCGGGTGCTCCGCGAGGGCGACCAGGTCGTCGTCACCGACGAGGCCCCGCTGCTGCCGCACGCCGACGTCGCCGCGAGCGGCTGAGCACCGTGGCCGAGCTCCTCACCGAGCCACTCGGCTACGGGTTCTTCAGCCGCGCGCTGCTCGCGGTCGTCGTCATCGGCGCGATGTGCGGGGCGATGAGCACCTTCATCGTCCTGCGGCGCATGAGCTACGTCGGCCACGGCCTCGCCCACAGCGTCCTCGGTGGCGTGGCCGTCGCCGTCGCGCTCGGCTACTCGACCTACGTCGGCGCGCTCGCGGCGACGCTGCTGTCCGCAGTCCTCATCGACCGGGTCTCCCGGCGCAGGGGCCTGCACGCCGACGCGGCGATCGGCATCGTCACCACGGCCTTCTTCGCCCTCGGCATCGCCGTGGTCAGCGTCCTCGAGGCGGGCCGGGTCAACACCGAGAGCCTGCTCTTCGGCAGCCCCCTCGCGGTGACCTCGACCGACCTCTGGCTCGCGGTGGGCGTCGCCGCCGGACTCGCGCTCGTCCTGCTGACCGCCTACAAGCCGCTGCTCTTCACGACCTTCGACCCCGAGGTCGCCCGGGTGCACGGGGTGCGCGCCGGCGCGATGGAGGCGCTGCTCAACCTCCTCACCGCTGCGGTCGTCATCGCCTCGGTGCGGGTCATGGGCGTCCTGCTCGTCGCCGCGGCCGTCGTCATCCCCGCCGCGCTCGCGCGGCTGCTCACGCGCTCGTTCGCGACGATGCTCGGCGTCGCCGTCGCCGTCGGCGTGGCCAACGGGCTCGGCGGCCTCTACCTCTCCTACTACGCCGACGTGCCGAGCGGGGCGACGATCGTGCTCGTCGGCACCGCGCTGTTCGCCCTCGCCTACCTCGCGACGCACCTCGACCGTCAGCGCCGGCTGCGCCGCGCGCGAGCGACCGCTCCCGCGGCTGCCGCACCCACCGCGACGTAGTCTTCCTGCGAACGCTTCGCAACATCGATGCCGCGACGCCACGTCCTCGAGCCCAAGGAGCGCTCCGCATGGGTGCCCATCGCCTCGTCCTGCTCCTGACCGCGCTCGTCCTCCTCGGCGTCGGCTGCGCCGAGGAGGACGGCGGACTGGCCGCCGGACCCGACGACGCGCCGTCCGGGCAGGGCTCCGCCGATGCCTCGCCCGAGCCCGACGAGGAGCAGGCCGGGCAGACCACCGACGACGCGGCTGCGCCCGCGGCGGACGAAGGGCTGCTCGTCGTCTCGACGGTGGCGCCGATGGCCGACGTCCTCGCGCGCCTCCTCGGCGACCGGGGCGAGGTCCGGGCCCTCGTGCCGCCGGGCATGGACTCCCACACCTACGAGCCCCGCCCCGGTGACGTCGCCCCGCTCAGCCGAGCCGACGCGTTCATCGACAGCGGCCTCGACCTCAACCCCGACGCAGTCGCCCTCGCCGAGGCCAACCTGCCCGATGGCGCGCCCCTCGTGCTCCTCGGCGACGAGGCGCTCGACCCCGACGAGCTGTCCACCGAGCACTGGCACGACCACGGCCACGGCCACGATCACGACGACGAGGCCGCCCACAGCCACGACGACGAGGGCGGCCACAGCCACGACGACGAGGGCGGCCACAGCCACGACGACGAGGGCGGCGTCGTCAACCCCCACGTGTGGACGAGCGTGCCGCTCGTCATCGAGCTCGCCGAGCATGCCGGAGCGGTCCTCGCCGAGCTCGACCCCGACGACGCCGAGGGCTACGTCGAGCGCACGACGGCCTACACCGCCGAGCTCGAGTCGCTCGACGCCGCGATCCGCGAGGCCGTCGACTCGCTCGACGAGGGGCGCCGCAAGCTCGTCGTCTACCACGACGCCTGGGCGTACTTCGGGGACGCCTACGGGGTCGAGGTCGTCGCGGCGGTGCAGCCCTCGGACTTCTCCGAGCCCTCCGCGGCCGACATCCGCGACCTCGTCGACCAGATCCGCGAGGAGGACGTCCCCGCGGTCTTCGGCAGCGAGGAGTTCGCCTCCGACGTCGTCGCGGTCATCGCCGAGGAGACCGACGCGCGCTACGTCGGCGACCTCGCCGACGACCAACTCCCGGGCGAGCCCGGCGAGGAGGTCCACAGCTACGTCGGCATGATGGCGACGAACGTGGGCAGGATCGTCGAGGCGCTCGGCGGCGACGCCGCCCCGCTCGACGGGTTCCGCTGAGTCCGGGCCGCGCCGGCCACACGCCGGCGGGCCCCGCCCAGGGAGGTCCGCATGCTCATCCTCGCCACCGCCTCGGCCACCGCCGCCGAGAGCCTCACGTCCACGCTCGAGGCGCCGCGCACCGTCGAGGTCGACGGGCTCATCGGGCAGCGCGGCCTCATCGGCGGCGTCGACGTCGCGGTGCACGACGTGGGCGTCGGGCGGGCTGCGGCGGCCTTCGCGCTGTCGCGGCTGCTGCGCCGCCCTCCCGAGGCGGTGCTGCTGCTGAGCGTCGGCCCGGCGCTGCCCGGCAGCGGTCTCGCCGAGGGCGACCTGGCCGTGGCCAGCGCCGAGACCTACGCCGACCTCGGCGTGGAGGGCCGCGACGGTCTGCGCGACCTCGCCTCGCTCGGGGTGCGCCTGGCCCCCGGCGCACCGGGGCAGACCTTCCTCGCCGACCCGCGCCTCACCGACGCGCTCACCGACGCGGCGACCCGGACGGGACCGTTCCTCACCGCCGAGACGCTCGCGACCGACGAGGACACCGCGACCGTGCGCACCGCGCGCTGGGGACCGGCGCTGGCCGAGACCCGCGAGGGTGCGGCGGTCGCCCACGCCTGCCTGCTGGAGTCGGTGCCCTTCGCCCACCTCCGGGCGATCGTCGGGCCCTTCGGGCAGCCGCCCGTCGACCGAGCCATGCCGGCGCGCGCCCTCGAGACGACCGCGAGCGCGGCGCCGGGGATCGCCACGGCGCTCGCGCACCCGTTCTCATGAGCGACGAGCCGCTCGCAGCCCTGCGGGCCGAGGCCGATGCCGTCGCCGCCCTGCTCGCCGAGGTCGCCGACGACGACTGGGCGCGCACCGTGCACGGCGGCTGGCGCCTCGACGCGCTCGCGGGCCACCTCGCCGCCGTGCTCACCGCGGTGGCGGCACCGGCTGCAGACGAGCCGCCCCGCGCCGATCTCGACCGCCACGACCTCGTCGCCGCCGCGCCCGCGCTGTCCGGCTCGGGTCCCGCCCCGCCGGCGCCACGCGAGCCCGCCAGGGTCGTGGCCGAGGCGCGTCGGGACCTCGACGCGCTCGACGGTGACGCAGCGGTGGCCAGCCCGCTCGGCACCGTGACGCGGGGCGAGCGCGCGGCGGCGGCGACCCTGCCTCTCGTCATCGGCCACCTCGACGCGGCCGCGGCGCTCGATCGTCCGCCCGTGGCCACCCCTGCTGCGGGCAGGATCGCCGCACGGATCTGCGAGGCGCTGCTCGAGGGGCCACGCCCGCGGGCGATGGGCCGCGCCCGGCTGCTGAGGGCCGCCACCGGGCGCCTCAGCGTCGCCGACGCGCGCTTCCCGCTGCTGGGCTGAGCGCGCGCGACCGCGACGGTCGCGCGGCCCACCCAGGCGGTCCTGCTACGCCGCGAGCTTGGCCGCGACGCCGTGGAAGTGGCGCCCGTAGGCGCCGGCGAAGGCGATCTCCTCGTCGGACAGCCCCGGCTTCGAGCCGTCCTGCGGCGCGAAGTGCGTCGGTCCGTAGGGCCCGCCCCCGGTGCGGGTGCTCTGGCTCTCGGGGATCGCATAGCCGGCGGGGACGATGACCATGCCGTGGTGGAAGGCGAACGTCGACATCCCGAGGAGCGTCGACTCGTGCCCACCGTGGATCGTCGCCGCCCCGGTGAAGAAGCCCGCCGCCTTGCCGACGAGCTTGCCCTCGGCCCACAGCGCACCGGTCTGGTCGAGGAAGTTCTGCAGCTGCGCGACCGTCGAGCCGTAGCGCGTCGGCCCGCCGATGAGCAGCCCGTCGAAGCTCGGGAGCTCATCGACGCTCGCGGTCTCGGCGTCGGCCTGCCGGTCGATGATCGGCTGCAGCCCCTGGGCGTCGACGACCTCCTGGGGCAGCGTCTCGGGGGCGCGGCGCAGCGCGACCTCGCCGCCCGCGTCGGCCACGCCCTTGGCGAGGGCCTGGGCGAGGTCGTAGGTCTGGCCGTACATGGAGTAGTAGAGGATGCCGATGCGGGCCACGGTGGGACTCCTTGGGGTCGGGACTACCTCGTTCGGCCCCTACCGATGCCCACCGCGGACCGCGCCGACACCTCGGGCGCGCCCCGCTCCCCGCTAGCCGTGACGGCTGCGCTCAGCCGAGCAGCACGTCGCCGCCGGGGTCGGCGACGGTGACGCCGGCCTCCTCGAGGTAGGCACGACCCGCGGCGAGTCGGTCGTCGTCGCCGGAGACCTCGAGGATGATCCAGCCGACCTCGAGGTCGATGTCGGCGCGGCGCAGGTTGATGACGAGGTCGTGGTCGGAGACGAGCCGGGAGACGACCGGCTCGGCGATGAGGTGGCCGGGGAAGGTGAGGTGCCAGCGCTCGATGGCCACGCGCCTACGCTCCGCCGGCCACCGCCGGGATGATCGACACCGTCGTGCCCTCCTCGACCGGCGTCGACAGCCCCTCCTGGAAGCGGACGTCCTCGTCGTCGACGAAGACGTTGACGAAGCGCCGCAGCTCGCCGCTCTCGTCGAGCAGGCGCTCGCCGATGCCGGGATGCTGGGCCTCGAGCTCGTCGATGACGTTCTTGAGCGTGCCCCCCTCGACCTCGACGGTCGCGGCACCGCCGGTGGCGTTGCGAAGCGGGGTGGGGATGCGCACGGTCGGCACGATGGTGCTCCTCTCGGGTCGGCTCACTGCGCGGAGATCGCGGCAGCGAAGTCGTCGTAGCCAGCGTCGATGGTATGCGTCGGGCCGACGACGTCGGCCACGGCGTCAAGGGTTTTCAGTCCGATCCCGCTGATGACCGCGACGACGCGCTCGGTGGGGTCGACGCGCCCGGTGGCGACGAGGCGGCGCAGGCTCGCCACGGTGACCCCGCCGGCGGTCTCGGCGAAGAGCCCCTCGGTCGAGGCGAGCAGTCGCATGCCCTCGACGACCTCGGCGTCGCTGACGTCCTCCATCCAGCCGCCGGTGCGTCGCACCGCGTCGATGGCGTAGAAGCCGTCGGCGGGGTTGCCGATCGCGAGGCTCTTGGCCACCGTCGAAGGCTTGACGGGGCGCACGAAGCCCGTGCCGTCCTTCATCGCCGTGGCGATCGGCGCGCAGCCGCTGGCCTGGGCGCCGGAGACCCGCCAGGGGCGCTCCTCGACGAGGCCGAGGCGGGTGAGCTCGTCGAAGGCCTTGTCGATCTTCACGAGCATCGAGCCCGAGGCCATCGGCGCGACGACGTGGTCGGGCAGCGTCCAGTCGAGCTGCTCGGCGATCTCGAAGCCGATCGTCTTCGAGCCCTCGGCGTAGAACGGGCGGAGGTTGACGTTGACGAACGCCCAGCGGTGCTCGGAGGCGATCTCGCCGCAGAGGCGGTTGACGTCGTCGTAGGTGCCCTTCACGGCGATGAGCGTCGGGCCGTAGACCGCGCTCGCGAGCACCTTGCCCTGCTCGAGGTCGGCGGGCACGAAGACGTAGGCGTCCATGCCCGCGTGGGCGGCGTGCGCGGCCACGGAGTTCGCGAGGTTGCCGGTCGAGGCGCAGGCGGCGGTGTCGAAGCCGAGCCTGCGCGCGACGGTCAGCGCGACGGAGACGACGCGGTCCTTGAAGGAGAACGACGGGTTGACGGTGTCGTTCTTGAGCCAGAGGTCGTCGAGGCCGAGCGCGGCCCCCAGGCGCGGGGCCGGCACGAGCGGGGTGAGGCCCGCACCGAGGTCGACGCGGTCCTCGGCGGCCGTGCCGGGCAGCGCGGGCAGGAGGTCGGCGTAGCGCCACAGGCTCGGCGGCCCCGCGGCGATCGAGGCACGGCTGACCGCGGCGGCCATCGCCTCGTAGTCGTAGACGACCTCGAGCGGGCCGAAGCACAGCTCGCAGACGTGGACCGGGCCGATCTCGGCGGGGCGCGCGCACTCGCGGCAGCGCAGCCCCTGGACGAAGCTCACCCTCGTTCCCTCCTCGGTGCCGTGGCGGGGGACGAGGGCACGACCCTCGATGAGGGCGGCCATCTTCCCCCTGCGGGGCCGGACGTCGCACCTGCGCACGGTGGCGTGGTTGCGGCGGTGTCGTCGGGCCGGGTCCCTCGACCGCTCGCGATGGCGTCGCGCGTACGGTGACAGGTCGGATGGCGCTGCGCAAGCACCCGCCTGGCCCTGCGCCCGCCGGGAGGGCATGCTCGGGGCCATGACCTCGATGCCCGCCTTCCTCGACGCCGCGGCCCGCCACCTCGCCGGTCGCCCACCGGTGCGCGTGCTCTACACCGACCTCGACGGCACGCTGCTGGGGCCCGGCGGTGCCCTCCTGCGCGCCCCCGACGGCCAGCCCTCCGCCCGCGCGGCCAAGGCGCTCGCCGACGCCGCCGCGGAGGGGCTCACCGTCGTGCCGGTCAGCGGGCGCCAGCGCCGCCAGCTCGAGCAGGACGCCCGGCTCATGGGCCTCGGCGACGCGATCGCCGAGGCCGGCACCGCGGTGGTGACCGACGGCGAGCTCCACTACACGTGGGGCGCGTGCCCACCCGACCTCGCCGAGACCCCCCACGACGCCCTGCGCGGGGCGGGGGCCCTCGAGGTCCTGCTCGCGCGCTTCGAGGGCGACGTGCGCCTCTACGAGCCCTGGTGGAGGGGCCGTGAGGGCACGATCCTCCTCCACGGCGTCCTCGACGTCGAGGCGGCCAACGCCGCGCTCGCCGAGGCCGGGGTGGGCTGGGCCGAGGTCATCGACAACGGGGCGACGGAGGGCTGGCCGGGCCGCGCGGTGCGGGCCTACCACGTCCTGCCGCGCGGGGTCGGCAAGGCCCAGGCGGTCGCCGAGGACCTCGCCCGCCGCGGACTCGACGCCGACGCCGCCGCGGCGATCGGCGACTCACCCGAGGACGCGAGGATGGCGGGCGTCGTCGGGACGTACTTCACCGTGGCCAACGGCGGGGACGCCGCTGCCGGACTCCTCACCCCGAGCGCGATGGGCCATGGCTTCGCCGAGGCGGTCACCGTGCTGCTCGCCCACGCCGAGGAGAGCGACTAGACGGTCGAGGGCCGGCGCGGCGGGCGCGGCGCGGCGGGTCGTCACCCGCGCCGGGCGTGGCGCTCAGCGCCGCGCACCGGGTGCGCTGCTGGCAGAGTCCCCGGTGGTCGAGGGCGCAGGCTCGGCAGTCTCGCGGCGCTCGGCGGTGCCCGGCTCCCGACGGTGCGCAGCACGCTCGGCGCGCTCGGCGCGGCGACGGGCCCGACGGCCGCGTGGGCGCCGGGGCGGCAGCGGCTCCTCCTCGCCGGCCCACGGCACGCGGGTGCGCCAGAGGTGGCCGAGCAGGACGTTCGCGCCGGCCACGAGCGGGACGGCCACGAGCAGGCCGAAGATGCCGTAGAGCGTCCCCGCAACGAGGAGCGCGAGGAGGACGACGAGGGGATGCAGGCGCACGGTCTTGCCCATGACGAGCGGCGAGACGATCTGGTTGTCACCCTGCTGGACGATCGTCATGACGATGACGACGAGGATCGCGAGA
Organism: Egibacter sp.; assembly: GCA_003553795.1. Classification (GTDB taxonomy): domain Bacteria; phylum Actinomycetota; class Nitriliruptoria; order Euzebyales; family Egibacteraceae; genus T1Sed10-49. The sequence continues at coordinate 1,170 of PWFH01000085.1, read as the reverse complement.
CCGGTCCCGTCGGTGAAGAGCGCGACGAGCACGCCGAGCGCCCCGGCGATGAATGGGCCGATGAACGGCACGAGGTTCGTGATCCCCGCGACGACGCCGAGGACGAGCCAGAACGGCAGCCCGATGATCGCGAGGCCGATCGAGGTGGCGACGCCGACGTAGGTCGCGACGATGAGCTGGCCGCGGATGAACCCGCCAACGACCGCGGAGAGGCGCCGGCCGACGCTCAGGAACTCCTCGCGGTGCTGCGGGGGGATCGCCCGGTAGGCCCAGGCCTGCACCCGCGGGAGGTCCCAGAGGAGGTAGGCGGCGATGAAGGGCCCGGCGACGAAGGCGAGTCCGACGGTGAAGAGCCCCGCGGCGAAGCCGCTGAGACCCCCGAGGACGCTGAGGACCGCGCCACGGGCCTCGGCGTCGGCGAGGAAGTCCTGCACCTGCTCGGTGGCCAGGGCCGGGTCGAAGCGACCGCCGATCTCGATGCCGACGCCGAGGCCGGCGAGCCAGGAGTTGACCTGGTCGATCGTCTCGGCCCAGAGCTCGGGCGCGACCTCGGCGAAGCTCGCGACCTGCTCACCCAGCGGGGGACCGAGCAGCGCACCGACGCCGAAGATCGCGCCGAAGAACAGTGCGAAGGCGATGAGCGTGCCGAGCAGACGGGGGATCCCGAGCCGGCGGAACCCCGACACGACGGGATTGAGGATGTAGACGAGGAGGACCGCCACGAGCACCGGCGGGATGAGCACCGCGAAGGGCCGGGCGAGGACGTAGAACGCGACCGCCCCGAGCACGAGGAGGCCGACGGCGAGCCACACGCGGTAGGTGACCCGCTGCAATCGCGACAGCTCGGGCGCGCTCATCGCTGTGATGGTACTCGCGCGCTGCGCCGCGGCCTCGGGTCCACCACGGCGGGTCGAGCGGGACCGCCGTCCCACGTCCCTGCCGGGGCCGGGCGCGGGCAACTCGCCCCACGAGCCCGTGGGTGACACCGTGACCTGCGACCTCCTAGGCTGCGGGTCAGGCCGGGATAGCTCAGCTGGCAGAGCAGCCGCCTTGTAAGCGGCAGGTCAGGGGTTCGAATCCCCTTCCCGGCTCTCCGGCCGCTACGCCGCGGCCTGGGGCTCGACCACGGCCTCGGGCTCCACCGCGGCCTCGGGCTCGACCACAGCCTCG
>PWFH01000156.1 GCA_003553795.1 Egibacter sp. | reverse complement strand
TGGGCCGGGGTCGCCGTCGTGCTCATCGTCGGCCTGCGCTCGAGCGGGCTCGGGCGGATGATCTACGCCCTCGGCGACAACCCCGTGGCGACGCGGCTCGCGGGCGTGCGCGAATGGCAGATCCTCGTCATCGTCTACGCCCTCAGCGGCTTCTTCGCCGCGCTGGCCGGCGTCCTCATCGCCGGGCAGACCGGTGCGGTCGACCTCCGCCTCGCCCAGGAGTTCCTCCTGCCGTCGATCGCCGCGGCGGTCATCGGGGGGACGTCGCTGTTCGGCGGGGTCGGCTCCTACAGCGGCACGATCCTCGGTGCGCTCATCCTCAGCGTCCTCAACACGATGATGGTCTTCCTCAACGCGCCCCAGGCCCTGCGGCAGGTGGTCTTCGGGGGCATCGTCGTCGCGCTCGCCTGGCTCTACGCCGCCGCGACGAGGGACCGCTGAGGGCCCGCTCCCCGGTGGTGGGGGGCTTGCCCGCCAGCGGCAGTCGGATACACTCCGAGCCATCTAGACATCTATATGGAAAGCGTGTCGCAGCGCGTGCCACGCCCGGAGGAGACGGCCATGAGCGTCCCGTACGACCCGCCCACCGCCGCCGACGTCTCGTACGCCCAGCTGGCGGCGATGATCGACCACTCGCTGCTCAAGCCTGAGCTCACCGTCGCGGAGGTCCTCGACGGCTGCGCCCTCGCGGCGCGCTACGAGGTCGTCTCGGTCTGCGTGCGACCGGCCGACGTCCCCCGCAGCGTCGAGGCGCTCGCGGGCTCGCAGGTGGAGGTCGGCACCGTCGTGGGCTTCCCCCACGGCGCCAACGCCACGACGACGAAGGTCGCCGAGGCCGAGCGGGCGCTCGCCGACGGGGCCACCGAGCTCGACATGGTCTGCAACATCGGGCTGCTGCGCTCAGGCGAGGCCGGCGCGGTCGAGGCCGACATCGCCGCGGTCGTCGACGTCGCCCACGAGGCCGGCGCGATCGTGAAGGTCATCCTCGAGAACGCCTACCTCGACGACGAGCAGAAGCGCCTCGGCTGCCGCCTCGTCGACGCCGCCGGAGCCGACTTCGTGAAGACCTCGACGGGCTTCGCCCCGAGCGGGGCGACCCACGACGACCTCCGGCTCATGCGCGAGACCGTCAGGCCGCAGGTCGGGGTCAAGGCCGCCGGTGGGGTCCGCACCCTCGACGCGCTGCTCGCGGTCATCCCCCTCGGGGTGAGCCGTGTCGGGGCGACGGCGACCGCGGCCATCCTCGACGAGTACGTCGCGCGCACCCGCGGCTAGCCCCGTCGCGGCGCGCGAGCCAGCACGAGGGGAGGGAGGGGCCATGCCCGGAAGCGAGATCACCGCAGGCATCGTCGGCGTCGGCTTCATCGGCGTGGCGCACGCCGAGGCGCTGCGGCGCATCGGCGTGCGCGTCGGAGGCGTCGTCGGCTCCTCGCCAGAGCGCACGCGGGCGAAGGCCGAGCAGGCCGGCCTGCCGCACGTCCACGACAGCTTCGAGGCGCTGCTCGCCGACCCCGACATCGACGTCGTCCACATCGCCAGCCCCAACAACCTCCACGTCGGGCAGGCCCACGCCGCGCTCGAGGCGGGCAAGCACGTCGTCTGCGAGAAGCCGCTGGGCCTGTCGACCGAGGAGACCGCGGGGCTGCGGCGCGCCGCCGAGGCCAGCGGCCTCGTCCACGCGGTGTGCCTCAACCTCCGCTTCTACCCGCTGTGCCACGAGATGCGGGCGATGGTCGCCGCCGGCGCGCTCGGCGAACCGCGTCTCGTGACCGGGTCCTACCTCCAGGATTGGATGCTCGAGGACACCGACTGGAACTGGCGCATCGACACGCGCGAGGGCGGGCCCCTGCGCGCCGTCGCCGACATCGGCTCGCACTGGCTCGACCTCGCGGCGTTCATCACCGGGCGGCGCATCGTCGAGGTCCTCGCCGACCTCCACACCTTCCTGCCCGTCCGGCGCCGGCCCTCGCGCTCGGTGGAGACCTTCGCGGCGGCGAGCGCCGACGAGGACCTCGTCGAGGAGGCGATCTCCTCCGACGACGCCGCGAGCATGCTCCTGCGCTTCGAGGACGGCGCGCGCGGGGCGCTGACCGTCTCGCAGGTCTCGGCAGGTCGCAAGAACGCCGTCAACCTCGAGGTCGACGGGGCCTCCTCCGCCGTGGCGTGGTTCTCAGAGGACCCCGACCGGCTGTGGGTCGGCCACCGCGGCCGACCCAACGAGGTGCTGCAGCGCGACGCGACGCTCATGGGCCCCGAGGCCGCCGCGCTCGCGCGCTACCCCGGCGGCCACGTCGAGGGCTACCCCGACACCTTCCGCGGCCTGTTCGAGGCGGTCTACGCCGACGTGCGCCGTGGCGCCCCCGCGGCGGCACCCGCCTACCCGACCTTCGCCGACGGCCACGATGTCGTGGCCGTCACCGAGGCGGTGGCGCGCAGCGCCGAGGAGGGGCGCTGGACCACCGTGGAGCGCTGAGTCGACCACCCGGAGACGACGATTGGAGCGTGCGATGCGCCTGGGACTGCTGACCGCCCCGTTCCCGACCACCCCGCTGCCGGAGGTTGCCGACTGGGCCGCGGGCAACGGCTTCTCGATGCTCGAGGTCGCCTGCTGGCCCTCCGACGCCGGACCGACCCGCCGCTACGGCGGCATCTGCCACATCGACGTCGACGGCCTGAGCGAGGGGCAGGCCGAGGAGATCACCGGTGACCTCGCCGCCCGCGGGGTCGCGATCTCCGGACTCGGCTACTACCCCAACCCGCTGCACCCCGATCCCGAGCATCGCGCCGCCGTCGTCGACCACCTCGCGAAGGTCATCGACGCCGCGCCCAAGCTCGGTGTCGACGTCGTCAACACCTTCATCGGTGCCGATCAGCGCCGCAGCCAGCAGGAGAACTGGGAGGAGGCCAAGCGCGTCTGGCCCGACCTCGTCGCCCGCGCGCGTGCGGCCGGGGTGCGGATCGCCATCGAGAACTGCCCGATGATCTTCTCCGCCGACGAGTGGCCGGCTGGGCACAACCTCGCGTACTCCCCGGCGATGTGGCGCACGATGTTCGAGGAGTTCGGCGAGACGGTCGGGCTGAACTTCGACCCCTCCCACCTCGTCTGGCAGATGATCGACATCGGGGCGGCGATCGACGAGTTCGGCGAGCGCTTCTACCACTTCCACGCCAAGGACCTCGAGATCGACGAGGCGGGGCTCTACGACCACGGGATCATGTCCGCCGGCGTCGGCTGGCAGGTCCCACGGCTGCCCGGGCTCGGCGACGTCGACTGGAAGGTCGTCTTCAGCGGCCTCTACCGCGTCGGCTACGACGGGGTGATCTGCGTCGAGCACGAGGACCGGCAGTTCGAGGGCACCGACGAGCTCGTCAAGCGCGGCTTCCTCCTCGCGCGCGACGTGCTCTCCCCCTGGATCGTCTAGCGCGCGGCACGCCCTCGCACCAGGTGTGGTGCGGGTCGGAGACCTCCCCCCGTGGCTCCGGCCCGCACCGTCGTGCTGGGCGGGCCGGAGCCGCTGGTTCAGCGGGAGCTGCGGCCGGGGCGGCGGGGACGCCAGCGCGACGCCCTCACCGGCCGGCGCGGCCCCTTCTCGAGGATGGACAGGGCTTGCTGGCGGGGCCCGAGCGCGTAGCTCAGGCCGAGGGAGGGCGAGGTCGGGCCGGAGCCCGTCCTCGTTCCCTGAGTGGGCTGGGTGGGTGCGGCCATCGCGGACTCCTCTGCGGGCCGGGACCGGTGTCGTCCCGACCGTGAGATGCATGGTGGCCGAGCGGGGCCACCGTTGTCGATGCCCGGCCGGCCAGGGACGACCTGTCCCTCGCCGGCGCGTTGCGGCGCGAACCCGCCGGCCTAGGACCGTGGGTCTGGTACCGAGTCGCGGGGGTCGTTGCCGCGGCGACGGGCCTTGACGCACAACTCGCCCTTGTCGCCGCCGTGGCGTTGACGATGCGCTCGGGGCATCCCGTCTCGATGGGCTCCGGGGGTACCGCCGGGGGAGCCGGGTGGCGTTGAGGGCTCGTGGGGGCGCGGCGACCTGACCGCGATGATGACGCGTGGGCTCATCCGGGGCTGATCATTGGCCGCGAGCTCGTCTCGCTCGCGCGCCTTGACCTCGCCGTGGTCTTGCTATCGGATGGCGTGGGTGTGCGCCCCGGGGGTTGCCGGGGCGCAGCGAGGGGGCCTGGGGGGTTCTTGAGGTCGAGGGTGGGCTGCACGGGTGGTGGGGGCTGGTCGTC
>PWFH01000154.1 GCA_003553795.1 Egibacter sp. | reverse complement strand
CCGTCGGTGACCTCGGGCGCGCGGATGCTGGCCACGATGTCGTCGCGATCAGGCGCGTTGGCCCAGGGCAGGAACGGCAGGGTCTGGTCGGACGGCACCGACGCGACCCGCCCGGTGACGGCGAAGCCCGCCAGGCCCGGCTGGTCGTCGTCGGGGTCGGCCTGGCCGGTCAGGGTCGCGGGCGGGTTGGTCGGCGCCCCCTCGAGGGTCCACACCCAGCCCGACGCCCGCTCGATCAGCGCGGGATCGTCGCCGCGGTCACACAGGGCCAGCAGGCCCGACACCGACGAGTCGCCCCGCGCCGGCGCGCGGGCGTCGAGGACGTGGGCCTCGCCGTCGACGCGGGTGGCCCACACCGGCGTGCCGTCAGACAGCTCGCGCAACTCGGCGCCGTCGACGGTGGGGGCGGCGACGACCTCGGGGCGCTCGCCCTCGCCCAGCACCGCCCCGACGCCCGCGACCGCGGCGACCACGAGCGCGGCCAACACCGTGGCCCGGACAGCCCGAGCGCGCCACGAGGGCGTGTCACCGGGCTCGGCGGGCTCGATCGTCGACGCGCGCATGGCCACGAGTCCAGTGTCGCCGCTGAGCCGTCCGCGCACAGCCATCCGGCCGCGGGCGCGGCCAGGGTCGCCGGCCCCTGTCGAGCCAAGGCGCGTCGAGGCCGTCCACAGGGGCGCGCGCCCGACTTGGCCGCTGGCTGCGCCGATCGTCCACACTCCGCGTCACACCTTGCCCACGGGACCCTGGAGTGCGACGATGGCGTTGACGGAGTCGGCGCGGCACGAGTTGTTCACGGCCCTTGTCACGGCCCTCGGGGAGGCCAACGCGGTGACCTTGATCGACCAGCTCCCCCCTCCTGGCCGCGAGCCCGCCACCACCGAGGACCTCGACCGCCTCGGGGAGTCACTCCGCGCCCACACCGACCGGGGCCTCGCCGACCTGCGCGCCCACACCGACCGGGGCCTCGCCGACCTGCGCGCCCACACCGACGGGGGTCTGGCCTCGGTGCGTGTCGAGATCGCCGACCTGAAGGTGGAGTTCGCCGACCGCCTGTCGCGCCACACCCGCGTCACGGTGGTCGCGGTCGTCACCATGAACGCGGCCACGATCGCGGCCGTGGCGGCGCTGGTCGGCGGCGGCTGACGCCCGCCGCGGGCGACGCGCGGCGCCCGCCCGCGCGACCCGCGTCAGAGCCACGCGCCGCTGGGCAGGTAGGTCGCCGGCGGGTCGAACCCGGCGGCGGCGACCGCCCCGCGGGTCTCCACGCGCCAGCCCAGCGCCACGGCCAGGTCGACCAGCCAGTCGTGGGGCGCGGTCGCCCATGCCGCGCCACAGTCCTGCTCGGGGTCGGCCTCGGCGGCCACGCGCCACACCAGCGCGCGGGCCAGGCCCACGTCGTCGGCGGCGGCCAGCTGCAACGCGTTGTGGGCCATCACCGCGTAGCCCCGCGCGCCGCCGCGCTCAGCGACCAGCAGGCGCCCGCCGTGGCTCAACGCGACGTCGAGGTCGTCGCCGTGGGGCCCGCCGCGCTCGGTCCACACGGCCCATGACGCGCAGCGCCGGGTGGAGGCGGTGGCCGGTCGCCGCGTACAGTCGCAGCGCCCGGTGGTCGCCGGATGACATGATCAGCCGCACCCGGGCGCCCTCAGCCGACGACAGGCTCGCGCGCATCGCCGCGCGCCCGAGGCCGCCCGACTGCGTCTCGGGGTCGACCACCAGCAGCGACAGCCCCCAGACGTCCTCGCTGCGCAGTGCCAGCGACGCGGCCGCGAGGCGCTCGTCGCCGTCGACCACCCAGCAGCCGTCCCCGTGGGCGGACTGCAGGCGCGCCACTCGCGCGCGGCTGGCCGCGACGCGCGCCTCGTCGCGCTCGATGGGCGTGGGGTCGGGCTCGAGGCGGCGCTCGAGATCCTCGAAGGCGGCGACCATGAGCGCGTCGACGGCCTCGACGTCGTCGGCGCGCATGGGGCGGGGGGCGGGATCAGCGGTCACCGCAGTTCCTTGGCGAAGGCGTGGCTGGCGATGTGGTAGCCGGCCCGGAAGTAGAAGCGGTGCGCCGCGTGGCGGGAGACCCCGGAGTCCAGGCGCACGCGTGCGCACCCGTCGGCGGCCGCGCGCGCCTCGAGGTGGGCCAGCAGCGCCGCGCCGTGCCCGCGACCACGGGCCGCCGCGGCGGTGACGAGGTCGTCGACGTGGAGGACGCGGCCGTGGGCCATGGTCGTGGCGACCCGCCACCCGGCGACGACCACGGTCTGGCCGTCGACCTCGCCGGCGGTGACCCGATAGCCCTGCGGCGCCGCCTCGGCGTGTCGGCGCGCGAGCTCGTCGTCAGACAGATGGTCGCGCAGCTCACGCAGCACCGGCCACACCCGCGCCAGGCGCGCGTCGCCGGGCTCGAGGTCGAGGGGCTCCATGCGCGCGGAGCCTATGCGCGGGAGCTCACCGGCGACCAGCGCCAGCTGCTCGCCGGTGGCCTCGCTCAGGGCTCGTCGCGCGCCTCGGCGACCCCGTCGATGAACAGGATCTCGCCGTGGCCGGTCCGGCAGTCCGCTGCGCTCTCTGGCAGGTCGTCGCCGACGTCCTCCGGTTGAGCGAAGCCCCCGTTGCCGACCACCCACCGGTCCAGCGCGACCTCGCCGAATCCGGGGACCTCCACCCCGGTCGGCGGGTCGTCGCCTAGCGGCTGGCTGTCGCGGGGCCAGATCACCACGTTGGCGTTCTCGTCGCCCTCGTCGGTCAGGACCAGGCATCCTTCGTCGGGCCGGTACCGCAGGTAGCCGGCGAACTGGGCCTCCTCGCCGCCCTCGCGGTCGTGCAGCAGGAGCGCCGACAGCGCCTCATGGCGCGTGACGCCCTCGTCGGCGTCGCCGTCGTCATCGGCGTCGCACGCGGCGGCGGCCACGCCGACACCGATGACGAGCACCGCCCCGGCCATCAGGCGTCGCAGGAGGACTCGCGAGCTGTCGGCGCCCTGCCGGGCCATCGTCGAGCTAGTCAGTCGCAACCTCGACCCCTAGTGCGCTTGGCAGCCACCGCGCCTGACTGAACGTGCTGCGTCGCTCGCCGTCGATGGTGCGGTATCCCTTGTGGATCCCGTGGGCGGTGTTGGCCCAGAACCAAGGGCCGCCGCTGTCGCCGCCCGTGGTGACGTGGCTGCCCATGGCGATCAGGCGACAGTCGTCACCCTGGCAGACGTTGGTCCGGTAGACGGTCTCGGTGTCGCGGCCACTGTTCTTGCCGTAGTTGTTGATCGACTGGCCGCCCTCGGGAAGGCCGGCGACGGAGGTCGCCGCGCGACGGGTCGAACTGGTGGAGTAGAACTCGTTCACGTGTGCCCGCGACGTGTGGCGATGCCACTGGACGTCGCCGAACGAACCGCGATGGGACCCCTCGAAGTCGAGTGGGGCGCCCTCGTAGGACTGGGAGTTCTGACAGTGCGCCGCCGTGGTGACACCCCGCCGAGCCGAGTCCTGGTCGTTGACCACGAACCCCGAGGTGCACGTCGTCAGGTCGCCGCCCCCGTAGATGGCCTCGTTGGCGTAGTCGAGCTCTGACGAGGCCTCCATCTCAAGGGAGATCTCGGTGTTGCTGGGCTCCATCCGCGTCGCGAGCTGATCGACGGTGTCCGCGTCGTCGGCCATCTCGGCGGGCTCGACCTCCACCTCGATGCGGCCCGTGGCGAGGTCATGCGATGACATCACGTCCTCCACGGCGTCGGTGTCGTCCAACAGCTCATAGTGGATGGACTCCAGCTCCTCGTCGAGCTCCGCCTCGGTGTAGCCGCGTCCCTCGTGCACCGCGAGCGGTCGACTGAACGCCGCCGCGGCCTCAAGCGCCTCGTCCGGCGCCGCCCCGGCGAAGGCCACCCACGCGTCGGCGCCGTCGCCGTCCTCGATCCACGCGCCAGCGAACTCGTCGGGGAAGTCCTCACGCAGCTCATCGGCCAGCCGGGAGAAGTCCTCCTGCCAGGCGACGTCGTGCGCCGCCTCCTCCACGGTGACGCCCTCGTCCTCAGCAACCCGCTCAAGGTCCTCACGCTCGGCGTCATCGAGATCCTCGACCTCGACGTCGTCGCTGTCGCCGCCGACGATGATCGGCCCCTCGTCGGCCTCCGAGGCCGATGCCGGCGTCGCGGCCAACACGCCGAGGCTCACCACGGCGACCGCGCCCAGCGTTCCCATCGCCCTGCTCGTGATGTCTCGCCCTCTCATCGGGCTAACGCTCCTTCATG
>PWFH01000190.1 GCA_003553795.1 Egibacter sp. | reverse complement strand
GTGGTGCTGTCGCCGCTGCGTTGTCGAATACATGTTCGAAGTATGCGGTGGGTGTGGGGGTGTTGTCAAGGGCTTTTCGTGGATCGTGTGGATTTCTTCGATGGCCGCTTGCCCGCTGCCGATCCGGCGGCGTACACCGCGCCGACACCCGACCTGACAGACACCCACCACCGGCACCGCCAACGCCACCAGCGCCCGCCGCCGACGCCCCCTCGCCAGCGCCGACGCAAGCTCCTAGCCGCCGTGGCGGGGGCCACCGTGGATGATCTCGTCGTTGCCAGCGGGTGACCGGAGCGACGCCGACAGCCTCTCCGCGGCAGGTTCGTCGGCGAGGACGAGCAGGCGCGTGTGCCCGCGCAGCAGGCTTGCCGGTAGCTCCGGGGTCGCCGGTCCTTCGAGGGCTTCGGCGAGGACCTCGGCCTTGTGGCCACCGGCCACGAGCAGCCAGACCTCCCTCGCCTCGAGGATCTCGGCCATCCCGAGGGTCAGCCCCCACCGCGGCGCGTCGCTGCCGCCGTAGTCGCGCGCCGCGGCGATCGTCTCCGGGGCCAGCGCGACCCGCCGTGTGGGCGCGTCCGGCGCCGACCCTGGCTCGTTGAGGCCGACGTGGCCATTGGCGCCGATGCCGAGCAGGCAGAGGTCCAGGCCGCCGTCGGCGACGACGCGGCGGTAGCGCGCGCACTCGGCGGCGACGTCGTCGGCGTCGGGGTCGAGTTGGTGCACGGCTGCGGGGGCAGCGTCGAGCCGGTCGAGGAGGTCTCGTGCGAGCATCGTCGCGCAGCGGGCCGGGTCATCGGGGGCGAGCCCACCGAACTCGTCGAGGAGGAGCACCTCGGCCTCGGCAAGGCTCGCCTGCCCGCCGGCGACGCGCTCGGCGATCGCGGCGTAGGGCCCGCGCGGGGTGCGACCGGTGGGCAGGCACACCCGCAGTCGCGGGCGCTGGCGCAGCCGCGCGCAGAAGCGCTCGGCGACCGCGTCGGCCCAGCGTGGCTCCTCGTCGACCTCGACGCGCACGGGCGCGGGATCACCCATCCACGACGCGGTCGGTGAACTCTCCGTCGTCACCCTTGAGGATCATCTTGCGGCGGCCGTCGGGCAGGGTCTCGGACTTGATGACGACCTTGCCCTCGAAGATCTCAGGCTCGTGGGAGATCCGCGCGGTCGCGCCGCCGCGCCAGTCGAGCTCAACGGGCTCCCAGCGCCTGGACTTCGCGGCCTTGTAGCAGGCGTCCATGATCGCGTTGACGACGTAGCCGTCGTAGAAGGTCTCCTGCGGCGCGGTCCCGGCGTCGATCGCGTCGAACTGGTCGGTGAACATGTCGACGTAGCCGAGCTCGACGACCTCGTCGCCGACGGGGAAGAGCCAGCCGGCGTCGGCCTCGGCCTTCTCGGCGACGTAGCCGCCGCTGCCGCCGGTGGTGAACATCTCGAAGCCGGTGCGCAGGAAGTGGTTGAGCCAGACCGTGCCCTCGGTGCCGGCGACCTCGTCGCGCAGGTCCATGCCGCCGCGGAAGGTCCAGCTCACCTCGAACTGCCCGAGCGCGCCGGACTCGAAGCGGATGAGCGCGACGGCGTTGTCCTCGTCGTCGATGGGGTGGTAGAGCGTGTCGGTCCAGCACGACACCTCGACGGGGCGGTTGTCCTTGCCGACGAAGTTGCGGATGATCTCGATGCAGTGGCAGCCGAGGTCGATGATCGCCCCGCCGCCGGTGAGCTTGCCGTCCCAGAACCAGGCGGAGTGCGGTCCGGGGTGGGTCTCGCGCGAGCGCGCCCACGTCACCTCGCCGATCGCGCCGGCACGGACGCTGTCGATGGTCTTCAGCGTCTTGGGGGTGTAGCAGAGGTCCTCGAGGTAGCCCGCGAAGATGCCGGCCTCCTCGACGATGTCGAGGATGCGCTTGGCCTCAGCGGCGTCGCGCGCGAGCGGCTTGGTGCAGAGCACCGCCTTGCCGGCGTCGGCGCAGAGGCGGACAGCCTCCTCGTGGAGGTGGTTGGGCAGCCCGATGACGACGACGTCGGTGTCGGGGTGGCGGATCGCGCCAGCGAGGTCGGTGGTGTGCTCGGCGATGTTCCACTGCTCGGCGAAGGCCTGCCCGCGCTCCTCGGTGCGGGAGTAGACCACCGCGACGCGGTCCCGGCTGCGCTGGCCATGCAGCGTCTGGGTGTAGAAGCCGGCGATGAGGCCGGTCCCGAGCATCGTGACGGCGTGCCCTGCGGTCATGCTCGACGCCTTTCCTCGACTGCCATATGTATAGTCGTATGGATGGCTCGAGACAAGGGCCCGCCTGATCCGGCGCTGCGGCAGCGTCGAGGGGGCAGGGTCGACCGGTAGGCCGGGGCGAGGGGAATGCAGGGCCGAGGGGGATGCAGGCTCGAGGTGAGCCCGCAGCCGTGACCCGCCCGGGGCGGGTCCGCGATCGTCAGTCGCGGAGGTCCTCGCCGAGCACGAGCGTGACCGCGGCGACACCGGCCTCCTCGAGCTCGACGTCGACGGGGATCTCGCGGGCGAGGAGCTCGGCGGCGTCACGCTCGCCGGAGGGATGGCGCACGACGGTCTGCGGGGTCCGGTCGGCGTTGCCGACGTCGGCGATCCCGAAGCCGCGGGCACGCAGCTCGTCGGCGACGTTGCCCGCGAGCCCCTCGACGCCGGCGCCGTTGAGCACCGCGACGTCGACGTCCTCGCGTTGCACCGCGTCGGGGTCAGCGGCGGCCTCGGAGAGGATCGCGCCGCTGCGGAAGCGCTCGAAGAGCGGCGGGGCCTCGGTGTCGTCGAGGGCGAGCACCGCCGCACCGCCGACGGTCATGGGGTTGGCCGGCACGGTGTAGGTGGGCGCGCCGCCGGCGAGCCCACGCATCCCCCACCCGACGTGGGCGAGGGCGAGCGGACCGGTCTCCTCGCTCGCGGTGACCGCGCTGCCACCGGCGGAGGCGAGTCGGAACAGCCGCGGCACGTCGACGAGCGTCCGTGGCTCGGCGACCTCCGCGGCGAGGGCCTTGAGGAACTCCTGCTGGCGCTCGATGCGCCCGAAGTCGGAGTCGATCTTGCGGACGCGCACGTAGCCGAGCGCGTCGCCGCCGTCGAGGGTCTGACAGCCCGCCTGGAGGTCGATGCCCGCCGCGGCGTCGCGGATCGGGTCGTCGAGGCAGAGCTCGACGCCGCCGACGGCGTCGACGAGGTCGCGGAAGCCGAGGAAGCGGACCTCCATGGTGTGGTGGATCGGGATCCCCGAGACCCGGGTGATCGTGTCGACGAGGCAGCTCGTCCCGCCAACGTTGACCGCGGCGTTGATCCGCCCCTGGCTGCCGTCGCAGCGGGTGACGTAGAGGTCGCGGGGGAACGACAGCAGCGCGGTCTCCCCGCCCTGGAAGGACAGCACGAGGATCGTGTCGGCGAGGTCGCCCCCCTCCCGCCCGGTCGTGAGCTCGTTCTGCTCCTCGCGGGTCATGCCCTCGCGGCTGTCGGAGCCGATGAGCAGGACGTTCGTGGGGCGCCCACCCGAGGCGAGCCCGTCGACCGGCTCGCGCTCGAGCTGGCTCGAGGCGTAGAGGAGGAGCGCGGCGCCGAGCCCGGCGACGAGCAGGACGACGAGGCCGAGGGCCTTGCCGAGGGTGCCGAGTGCTCCCCGCCCGCGCCGACGGCGGCGCTTGCCCTCCGGTCGCCGGCTCGCTCGCGGCGTCCGCTCGCCACGGTCGCCGCGACGCAGGCGTGGCCGGGGCACGCGCGAGCCGCGCCCGCGCAGCGCCGGGCCGAACTCGTCAGACTCGTGCACGCACCGCACCTCTCCCATCGCAGCCCGCGACGGCGTTCGTCACGGGGTCCCTCCGATTGTCGCATCCCGGTGGGGCGTCCACCGCCGCCCGGCCGGCCAGACCCGGCCCGCTGGCGGCCCCGCTGGCGGCCCCGGTGGCGGACTCGGTAGTGGCCCCGGTGGTGCGCGGTCGCGGCCGCCGGTATCCTTGCGACGCTCGTTCGGGCTCGTAGCTCAGTGGGAGAGCGCTCGCCTCACACGCGAGAGGCCGCTGGTTCGAAACCAGCCGAGCCCACCGGACCGCACTGCGCGCCTTGCGGCGCGACGCTAGGGCGCCGCGGCGATCGCGCGGGCGCGGAGGTCGGCGACGCCCTCGGCGAAGCTCGGGTAGCGCCACAGCGCACTGCCGGAGACGAAGACGTCGGCACCCGCCGCAGCGGGCCCGCCGATCGTGTCGGGACCGATGCCGCCGTCGACCTCGAGCTCGATGTCGTAGCCGCTCGCCGCGATCATCGCTCGGGCCTGGGCGATCTTCGGCTCCATCGTCGCGAGGTAGGACTGCCCGCCGAAGCCGGGGTTGACGGTCATGACGAGGATGAGGTCGACGAGGTCGAGGCAGTGCTCGATGACGTCGAGGGGCGTGCCCGGCGAGAGCGCGACGCCGGTGCGCATGCCGAGCTCGCGGATGTGGGCGTAGGTCCAGTGCGGCTGGCGCAGCGTCTCGGGATGGACGATCGTGAGCTCGCAGCCAGCCTCTGCGTAGCGTGGCAGGAGCTCCTCGGGTCGCTCGCACATGAGGTGCGCCTCGAAGGCGACGTCGCAGACCCGGCGGCACGCGGCGATGACGTCGGGACCGAAGGTGAGGTTGGGCACGAACATCCCGTCCATCGCGTCCCACTGGATGCGGTCGACGCCTGCGGCCTCGAGGGCCTGGCAGTCCTCGCCGAGGCGCGCGTAGTCGGCGGGCAGGACCGAGGGCACGATCTTGGGCTGCATGACGTCCTCCGCTGCGGGGCGCTCGGGCTGGTGGTCGGTGGCAGCCTACTCCCCACGGGCGCGCGGGCGGGCGCTACCCTGCGACCATGACCGAGGAGGCCCTGCTCACCGAGCTGCCCGCCCCGCTCGCCCAGATCGTCAAGGGGGCGCTCGAGGCTGAGGGCATCTCCGTGCGCCTCGAGCGCGACGCGCTCTCGAGCGTCTACGGTCTCGACACCGGCCTGTTCGCCACGCGCCTCTTCGTCGCCGTCGAGCAGCTCGCCGAGGCCCGGGCGCTCATCGACGAGATCGAGACCGAGGCCGGCGAGCAGTAGCCGCCGCTATCCTGCGGGCCGCTCAGGCGTCCCCAGCGTCAACCGAGCACCCCCCAACACCAACCGTGCCGAGGAGCGACCTGCCGTGGCTGCGCCGACCGTGACCGTTGCCGGACCCGCTGGAGAGCGCGCCGAGGTGCCGGCGGGCGCGACGGTCGCCGACGCCCTCGCCGAGCTCGGCCTGCGCAAGGGCCAGATCGTCGTCGCCAAGGCCGACGGCGAGCTCGTCGACCTCGACGCGCCCGTGGATGGCGGCGAGGTCCTCGAGCCGGTGCCCGCCGACACCGACGAGGGGCGCCACGTCCTGCGCCACTCGGTGGCCCACGTCATGGCCCAGGCGGTCACCGACCTCTTCCCCGAGGCGAAGTTCGCGATCGGCCCGCCGGTGGCCGACGGCTTCTACTACGACTTCGACGTCGATCGGCCCTTCACCCCCGAGGACCTCGCGGCGATCACCGACCGGATGCACGAGATCATCCGCGAGAACCAGGCGTTCCGCCGCCGAGAGCTCTCCGTCGACGAGGCCCTCGAGGTCTTCGCCGACCAGCCCTACAAGCGCGAGATCATCGAGCAGGCCGCGGCGGGGGAGTCCACCGACGAGGCCGCCGGCGACGCCGCCCCGGGCGCGGCGATCAGCGTCTACGAGAACGTCCGCCCCGACGGCACGGTCTGGCCCGACCTCTGTCGCGGCCCGCACCTGCCGACGACGAAGTGGGTGCCGGCCTTCGAGCTCCAGCGTGTCGCCGGGGCCTACTGGCGCGGGCGCAACGACAACCCCATGCTCCAGCGCATCTACGGCACCGCGTGGGAGTCGAAGAAGGCGCTCAAGGCCCACCTCCACCGCCTCGAGGAGGCCCGCAAGCGCGACCACCGCGTCCTCGGTCGCGACCTCGACCTCCTGTCGTTCCCCGAGGAGCTCGGTACCGGCCTCGCGGTGTGGCACCCCAGGGGCGGCGTCGTCCGTCAGGCGATGGAGGACTACGCCCGCGACGAGCACGCCCGACGCGGCTACGAGTCGGTCTACACCCCCCACATCGGCAAGTCCCACCTCTGGGAGACCTCGGGGCACCTCGAGTTCTACGCCGAGTCGATGTATCCGCCGATCGAGATGGACGAGCGGGCGGGCGGGCACACCGACGCCTACTACCCCAAGCCGATGAACTGCCCGTTCCACGTGCTCGTCTACAAGTCGCGCACCCGGAGCTACCGGGAGCTGCCCCTGCGGCTCTTCGAGCTCGGCACGGTCTACCGCTACGAGCTCTCCGGCGTCGTCCACGGCCTGCTGCGCGCCCGCGGCTTCACCCAGGACGACAGCCACCTCTTCTGCGCCCCCGAGCAGGTCGTCGAGGAGGCCCAGGGCATCATCGACTTCACCCTCGACCTCTACCGCGACTTCGGCTTCACCGACGGCCCGAGCCGGGTGGCGCTGTCGACCCGGCCGGAGAAGGCCGCCACCGTCGGCAGCGACGAGGGCTGGGCCGCCGCGGAGGACGCGCTGCGCCGCGCCCTCGACGCCTCCGGCCTCGAGTGGGTCACCGACGAGGGCGAGGGCGCCTTCTACGGCCCGAAGATCGACTTCCAGATCACCGACGCGATCGGCAGGGCCTGGCAGCTGACGACTGTGCAGGTCGACTTCAACCTCCCCGAGCGCTTCGACCTCTCCTACGTCGGTGCCGACGGCGCGCAGCACCGGCCGATGATGATCCACCGCGCGCTGTTCGGCTCCCTCGACCGCTTCTTCGCGATCCTCCTCGAGCACTACGCCGGGGCGTTCCCGACCTGGCTCGCGCCGGTGCAGGCCGTCGTCGTGCCGATCGCCGACCGCCATGCCGCCTACGGCCACGAGGTCGCCGCCGCCCTCGGCGCCCGCGGCCTGCGCGCCGAGGTCGACGACTCCGACGAGACGATGGGCGCGAAGATCCGCAAGCACCAGGTCGGCAAGGTGCCCTACCAGCTCATCGTCGGCGACGACGAGGTCGAGGCGGGCACCGTCGCGGTGCGCCCGCGGGTTGGCGAGCAGCGCAAGGGCGTGCCGCTCGCGACCTTCACCGACGACCTCGCCACCGAGGTCGCCGAGCGTCACCCGCCGCAGGCATGATCGCCGACGACCCCGATCAGGCGCCGACGGCCGGCGCCGAGACGCGGCTCGACGCGCTGCAGCGACTGTGGACGCCTTGGCGCATGGCCTACGTCAGCAACCCCGACAAGCGCTCTGCGGGCTGTCCGTTCTGCACGCTGCCGGCCGGCGACCCCGCCGGGGATGCGAGCGCGCACATCCTCCACCGGGGCGAGCGCTGCTTCGTCATCCTCAACGCCTACCCCTACAACCCCGGCCACCTCATGGTCGTGCCGTACCGGCACACCCCCGACCTCGACGACCTCGACGACGACGAGGCCGGCGAGCTGACCCGCCTGACCCAGCGCTCGCTGCGGGCGCTGCGCGAGACCAGCGGCCCGCACGGCTTCAACGTCGGCGTGAACATGGGCGGCATCGCCGGGGCGGGCATCGCCGAGCACGTCCACCAGCACGTCGTGCCGCGCTGGGGCGGCGACACGAACTTCATGCCGGTCATCGGCCAGACGAAGATCCTGCCGCAGCTGCTCGACGAGACCTACGAGCGCCTCGCCGCGGCCTTCGCCTGAGGCTGCGGCGGCGCGGCTGCGCCGTCGAGGCCCCTGCCTCCGCGCGGTGGTGAGGCTTCGGCGCGCTGGGAGGGGTGACCACAGCCCGCAGCGACCGGTGGTGCGGTCTCGGCGCGTGCGTGCGCGCCGCAGGCTCACCACCTCCGCGCCGTCGGCCCGTGAGGTCGCCCTCTGAGGTGGGGTGGTGCGTTCCCGGCGCGCCCGGGCCCGCCGCGGACTCACCACCTCGACCGGCCCGCAGCGTGGCGCCGGCGGGTGGTGAGCCGGCGGCGCGCCGGACGGCGCCCTTGTCGCCCCACCCCCGGTGCGCTCCTCGCCATCGCTGGCGACGCCCGCCGTGGCCCCGAAGAGCGGGCGGAAGCCGGACCGCCTCGTGCGGAAGCCGGACCGCCTCGTGCGGAAGCCGCACCGCCTCGGTCGGAAGCCTCACCGCCTCGTGCGGAAGCCGCACCACCGCAGGCCGAGGAGCGAGGCCAGGAGGTCGCCAGCCTGGACGATTCGCCTCTCGACAAGCTCCCGGCGCGGGCCGATGCTGCGGGGTGGCGCACCACCGCGCCCGGGCCGTGGCGGCGGCGTCGCGGCTCGCCCCGAGCGAAGCGAGCAGGAGGCGCCATGGCCACCGTCGTGCTCATCGGCACACTCGACACCAAAGGGCAGGAGTACCGCTACGTCAGGGACACCCTCGAGGCGAAGGGCGTGACGCCGCTGCTCGTCGACACGGGCACGCGGGAGCCGTCGATCTCCCCCGACGTCGACCATGACGCCGTCGCGAGCGCGGCGGGCACGAGCATCGCCGAGCTCCTCGCCGCCGATGACCGTGGCGCGGCGATGACGGCGATGGGGCGGGGCGCGGCCGAGGTCCTGCGCCGCCTCCACGCCGAGGGTCGCTGCGACGGGGTGCTCGCGATGGGCGGCTCCGGGGGCACGTCGGTGGCCACGCAGGCGATGCGCGCGCTGCCCATCGGGGTCCCGAAGCTCATGGTCTCGACGATGGCCTCGGGCGACACCCGCCCCTACGTCGGCGCGGTCGACATCGCGATGCTCTACTCCGTCGTCGACATCGCCGGCATCAACGCCGTCTCCGCCGAGATCCTCGGCAATGCCGCCGGCGCGATCGCCGGGATGGTCACCACCCAGGCGCCGCCGGTGGCCGAGCAGCGCCCGCTCGTCGGCGCGTCGATGTTCGGGGTGACGACGCCGGCGGTCGACGCGGCGCGCGAGCGCCTCACCGAGCTGGGCTACGAGGTCCTCGTCTTCCACGCCACCGGCTCGGGTGGGCGGTCGCTGGAGGCGCTGGCGCGGGACGGCTGGCTCGCCGGGGTGCTCGACCTCACGACGACCGAGCTGTGCGACGACCTCGTCGGCGGGGTGCTGTCCGCCGGCCCGGACCGCCTCGAGGCCGCCGGCGAGCTCGGCCTGCCGCAGGTCGTCTCCCTCGGCGCGCTCGACATGGTGAACTTCGGTCCGCGCGAGACCGTCCCGCCGCAGTTCGAGGACCGCAACCTCTACGTCCACAACCCCACCGTCACGCTCATGCGCACCACGCCGGAGGAGACCGCCGAGCTCGGGCGGCGGATCGCGCGCAAGCTCAACGGCGCGACGGGCCCGACCGCGCTGTACATCCCCCTCGGCGGCGTCTCGCTCATCGCCACCGAGGGGCAGCCCTTCCACGACCCCTCGGCCGACACCGCCCTGTTCGCCGCCCTGAGGCAGCACGTCGATCCCACCGTCGTCGACGTCGTCGAGCGCGACACCCACATCAACGACCCCGACTTCGCGCGCGAGATGGCCGACGCCCTCGACGCGCGCATCCGCGCGGTGAGCCCAGAGGCCGCGCCGCGCGAGTGAGCGCCCAGGCACCCCACGACGAGGAGGTCAGGACATGACGCGACACGACGAGGTTGTCGGCAAGCTGCGCGCCGAGGCCGAGGCGGGCCGGGCGATCATCGGCGCCGGGGCCGGCACGGGCCTGTCGGCGAAGACCGCCGAGGCTGGCGGTGCGGATCTCATCATCATCTACAACTCCGGGCGCTACCGGATGGCCGGGCGCGGGTCGCTCGCCGGGCTGCTGGCCTACGGCGACGCCAACGCCATCGTCGTCGACATGGCCCGCGAGGTGCTGCCGGTCGTCAAGGAGGTCCCGGTGCTCGCCGGGGTCAACGGCACCGACCCGTTCCGGCAGATGCCGGTGTTCCTGCGCGAGATCGCTGCGCTGGGCTTCGCGGGGGTGCAGAACTTCCCGACCGTCGGCCTCATCGACGGGACCTTCCGCGCCAACCTCGAGGAGACGGGGATGGGCTTCGGCCTCGAGGTCGACATGATCGCCGAGGCGAGCGCGCTGGGTCTGGTCACCGCCCCGTACGCCTTCGATCCCGAGCAGGCCACGGCGCTGGTCGAAGCCGGCGCCGACGTGCTCGTGCCGCACATGGGGTTGACGACGAGCGGGACGATCGGCGCGCAGACCGCGCTGTCGCTCGACGAGTCCGTCGAGCGGGTCCAGGCGATGGCCGACGCCGCGAAGCGCGTCAACCCCGACGTGCTCGTGCTGTGCCACGGCGGGCCGATCGCCGGTCCGCAGGACGCCGCCTACGTCATCGAGCGCACCGAGGGCGTCGTGGGCTTCTTCGGCGCCTCGAGCATGGAGCGCCTGCCCACCGAGACCGCGATGGTCGAGAACATGCAGCGCTTCAAGGCCATCAGCGCGTAGCAGCGGCGCGGTGTCGCGTCGCGGCGAGCCGGAGGAGGCACACGATGGCAAGCGTCTTCGAGAGCGCGATCATCCCGGCGAGCGTCGAGGAGGTCTGGGCGGTCATCCGCGACTTCAACGACCTGCCGCAGTGGCACCCGGCGATCGCGACGAGTGCGATCGAGGAGGGTCGCCCCGGCGACGCCGTCGGCTGCGTGCGCCACTTCACGCTCACCGATGGCGCGGCGCTGCGCGAGCAGCTCGTCGGGCTCTCCGACGAGGAGCACCGCGTCGCCTACCGCATGCTCGACTCCCCGATGCCCTTGTGGGACTACCTCGCCGAGCTGCGGCTCGAGCCGGTGACGATCGGCGCGCAGACGTTCGCAGCCTGGCAGGCGACCTTCGCCGTCGGTCCCGATGACGAGGTCGCGGTGGTCGGCACCGTGCGTGGCGTCTTCGAGGGCGGGCTGCGCAGCCTCGAGCAGCGATTCCGCTGACCCGGCGGGACGCGCGCCCCCGGGGTCGTGGTAGGACCCCCGGGGCCACCACGCGTGGACGCGATGCGGAGGCGTTGACCTCGTCGTAACGCACTACCGGTATCGTAGTGGCGTTGGGACATGACTCGAGGCCGGGCGTGGCGCCGAGCCGCAGCCGGTCCATATCTCTTCGTGGTGTGCGGGCACGCGCGAGGCGTGCTCCGAACCTGTGGTGAGAAAGGACAGCATCATGCAGCTTCGCAGATGGTGGATCCTCGCGGCGGTCGCGGCGCTGGCGCTGCTCGTCGCCGCGTGCGCCGAGGACGACGCCGACGACGTCGATGAGGTCGACGACGAGGTCGAGGAGGAGGTCGACGAAGACGTCGACGTCGACGACGACGAGGAGGTCGACGAGGAGGTCGACGAGGAGGCCGTCGACGACCTCGGCCTCGCCGAGGAGGGCGTGCTCGTGGCCGGCAGCGACCTCGACTTCGAGCCGTTCGAGTTCATCGAGGACGGCGAGGAGAAGGGCTTCGACGTCGACCTCATGAACGAGATCGGTGAGCGCCTCGGCGTCGAGGTGGAGTTCGTGAACTCCGGCTTCGACACCCTGCTCACCCAGCTCGACGGTGGCGAGTTCGACGTGGTGATCTCCGCCCTGACGATCACCGAGGAGCGCGCCGAGACCGTCGACTTCTCCGACCCCTACTTCGCGGCGAACCAGGCGATGGTCGTCCAGGCCGACAGCGGCATCACCGGCGTGGAGGACATCGAGGGCCTCGACATCGGCGTGCAGGCCGCGACGACCGGCGCGGACTACGCGACGGAGAACTTCGAGCCCGACGCGACCGTCGTGGAGTTCCCCGGCACGCCGGAGGCCTTCACCGCCCTGGAGTCCGACCAGGTCGACGCGGTCTTCATCGACCTGCCCGTGGCCAGCGAGCAGGCCGAGGGCTCCGACACCCTCGAGCTCGTCGCCGAGGTCGACACCGACGAGGAGTACGGCATCGCCGTGCAGATGGGCAACGCCGCGCTGCTCGACGCGATCAACGCCACCCTCGCCGAGATCGTCGAGGACAGCACCTACGAGACGATCTACAGCGAGTGGTTCGAGGGCGACGTCCCCGAGCAGTTCCAGTAATCTCCGCCGCACCGCGCCCCCGCTGGAGCTCAGCGGGGGCGCCTGGCGTGGACGAAGGTGGGGTTGGCGATGGGTGAGCGGCTCGAGGACGTCCGTCGGCTGTTCTTCAACTGGGAGGTCATGACCGCGACCTTCCCCGAGCTCCTGCGCGAGGGCCTGCCGAACACCCTCATGGTCTCCTTCGGGGCGATCAGCATCGGCATCGTCTTCGGGATGCTCGTCGCGCTCATGGGCATCAGCCACCGCTGGTACCTCAAGGTCCCGGCAAAGGTCTACATCGACATCTTCCGCGGCCTGCCCGCGGTCCTGACGATCGTCCTCGTCGGCCTCGGGCTGCCCGCCGCGGGCATCCGCCCGTGGGGACGCGAGGCGCGCATCGCCGCGGCGGTCGCGCTCGGCGCGATCGCCACCGCCTACATCGCCGAGATCTTCCGCGCCGGCATCCAGTCGATCGACAAGGGGCAGATGGAGGCCTCCCGGTCGGTCGGCATGACCTACCTCCAGGCGATGTGGCTCGTCATCATCCCCCAGGCGGTGCGACGGGTCTTTCCGCCGCTGACCAACGAGGCCATCGCGATCATCAAGGACTCGAGCCTCATCTTCGTCATCGGGCTGTCGATCGGCCAGCGCGACCTCTTCCGCGTCGGGCAGAACATCGCCCAGCAGAGCGGCAACTACTCCGCGGTGACCGCGGCGGCGTTGTACTACCTCGCGATCACGATCCCGCTCACCTACCTCGTGAACTGGCTCGACACCCGATTGCGCGAGGGGCCCAAGGAGGCGCTGCCAGCCGACGACCTGCCCGCGACCGCGGAGCCGGGCCGATGAGCGCGCCGGCGGATCCCTCGCCGGCGGGCGCGGTGCGGCCGCGGGTCGCGCTCAAGGGCCTGAGCAAGCGCTTCGGCACCCTCGAGGTGCTCAACGGCGTCGACCTCGAGATCGTGCCCGGCGAGGTCGTCTGCGTCCTCGGGCCCTCGGGGTCGGGCAAGTCGACGATGCTGCGCTGCATCAACCTCCTCGAGACCCCGACCGGCGGGGTCGTCGAGGTCGACGGCGTCGACATCACGGCCCGGGAGACGAACATCGACGACGTCCGCACCCGGGTCGGCATGGTCTTCCAGCACTTCAACCTCTTCCCGCACATGACCGCGCTCGGCAACGTCACGGTCGCGCTGCGGCGGGTCAAGCGGATGAAGCGCGACGAGGCCGAGCGCATCGGTCGGGAGCGCCTCGCCGAGGTCGGCCTCGCCGACAAGGCCGACGCGCGGCCGGCGCAGCTCTCCGGCGGCCAGCAGCAGCGCGTCGCGATCGCCCGCGCCCTCGCGATGGACCCCGAGGTCATGCTCTTCGACGAGGTGACCTCCGCCCTCGACCCCGAGCTCGTCAAGGACGTCCTCGACGTCATGCGCGGCCTCGCCGCCGGCGGGATGACGATGGTCGTCGTCACCCACGAGATGGGCTTCGCCCGGGAGGTCGCCGACCGCGTCGTCTTCATGGACGCCGGGGCGCTCGTCGAGGAGGGCACCCCCGAGGAGATCTTCGGCCACGCCAGGAGCCCCCGGCTGCGCGACTTCCTCGACAAGGTCCTCTAGCCGGCGATGGGCCCGGCGGCGCGGCAACCGCAGGGGGCGAGCGCGGTGGAGCGCCTCGCCGCCGCGGTGCGCGAGGACGTCCTCGAGGGACGCCTCGCGCCGGGCGCGCCGCTGACCGAGGTCGCGCTCGCCTCGCGCTTCGCGGTCTCGCGCAGCACCGTGCGCGAGGCGCTGCGGGCGCTGGCCCACAGCGGGCTCGTGCGCCTCGAGCGCCACCGCGGGGCGACGGTCACGCGGGTGACCGCCGAGGACCTCGCCGACCTCGGCCGCGCGCGCACCGCCCTCGAGGGCGCGGCGGCCGAGGCGGCGGTCGCCGGGCACCTCGGTGCGCTCGAGGCCGCGCTCGCGTCGATGGAGGACGCCGTCGCACGGGCCGACGCCGACGCCGTCGTCGAGGCCGACCTCGCCTTCCACGCCGCGCTCGTCGCGCTGCTCGGCAGCCACCGGCTCGACGCGGCCTACGCCGCGCTGCAGAACGAGCTGCGCCTCGCGCTCACCGTCGCCGGGCGGCGGGTGGCCGCGCCGGGCAAGGTCGCCGAGCACGAGCGGCTCCTCGCCCTCGCCCGTGGTGGCGACGCCGCGGCTCTGCGCGCGGCGCTCGCCGGCCACGTCGCCGCCGGGGTCGCCGATCAGCGCGCCGCGCTGGGGGCGGGCGGCGCGCCCGGCCGCCCGCCGGCCTAGGCGAGGGCGCGGCCGACGCGGGCCAGCGCCTCGTCGAGCTCGGGGTCGCTGATGATGAGTGGGGGAGCGAAGCGCAACGTCGTCTCGTGGGTCTCCTTGGCGAGCACGCCCTGCTCGAGCAGGGCGTAGCAGCACTCCTTGCCGGTCCGTGCCCCAGCGATCTCGACGCCGGCCCACAGCCCCCGGCCGCGCACCTCGACGACGTCGGGGGCGTCGAGGGCGCGCAGGCCCTCGAGGAAGGTGGGCCCGAGCTCGCGCGCGCGGGCCTGCGGCTCGCCCTCGGCGAGCATCGCGACGACCTCCGCGCCGACCGCCGCGGCGAAGGGGTTGCCGCCGAAGGTCGAGCCGTGTGAGCCCGGGGTGATCGGGGCCATCACCTCCTCGCGGGCGACGACCGCCGAGACCGGCACGATGCCACCGCCGAGCGCCTTGCCGAGCACGAGGACGTCGGGGGTCACGCCCTCGTGGTCGCAGGCGAAGGTCTCGCCGGTGCGCCCGAGGCCGGACTGGATCTCGTCGGCGATGAGGAGGACGCCGTGCTCGCGGCAGATCGCCGCGGCGCCGGCGAGGTAGCCCTCGGGCGGGATGATGACGCCGCCCTCGCCCTGGATCGGCTCGACGAGGAAGGCGACGGTGTCCTCGGTGATCGCTGCCTCGAGGGCGTCGAGGTCGCCGAAGGGCACGACGTCGAAGCCGGGGGTGAACGGCCCGAAGCCGCGGCGGGCGTCGGCGTCGGTGGAGAACGACACGATCGTCGTCGTGCGCCCGTGGAAGTTGCCGTCGGCGACGATGATGCGCGCGCGGTCGGGCGCGACGCCCTTGACGTCGTAGCCCCAGCGGCGGGAGGCCTTGATCGCCGTCTCGACGGCCTCCGCCCCGGTGTTCATCGGCAGCACGACGTCGAGACCGGCGAGCTCGGCGAGGCCCTCGGTGAAGCGCGCGAGCGGCTCGGCGTGGAAGGCCCGGCTCGTGAGCGTGAGCGTGTCGAGCTGCGCCTTCGCCGCGGCGACGAGCCGAGGGTGGCGGTGACCGAAGTTCAGCGCCGAGTAGGCCGCGAGGAGGTCGAGGTAGCGCCGCCCCTCGACGTCGGTGACCCACACGCCCTCGCCGTGGCGCAGGACGACCGGCAGGGGGGCGTAGTTGCGGACCCCGTGGGCCTCGGCGCGGGCGATCGCCTGCGCGGTCGGGGACAGGGCGTCGATGGCGGTCACCGCGATCACCTCCGTTGGCGCTGGCGTGGCGGCCAGGTCCCAGCCGCGACCACGCCACACCCGCTCGTGGGCCGTGGATTGTAGGACAATCCTGGGGCCGCCAAACGGGTCCTTCGTCGCCCCGCGGTGTGGGCGAACGGGCCGCCGGGCGCCGCCGCGCCACCGGATGGCCGCGCCCGCGGCGCTGGTAGCCTCGCCCCGCTGTGGCCGCCCCGCGGGCCACGACCGACCTCCGACTGGCCGTCCGTGCTCAACGCCCACGCGAGAACGCTCACCGATCGGGCCGTGCAGCCGATCGGCCGGGCGCTCGCGCGCCTCGGGCTCACGCCCAACGCCCTCACGACCGCCGGCCTGCTCGTCACCCTCGCCGGCGTCGCCGTCGTCGTGTCCGGCCGGCCGGTCGTCGGCGCGACGGTGATGGCCGCGGGCCTCGTGCTCGACGCCTTCGACGGTGCCGTCGCGCGGCTCTCGGGGCGCTCGACGCTGCTCGGCGCGTTCTACGACTCGGTGGCCGACCGCGTCGCCGACGTCGCGATGCTCGGCGCGCTCGTGTGGCTCGTCCTGCCGAGCCCGCTCGGCTTCGCCGTCGGCATGACCGCGCTGGCGACGGCGCTGCTCACCTCCTACGTCCGCGCGAAGGCCGAGTCGCTCGGCCTTACCGCCACCGTCGGCGTGCTCGAGCGCGCCGAGCGGGTCGTCATCGTCCTGCTCGGCCTGTGGCTCGACCTCGTGGCCGTCGCGCTGTGGGTGCTCGCGATCGGCGGGGTCGTGACCGTGCTGCAGCGCGTCGTCGTGGTGTGGCGCCAGGCGCGCGCGCTGCCCTCCACCGAGGCCGAGGGCCGATGAGCGCACGGTGCCGCTACCGGGGCTCGGGCCACCCTGGCGAACCCGTCGACCGCCGCCCCGGCGCGCAGGGCCGCATCCCCGCCCCGCGGAGCCCGGAGAGCCGGAGGCAGCGGGCGCTCGGGGCGCTGTGGGGCGCGGTCTGGGAGCTCACGCGGCGGCTGCCCGAGCCGGTGGCCTTCGGGCTCGGCGACCTCGGCGGGCGGCTCGCGCACCGCCTCGCGCCGGCGACCCGTCGCCGGGTCGCCGCCAACCTCGCCCACGTCGTCGACCCGGGCGACCTCGATGCCACCGTCGCCGCGGCGTTCCGCTCCTACGCCCGCTACTGGGTGGAGGCCTTCCGTGCCGCCGACCTCGACCCCGGCGACCTCGACCGGCGCACGACCACCGACGGCTTCGCCCACCTCGATGCCGCGCTCGAGGGCGGCCGCGGGGTCATCGTGCTGCTCGCCCACCACGGCTCCTGGGACGTCGCCGCGCGATGGGCGGAGAGTCACCGCTACCACCTCGCCGTCGTCGCCGAGGTCGTGCGCCCGCGTGCGGTCTTCCGCCGCTTCGTGAGGCTGCGCGAGGACATCGGCCTCGAGGTCCTCCCGCTGCACCGCGGCGGTGACGTCACCGCGCGGCTGACGCGCGTGCTCGAGGCGAACCACCTCGTGGGGCTGCTCACCGACCGTGATCTCACCGGTCGGGCTCCCGAGGTCACGCTCTTCGGGGGACGCACCCGCGTCCCGCTCGGTCCCGCGGTGCTTGCGCGGCGCACCGGCGCGCCGATCGTGCCGATCACGCTGCTCCAGCGCCCGGGACGCTGCTGGCACCTGCAGGTCCTGCCGGCGATCGAGCCGGGGGAGGCGAGCGTGCGCGAGCTCCACGCCGCGGTGCTCGCCGCGCTCGAGGCCATCATCGGGCTCGATCCCGCACAGTGGCACGCGTTCCAGCCGGTCTTCGGCGACGCCGGGCCCGCCGGGCGGTCGGGCGGCGGGCAGGCGGCGGACACGGGAGGACGACGATGAGGATCGCCGCGGTGTGCCCCTACGACTGGTCCGCCCACGGCGGTGTGCGCGCGCACGTCGCGAGCCTCTGCGCCGAGCTCGCCCGCCGCCACGACGTCGCGATCCTCGCCCCGGCCTCCGCCCCGCTCGAGGGCGAGGATCCGCTCGACGCCGCGGTCCACGTCGTCGGGCGCGCCGTCGCGGTGCCCTTCAACCGCTCGGTCGCGCGCATCGCCGCCTCGCCGCTGGCTGGCCGGCGCACGCTCGCGACGCTGCGCGACCTCGCGCCCGACGTCGTGCACGTCCACGAGCCGGGCGTGCCGGCGGTCGCGCTCGCCGCCGCCCAGCGTGGCCCGCAGCCGGTCGTGGGGACCTTCCACGCGTGGTCGGACCGCGACCGCCTCTACCGCAGCACCGGCCCCTACGGTCGCCACGTCGCCCGTGGGCTCGCCGCCCGCCTCGCCGTGAGCGAGGCCGCGCGCCGCTACCACGC
>PWFH01000114.1 GCA_003553795.1 Egibacter sp. | reverse complement strand
CGGCGGCTCGGCGCCGGACTCGTCCGACGTGATCGTGTGGCCCGTCATCTCCAGTGACGAGGACGGGCCGTGCATGGACTTCCGCACCGAGGTGGGCGAGCCGGGCTCGAACATCGCGAACTCCCGCGAGGCCCAACGTGCCGAGAGGCTCACGCTCGACATGATCACGCGCTGGCGGCGGTGCGCCGGCGCGAGCGCAGTGCCGGGGATGAGCGCGGCGCAGATCGTCGCGGCACGCGTCCTCGAGGCCTACGACGAGACCCGGGTGCCCGAGCTCGACCCGTGGATCGAGCCCGGCATCGCCATCACCGGGCTTCCCGCCTTCCTTGAGACCGGGCCCGACAGCGCCTCGGCAGCGAACCCCACGCTCGACCTCGGGGTCGCTCGGGTGCGCCTCGACATCGCCGGCGACTTCGAGGTCGACTGGGGCGACGGCACGAGCGCCTCCTACGGTGAGCCCGGCGGGCCCTGGCCCGATGGGGCCATCACCCACACCTACGGCGAGCGGCCCCCCGGCGACAGCGTGACCGTGGCCGTCTCCCAGACCTGGCGGGGCACGTGGACGTCGTCGAGCAGCGACCCCGCCTTCGACGGTCTCTCCGGTGACCTGCCGGCCCTGCCGATCACCCGGTCCTTCGATCTGCCGATCGATGAGGTGCAGGCGATCATCCAATAGGTGATCCCTGCCGCCGGGCGCGTGACCTCCGTTTGGAACCGGGGCTGGAGCGTGGGCGACCCGTGCCCACGCGTGACCCGTCGAGGCCAGGGGTGCGAGGGCGTCAGGCCGCCGGAGCGCCCGCCGGTGCGCCGAGAGGAGCGTCGTCCCGGCGCGTGCCCTAGGCTCGTCCCACCTGCGCTGACGCCGCGCAGCGAGCCTCGCTGAGGGACGGAAGCTGTATGCGCATCGTCATCATCGGCGGCGGCCCGGGCGGCTACGAGGCCGCCCTCGTGGCGGCCGAGCACGCCTCCGACGTCACCGTCGTCTCCCGTGAGGGCCTCGGCGGCAACTCCGTGCTGTGGGACTGCGTGCCGTCGAAGGCGCTCATCGTCTCCGCCCAGGCGATGGGGTGGATGCAGTCGGCCAACCGCCTGGGCGTCCGCCTCGAGGGCGGGACCGACATCGGCGATCACTCCACCGTGGCGATGGCCGCGGTGATGGACCGGGTCAAGGGCCTCGCGTCCAACCAGTCGGCCGACATCGGCAAGAAGGTCGCCGCCTCCGGCGTGCGCATCATCGAGGGCGAGGGCCGGGTGCTTGGTCCGCAGCGCGTCGAGGTCCGCGAGCCCGGCGGGGCGGTCAGCGAGCTGCCGGCCGACGCGATCCTCGTGGCGACCGGGTCGAACCCTCGGGTGCTGCCGTTCAGCGCGCCCGACGCCGAGCGCGTGTTCACCTCCCGCGAGCTCTACGAGCTGCGTGAGCTGCCCGAGCGGCTCATCGTCGTCGGGTCGGGCGCCACCGGCGCGGAGTACGCCCAGGCGTTCTCGAAGTTCGGCGCCGATGTCCATCTCATCTCGAGCCGCGACCAGGTGCTGCCCAAGGAGGATCCCGACGCCGCCGCGGTCATCGAGGACGCCTTCGAGCGCTGGGGCATGACGATCCATCGCCAGCGCCGAGCCGTCGACATGGAGCGCTCCGCCGACGGGGTGCGCGTGCGCGTCGGCGATGACGAGTGGGTCGAGGGCACCCACGCGCTGTACTGCATCGGGCAGGTCCCCGCCGTCGAGGGCCTCGGCCTCGAGGAGGCCGGCGTCGACACCAGCGGCGGCACGATCCCCGTCGATGGCGTGAGCCGCACGAGCGTGCCGACGATCTACGCCGCCGGGGACGTCACCGGCGGCACGATGCTCGCGAGCGTCGCGGCGATGCAGGGCCGCAACGCGATGTGGCACGCGCTCGGCCAGGCCGTCGAGCCGCTGCGGCGCGACGCGATCGCCGCGTGCATCTTCACCGCCCCCGAGGTCGCCACCGTCGGGCTGACCTCCGAGCAGATCCCCACGGCACAGATGCCCGTCGAGACCGTCACGCTCGACCTCGCCGGCAACCCGCGGGCGAAGATGGCCGAGCACACCGAGGGGTTCATCAAGATCCACGCGCTCGCGGGCTCGGGCACCGTGCTCGGCGGCGCGGTCGTCGCTGCGGGGGCCAGCGACCTCATCACGCCGCTCAGCGTCGCGGTCTACAACCGGCTCACCGTCAGCCAGCTCGCGCACTCGCTCACGATCTACCCGTCGATGGGCGGCTCGGTGCAGGAGACCGCCCGGCTGCTCATGGCCCGTCAGGAGCCGTGGTAGGGCCGTCGGGGGCCTCGCGGTCCGGCCCATCGGCGATGACCGCGAGGAGGGCGCCGTTGGCGACGAGGTCGCCGGGGCTGACCTCGAGGCGCTCGAGGATGCCGTGGCGGTCGGCGCTGACGTAGTTCTCCATCTTCATCGCCTCGAGGACGACGACGACGTCGCCGGGAGCGACCGGCTCGCCGGGGGCGACCGCGGTCTTGATGATCGTGCCCTGCATCGGTGCGACGAGGCGGCCTGGCCCGCCCGCGACGGGTGAGGCGCGGCCGACGCGACGTCGCCGTCGAGCCCGCGCGGGTCGAGGCGGCTCGAGGACCCGGACGTCGAGGCGCCGACCGTCGACCTCGACGACGAGCGGACGGGCGGGCTCGGAGGGCGCCGCGTCGGCGTCCGGCGGCGCGCCCGCGAGGCCGGCGAGGCTCCACTCGCCCTCCACCGAGGTCGTCGCGACGTCGCCCGCCCGGAAGGCCTCGTGGTCGAGGGCGAGGCGGTGGAACGGCAGGGTCGTGGCGACCCCCTCGACGACGAACTCCCCGCAGGCCCGGACGAGGCGGCGACGGGCCTCCTCGCGGTCGGCGCCGTAGGCGATGAGCTTGGCGAGCAGCGAGTCGTAGTCGCGGGTGACCGTCGAGCCCTCCGCCACGCCGGCGTCGACCCGCACGCCGGGGCCCGCGGCGGGACGCCAGCGCCGGATCACCCCGGGGGAGGGCGTGAAGCCGGCGCCAGGGTCCTCGGCGTTGATGCGCGCCTCGATGGCGTGCCCCCGCAGGGCGACGTCGTCCTGGGTGAGCCAGAGGTCCTCGCCGGCGGCGAGGCGCAGCTGGGCGGCGACGAGGTCGACGCCGGTGACGAGCTCGGTGACGGGGTGCTCGACCTGCAGCCGGGTGTTCATCTCGAGGAAGAAGAAGTCGCCGTCCTCGACGAGGAACTCGCAGGTGCCCGCGCCGACGTAGCCGACCTGCTCGGCGACGCGCACCGCCGCGGCGCCCATCCGCCTGCGCAGCGTCTCGTCGAGGCCGGGCGCGGGCGCCTCCTCGAGGAGCTTCTGGTGGCGGCGCTGCGTCGAGCAGTCGCGCTCGCCGAGGTGGATCGTCGCGCCGGCGGCGTCGGCGAGCACCTGGATCTCGATGTGACGGGGACGGTCGAGGTAGCGCTCGAGGTAGACCTCACCGCGGCCGAACGCCGCCAGGGACTCCCGCGTGGCGGCCTCGAGCGCCTCGGCGGCCTGCGCGTCGTCGCGGACGACCTTGAGGCCACGGCCGCCACCTCCGAAGGCGGCCTTGACCGCGACCGGGTAGCCGTGGGCTGCGGCGAAGGCCGCCACCGCCGCGGGGTCGCCGTCCGGGTCGACCCCGCCGGGGACGACCGGGCAGTCGGCGGCCTCGGCGGCGGCGCGGGCGGAGCGCTTGTCGCCCATCGTGGCGATGGCCTCCGGCGGCGGGCCGATCCACGTCAGGCCGGCGTCGAGCACCGCCGAGGCGAAGGGCGCGCTCTCTGACAGGAAGCCGTAGCCGGGATGCACCGCCGCGGCGCCGGCGCGCTCAGCGACGGCGAGGATCCGGTCGACGGCGAGGTAGCTCTCGGCGGCCGGGGCGGGTCCGAGGAGGTAGGCCTCGTCGGCCGCTGCCAGCCACGGCCCGTGGCGGTCGGCCTCGGAGTAGACCGCGATCGACGGCACGCCGAGGTCGGCGCAGGCGCGCAGGACGCGCCAGGCGATCTCGCCGCGGTTGGCGACGAGCACGGGGCCGAGCATCGGCGGTGCCTCCCTCGACGGCGCCGCGTCATGCTAGAGCGTCGAGCTCCTCAGCGGTCGGCCCCCTCGGCGCGCCACGGTGGGCTCGGTGGCGCCGTGGCCGCTGGTTGGCTCGGTGGCGCCGCGGCCGCCTGTGGGCTCGGTGGCGCCGCGGCCGCCGGTGGGCTCAGTGGCGCCGCAGCCGCCGGCGGGCGGCGTTGAGCTCGGCCTCGTCGGCGGCGGCGCGGCCGGCGTACCAGCCGCCGCCGTTGCTGATCGACGAGCGCTTCCTCCGCACACGCGGGAAGGTCTCGCGCACCGCGGCGGCCACGCGCTCCTCGCGGCTCGCGAGCACCGGCAGCACGTCGCCGCCGGCCTCGGCGACCTGGGCGTCGGTGGCCTCGCGCAGCCGCTCGCCGATGCGCGCGGCGTAGCCGAGGAGGAACGAGCGGCGGAACGAGCGGGTGCGTGAGCGCCCGGCGGCGTCGCGCTTGGGTCCCTGGCGTCGCATCGCATGGGTCGCCTGGGCGAGCAGCGAGGTCGTGAGCAGGTCGATGGCGTCGAGGTCGGTGTCGTAGCCGAAGATGCTGACCCACCGTGCCCACGGCTCGTAGATCGCCTGACAGCGGTTCGCCGCCGCGACCGCGGCGATGAGGCTGTACTGGGCGTCGAGGTAGGGCCCCGACAGCAGCAGCCGTCGCAGCCCCGGCGCCCCCACGGCACCGTCGCCTGCGGCGAGCAGGGCCTCGTCGATGGCGTGCTGGGCGATGAGCTCCTGGGCCTTGGCCGACAACGCCTCGGCCTCCTCCTCGTAGGCGGTCGACTCCGCCTTTGCGAGCAGCGCCCGCACCCGTGCGAGCACGCGCTCGTCGATGCGCGAGGCACCGCTGACACTCGCCGCCGCGGTCGTCGCCGGCAGCGTCGGCAGGAGCTCGAGCACCGCCGCGATTGTGAGCAGGGCGCAGAGCAGGTCGCGACCGCTGAGGTGCGCGGCGCCGTCGGCCCGGGGCGCGAGGTCCTCGAGCTCGCCGCGCCAGCGCGGGCCCGCGGCCTTGGTGACCGCGGGGGCGTCGCGGAGCTCGGCCGCGAGGACGGCCACCGTCGCCGGGGTCTGGTCGACGTCGGCGACGTGGACGAGCTCGGCGGGGCTCCAGCCCCGCTCCAGCGCTGCGCTGATCTCCCCGGCGGCGAGGGTCGCCGCGGCGGGGATGGCGGCCTCGAGGTCCTCGGTGAGCGCCTCGAGCTCGGGCGAGGGGCACCGCAAGAGCAGGGCCTGCATCGCCGGGCGCAGAAGCTCCTCGATGGGCGGCCGGCTCGCCCCGGGCCTGCGGCGTCGTCGTCTCTGAGCCATGCGCGGAGTCTGCCAGCGCGTCGGGTCACGCCCCCGAGCCGGCGCCCGGGGCCTGTGGACGAAGCGCCACCTCGCCTGAGACGCCTGGGTGCCACGCCCGACCCGAAGGGTGCCGCCGCGGGCAGGGAAAGCCGCCGTCGAGGGTGGCCATCGCCCGCCGACGCGGCACACTGGCCGGAAGCGCAACCCTTACCTCCGCGCCCAACATCACGGTGATGAGTCGCGCGGAGACGCATCGCACAAGGAGCCGAGATCCCATGGCGCGCACGCTGATGGCCCTGCTCGTCGCCCTGCTCGCCGTCGGGCTCACCGCCTGCTTCGACGGCGATCCCGAGGCCACCCCGGCCGACCAGGTCGCGGCGGAGGACCGCCCCGACGACGAGGGCGACGGTGAGGCCGCCGACGACGGCGAGCTCGCCGACACCGCGACCTTCGTCGCGATCGACAACGAGTTCACCGAGTTCCCCGAGGAGGTCTCCGCCGGGGCGGTCGAGTTCACCCTCGTCAACG
This sequence comes from Egibacter sp., assembly GCA_003553795.1. Taxonomy (GTDB): domain Bacteria; phylum Actinomycetota; class Nitriliruptoria; order Euzebyales; family Egibacteraceae; genus T1Sed10-49. The sequence goes on along the minus strand of PWFH01000114.1, from coordinate 11,937 downwards.
AGGGCATGGCCGACCACAACGTCATCATCACCGAGCCGACCGAGATCGAGGTCGTCGGCACGATCGCCGGTGGGGAGACCGCGACGAACGTCGTCGAGCTCGAGCCCGGGACCTACGAGTACGTCTGCGACATCCCCGGGCACGCCGCGACGATGAACGGCACGCTCGAGGTCACCGAGTAGCCCAGGGGGCTGGCGCGGCGTCCCACCTCCCGCCCGGGCTGCACGGCGCCGCGCCCGACACGGCCTCGACGATCCCCGCGCGACGCCACACCGGCGTCGGCACGCGCCGTTCGAGCGCGGCCGCGATCGCGGTGAGCTCGGCGTCGTCGACGCGCGCGGCGACCTCGACGATGCGCCCGTCGGCGAGCGCGCGACGCCGGGTCCAGGCGGGGCGGTGCGCCGGTCGTCCCACGACGTCGCCTCCTACAGCGGGATGTTGCCGTGCTTGCGGGGCGGGCGGGACTCGCGCTTCGAGCGGGTGAAGGCGAGGGCGCGCACGAGCGTCGGGCGGGTGGCCGACGGCTCGATGACGTCGTCGAGGTAGCCGCGCTCGGCGGCACGCCACGGGTTGGCGAGCTCGCGGTCGTAGGCCTCGGCGAGCTCGGCCCGGCGCGCCTCGACGTCGCCGCCGGCCGCGGCGAGGTCGGCGAGCTCGCGGCGGTGCAGCACCCCGACGGCGCCCTCGGCGCCCATGACGGCGATCTCCGCGGTCGGCCAGGCGAGGTTGACGTCGGCGCCGCCGTGCTTGGAGCCCATGACGTCGTAGGCCCCGCCGTAGGCCTTGCGGGTGATGACGGTGAGCTTGGGCACCGTCGCCTCGCAGTAGGCGTAGAGCAACTTCGCGCCGTGGCGGATGATCCCGCCCCACTCCTGGTCGGTGCCGGGCAGGAACCCGGGCACGTCGACGAAGGTCAGCAGCGGCACGTTGAAGGCGTCGCAGGTGCGCACGAAGCGCGCCCCCTTCTCGGAGGCGTCGACGTCGAGGACCCCGGCGAGGTGGGCCGGCTGGTTGGCGACGACGCCGACGGGGTGGCCGTCGAGGCGGGCGAAGCCGGTGACGAGGTTCGCGGCGTAGGCCTCGGACAGCTCGAAGAGCTCGCCGTCGTCGACGACGCGGGCGATGACCTCGCGCATGTCGTAGGGGGTGTTGGGGCTGTCGGGGATGAGCGCGTCGAGCTCGCCGTCGGCCCGCTCGGGGTCGTCGACCGGCGGCTCGTGGGGCGGCTCCTCGAGGTTGTTCGACGGCAGGTAGGACAGCAGGACCTTGAGGTCCTCGAGGCAGGCCTCCTCGTCGTCGGCGGCGAGGTGGGCCACGCCCGAGCGCGTCGCGTGGGCGCGCGCGCCGCCGAGCTCCTCGAAGGTCACGTCCTCACCGGTGACGGCCCTGATGACCTCCGGGCCGGTGATGAACATGTGGCTCGTGCCCTCGACCATGACGACGAAGTCGGTCATCGCCGGGGAGTACACCGCGCCGCCCGCGCAGGGCCCCATGATCGCCGAGAGCTGGGGGATCACCCCGGAGGCGGCGACGTTGCGGCGGAAGATCTCGCCGTAGCCGCCGAGGGCGGCCACGCCCTCCTGGATGCGCGCGCCGCCGGAGTCGTTGAGCCCGATGAGCGGCACGCCCATGCGCAGCGCGGCGTCCATGAGCTTGACGATCTTCTCGGCGTGGACCTCCCCGAGGGAGCCGCCGAGGACGGTGAAGTCCTGGCTGAAGACGCAGACCCGCCGCCCGTCGATCGTGCCGTGGCCGGTGACGACGCCGTCGCCGGGGACCGCGGGCGCGGCGGGGTCGTCGCTGCGGCGGGTCGCGAGGCGGTCGGTCTCGACGAACGATCCGGGGTCGAGCAGCGCGTCGAGGCGCTCGCGCGCGGTGGCCTTGCCCTTCGCGCGTTGGCGCTCGGCGGCCGCGGCGCCGCCGCCGGCGTGGGCCTCGTCGACCCGGCGGCGCAGCTCGGCGAGCCGCTCGGCGGTGGTGTCGGCCACGGGCCCTCCCTGTGCGTGGGGCGCTGGGCGCGGAGTCTAGGAGCGCGCAGGCCGGACCTGCGAGGATGCCGGCCATGAGCCAGCCACCGCCAGAGGCCCTCGTGCGCTCCCTCGTCGACGGTCCCAGCCGCCTGTCGGGCCTGGAGTTCCATCCCGAGGTCGCCTCGACGAACGCCGTCGCCGTCGAGGCCGCGCGCCGCGGCGTCGCCGAGATCCACGCGGTGGCCGCCGACGTCCAGACCGCCGGGCGCGGGCGCATGGGCCGCGTCTGGCAGGCCCCGGCCGGCACCTCGCTGCTCGTGAGCCTCGTCCTGCGCCCGCGGGTCGACGAGGCGGCGCTCGCCACCCTGCCGCTGCTCGTCGGCAGCGTCCTCGCCGAGGTCGTCACCGCGCACCTGCGCGAGGGCCCCGACGAGCCCGACGTCGCCCTGAAGTGGCCCAACGACCTCCTCGTCGGCGGGCGCAAGGCCGCCGGCATCCTCGTCGAGCGCCACCCCGAGGCGGCGATCGCCGGGATCGGCTGCAACGTCGACTGGCGCGGCCTCGAGCGCCCTGACGACCTCGCCGCGGCGACCTCGCTCGCTGAGGAGGCCGGGCGCGCCGTCGACCGCTGGAAGCTGCTCGCCGGGCTCGTCGGCGTGCTCGACCGTCGCTACGTCGAATGGCAGGACGACCCCGCCGCGACGCTCGCGGGCTACCGGGCGAGGTGCGCGACGATCGGCCAGGACGTCCGCGTCGAGCGCCCCGGCGCGGCGCCGACGACCGGCCGGGCGACCGGCATCGCCGCCGACGGGCGGCTGCTCGTGGCCACCGCCGCGGGCGAGGTCGCCGTCGACGCCGGCGACGTCGTGCACGTCCGGCCCGCCGACGGCTGAGGTCGCGGCCCCCCGCCGGGGCGAAGGGAGGCGGCCGCGTGCCAGGACGGTGCAGGCCCGGCCGGCGTCCCGCGGTGTCGCCCGGCGCAGACTGGGCACGATCGGGACAGCATCCACCGCGCTCCGAGGAGTTGCCATGCCGCTCGACCGACGCCGCGCCACGACCCTTGCCGGCGGCGCCGCCCTCGCCCTCATCGCCACGAAGGTCGCCACGAGCCCGCAGGGCCGCTTCGCCCGCCTCGGGGGCTGGTCGATCGCCGGGCCGACCGCGGCGGGCTGGGCCACCGACTTCCTCAACGCCGCGTACTTCCGCCGCGCGCCGGGCCTGCGCGAGGTCGACGACCTGCGCCTGGCCTTCGCGATCCTCACCACGCGCTGGCACCGCCTCGGCGGGCGCCCCCTCAACGCCCTCGACGTCGTGCCGTTCCACCGCGCCTTCGGCGTCGACCGCTTCGTCGACGGCAGCTCCTCGGGCCGGGGCACCCTCGACCGCAACCAGCTCCTCGCCGGCGCCGAGCGCCTCCACGGCGACTGGTTCACCGAGGCCTACCACGACCTCGACCGCCGCGGCTGGGGCATCGTCTTCGAGACCCCTGCGGAGAAGCGCGGCTACCGTCCCGAGCTGCGGCTGGCCTCGGCGAAGGTCGGCACGCTGACCCCGCCGGTGGCCCTCGGCAAGGACCAGCACTGGCACACCTACGCGCCGGTGGAGATCCCCGACGCCTCGGCCGCCCTCGCCCTGCTCACCGAGCCGTCGCGCTGGCCCGACGCCGCTAGCGAGATCGGCCGCTTCACCCCGCTGCGCTCGGGCCCCCTGCAGGGCAACACCATGGAGATCGAGGTCGTCGGCCATCCGACCCGGCGCACGCCGGTCTTCCTGCGCGCCTACGTCACCGCCACGCGGGTGGTCACCGACCCCGGCGACCTCGACGACTACGTCGCCGAGCTCAACGACGGCCTCGCCCGCTACGGCAAGGACGAGCCGCCCGCGGTGCCCGACGGCGCGACGCCGCACGCGGCGATCGACCTCACCACCCACGAGGGCCACTTCCTGGGCAGCGCCCGCAACCGCCTCGTCTGCTACAGCCACGGGGGCCGCTCCTACCTGCGGGCGGCGGGGACGTGGGACCCGCTGCGCTGGGACCTCGCCCAGCTCTACGACCGCGTCGGCTACGTCGCCCAGCACGCGATCTGGGGCGAGGGCCCGCCCGAGGAGTCGATGCTCCACCAGATCCGCTTCGTCACCGCCGCAGAGAGCGAGGCCTAGCCATGCCCCGAGCGATCGTCGTCGGTGGAGGTCCGAACGGCCTGTCGGCCGCGATCACGCTGGCCGAGCGCGGCTGGGACGTCGAGCTGCTCGAGGCCCAGCCCCGCCTCGGCGGGGCGGTCGCCTCCGCCGAGCTCCCCGAGCCGGGCGTCGTCCACGATGTCTACAGCGCGGTCTACCCCGCCGCGGTGTCCTCGCCGGTGTTCGCGCGCTGGCCGCTGCACCAGCACGGCCTGCGCTGGACCCACCCGCCGGTGGCGATGGCCCACCCGCTCGACGACGGCAGCGCCCCGGCGCTGTACCGCTCGGTGGCCGACACCCAGGCCTCGCTCAACGCCTACCACGCCGGCGACGGGGAGGCCTGGCACGACTTCGCCGCGCCGTACCTCCGCAAGTTCGAGGCGCTGCGCGGGGTCATGCTCGCGGGGTTCCCTCCGGTGACCGGCGGCCTGCGCTTCGCCGCCGCGCTCAAGCTCGGCGGGGTGCTCGAGTTCGCGCGGCTGCTGCTGCAGCCCGCGGCCGGCCTCGCCCACGACCTCTTCCGCGGCGAGCACTCCCGTGCCTGGCTCTACGGCTCGGCGCTGCACTCCGACGCCGGGCCCTTGAGCTCGGGCTCGGCGGTGGCCGCGGCCTACCTCAAGCTCATGGGCCACGCCCGGGGCTGGCCGAGCCCCGAGGGCGGCGCGGGCAACCTCGCCGGCGCCCTCGCCGGGCACTTCGCCGCGCTCGGCGGGCGGGCGCGCACGAACACCCGGGTGACCCGGGTGCTCGGTGGCGACGGACGGGCGAGCGGGGTCGAGACCGCCGACGGCGAGCGCCTCGGCGCCGACGTCGTCATCGCCGACGTCAGCGCCTGGGACCTGCCGCGGCTGGCCGCCGAGGTCCTGCCGGCGGCGACGATCGCGAAGCTGCGCCGCTTCCGCCGCGGCCCCGGCACGGTCAAGGTCGACTGGTCGCTCGACGGGCCGATCCCGTGGACCGCGCCGGCCGCGCGCGAGGCCGGCACGCTGCACGTCGGCGGCTGGGCCGGCGACATCGCCCGCGCCGTCGCCGAGGTCGAGCTCGGCAACTGGCCCGAGCGCCCGTTCCTCCTCGCCGGACAGCAGTCGCTCGCCGACCCGACGCGCGCCCCGCAGGGCATCGAGACCGCCTGGGCCTACACACGGGTGCCCGGCTACGCCGGCGCCGACGACCTCGCCCGCCACGTCGAGCGCATCGAGGCGCAGGTCGAGCGCTTCGCGCCGGGCTTCACCGCGCTCATCCGCCAGCGTCACGTCAAGGGGCCGGCCGAGCTCGAGTCCGGCGACGCCAACCTCGAGGTCGGTGACGTCGGCGGCGGCAGCTACAGCCTCGACCAGGTCGTCTTCCGGCCGGTGCCCGGGCTCTCGCCGTACCGCACCGGCACGCGGGGGCTCTACCTCGGCTCGGCGTCGGCCTTCCCCGGTGGTGCGGCCCACGGGGTGCCGGGCCACGCCGCGGCGATGGCCGCCCACCGCGACCGGCGGGCCGGCCGTCGCTGAGCCGCGCGGCGGCCGGTCGGTGGCGCGGCGCGGAGTCGTGCGGCGACCGGTCCCCGCGCCGTCGCCGCCCGGGCCGCTACTCGACCTCGATGAGCATCTCGACGAAGTAGGGCTCGCCGGCCTCCCCGTCGGAGGGGTCGGGGTCGTCGACGACGATCGTCCAGCGCCCGGGCTGGTCGAGGGCGGTGTCGAAGGTGAGCTCGAAGGGCCCGCGGATGTCGATGTCGGGCTGATCGGCGGTCGTGAAGGCCTCCTCGACGACGAGCCCGTCGGGGTCGACGAGCGTGGCGGGCACGGTCGCCTCGAAGGTCAGCGAGGTCCCGCGCACCGTGAGCGGCTCGCCGATGGGGTGGGTGTCGAGCCATTCGGGGTCGGTGACGTCGATGAAGGCGAGGTGCTCGTCGGAGGGCGTGGCCGGCTCGGACCAGTCGAGGTGGCCCCAGAGCTCGCTGATCTCCTCGCCCTCGACGTGCAGGCGCACCGCGTCGACGGTGTCGAACTGCGCCCCGGTGTGGGCGAGGGCCTGCTCGAGCATGAGCTCGCCCTCGGCGCCGGTCGCCGCGTCGCGGATCGCCTCGTCGACGTCGACGGTGAGCACGCCGTCGTCGACGGCGACGTCGAGGACGCTGACGTCGGTGCCCGCTGGCGCGGTGAGGTCGGGGTGGCGCGTCGGCTGCGACAGCAGCTCGGTCATCGCCGCGCTCGCCACCGCGACGGTGGGCTCGGGCAGGTCGCGGCGCTCGGACTCGAGCCACAGCCGGCCGTCGTGCTCGCGCACGACCCAGACACGCACGGACGCGAGGCCGTCGGCGTCGTCCTCCTCGGCGGCCTCGACGGGCTCGTCGTCGGCCTCCTCGGGCTCCTCGGCCTCCTCGGCCTCCACCGGCTCCTCGTCGGGGTCGGGGGTCGCCTCGTCGGCGGGGTCGTCCTCGGCGGGGTCGATCGCGACGGTGTCGTCGGGGTCGTCGCCGCAGGCGGCGAGCAGCGCGAGGGCGAGGAGCAGGGCGAGGAGGCGGAGCGCGGGCATGGTGGACTCCTGGACGGGACGGGGGTGCACCTTCCCCGACGCGCGAGCGCCGGCGGGGGTTGCGTCGCCATGTTCGCGGACGCGGTCCCCCGCCGCGGGGGACGAGGTGCTCGGCGCCGCGCGGTCGGAGGACCCTCATCTGTGGGCCGGACGTCGAATGCCCTACCCTATTCGGACAGGCAGGATAGGCTCACGACCCCGTGGTCAGGCCGCACGACTCCCACGGGGCCACATCTGCAGACCGTCCATCTCGAGAGATGAGGAGCAGGCATGACCCCGATCACGAAGCTTGGGCCCGAGGAGCGGGCCGCGACGATCGAGCGCTTGAAGAGCGAGGACGTGGACGTCGTCGTGATCGGTGGCGGCGTCACCGGTGTCGGAGCCGCGCTCGACGCCGCGAGCCGTGGCCTCAGCGTCGCCCTCGTCGAGCGGGACGACTTCGCCTCCGGGACGTCCTCGAAGTCGACGAAGCTCGCCCACGGTGGCCTGCGCTATCTCCAGCAGCTCAACTTCCGTCTCGTCGCCGAGGCGCTGACCGAGCGCAACCTCATGCTCGAGGAGCTCTGCCCGCACCTCGTGCACCCCGTGCCGATCCTCTTCCCGTTCAACAAGCGGGTCTGGGAGCGCGCCTTCATCGGCTCCGGCGTCGTCCTCTACGACACGATCGCGACGGGCAAGCGCGGCGTGCCGCTGCACAAGCACTACTCGAAGACCAAGGCGCTCGAGATCGCGCCCGAGCTGCGTGACGACGCCTTCGTCGGCGCGGTGCGCTACTACGACGGCCAGCTCGACGACGCCCGCCACACGATGGCGATCGGCCGCACGGCCGCGCACCACGGCGCGCACGTGCTCACCCACGCCCCGGCGACCGGCCTCGAGCTCGACGACGCCGGCGCGGTGGCCGGTGTGAAGGTCAAGGACGCGAGGAGCGGCGAGGAGTTCACGATCGCCACGACCCGCGTCATCAACGCCACGGGCCCGTGGACCGACGAGATCCAGGGCATGGCCGGCACGTCGAAGGTCAAGGTGCGCCCCTCGAAGGGCATCCACGTCCTCGTGCCGCGCGAGCGCCTCGACATGGAGGTCGGGCTCATCACCCAGACGGCGAAGAGCGTGCTCTTCGTCCTGCCGTGGGGCGCCCACTGGCTCATCGGCACGACCGATACCGACTGGGAGGAGGACGTCGACGACGTCGTCGCGACGAAGAAGGACGTCGACTACGTCCTCAACGAGCTCAACAAGTGGATCCGCAACCCCGTGACCCCTGACGAGATCACCGGCGTGTTCGCCGGGCTGCGCCCGCTCGTCGCGCCTGCCGGCGAGGGCGAGACCACGGCGATCTCCCGTGAGCACGCGGTCATGGAGTCCGCGCCGGGGCTCTTCTCGATCAGTGGCGGCAAGTACACGACGTACCGCGTCATGGCCAAGGACGTCGTCGACGAGGCCGTCAAGGGCCTCGACCGCGAGGTGCCGCCGTCGCCGACGAAGCACCTGCCGCTGCTCGGCGCCGTCGGCTACGAGGCGCTCAAGCGTGAGCGCGAGCAGCTCGCCGCCAAGCACGGCATCCACGTCGACTGGTTCGACCACCTCCTCGGCCGCCAGGGCGACCTCATCGACGAGGTCCTCGAGCTCATGGAGGAGCGGCCCGAGCTCGCCGAGCCGCTGGAGGGCGCGGAGCTCTACCTCGCCGCCGAGGTCGTCTACGCCGTCACCCACGAGGGCGCGATCGACCTCGATGACGTGCTCGACCGCCGCCTGCGGGTGCGCATCCAGGTGCTCGACCGCGGCCACGTCGCCGCCGAGCCCGCCGCGAAGCTCATGGCCGCCGAGCTCGGCTGGAGCGAGGAGAAGACCCAGGCCGAGATCGACCGCTACCGTGCGATGATCGACGCCGACCTCCAGGCCGAGCAGACCGTCGACGACACCGACGCCGCGCGCGTGCGTCGCGAGGTGCGCGAGGCCGCGGGCGTCTAGCCCGACGAGCGCGAGGCCGCGGGCGTCCAGCGCCAGCGGCACGAGGCACGAGGGCCCCGGCCGTGACGGTCGGGGCCCTTCCTCTTGAGCGGGCCGGTGCGGCAGCCCGGCGTCGGTCCCGCGTGCGCTGGCCGTGATCGCGTCGGTCGCGCGTGCGCTGCCCGTGACCGCGTCGGTCCCGCGTGCGGCCCCCGCGAGCGCGTCGCTGCCGCACGTCACCGGTCAGGCGACACCTTCTCGGGTGCGCGGTCCCCGCGAGCGCGGCGCTGCCGCTCCGGCTGGCGCGCTAGGGCTCGGCGCGGCCGGACTCGGCGGCGAGGGCGACGATCTCGTCGCGCAGCCGGTCGGTGAGTGCGCGGTGGTCGTCATCATCCGGCGGGGGGATCGGCGCGCCGAAGCGCACGGTCACGCGGTGCGGGGTGGGCCACTTCGAGCCCTTGCCGTGCGACTCGTAGGTGCCGGTGAGGTAGACCGGCACGATCGGCAGGCCGTAGGCGATCGCGAAGTGCGCGGTGCCGGACTTCAGCCGCTGGAGCCTGCCGGTCTTCGTGCGGGTGCCCTCGGGGTAGACGAGCATGCTCCAGCCGTCGCTGAGCATCTGCTCGATGCGCTGGTGGGTGAGCGGGGAGAGGTTCTTGCGCTCGATCGGCAGCGTCGCGAAGGCGATCGTGACGAACCACGCGGTGAGGCGCTTGTTGAAGAAGTAGTCCGCGGCGGCGACGACGCCGGTGCGACGGCGCAGCCTCGGCGGCAGGCTCTGGATGATGACCGGGGTGTCGAGGTGGCTCGCGTGGTTCGCGGCGACGAGCACCGGACCGTCGACGCCCTCGAGGCGCTCCCGGCCGTGGACCTTCGGGCGCACGTGCAGCCATATGAGCGGCTTGAGGATGCCCATGAGCAGGATCGCCCGCCCGACCCGCGCGGGCAGGCGGCGTCCCCACGACGTGTCGTAGGTGATCCGCTCGGTGTCGCTCATCGATGGTCCCCTCACGGTGGCGCCGGTCGACTCGACCGGTCGGGCGGTCCCCCGTCGTCGGCTCGTGCGAGAGGCCGCATCATACGGTTGCGTTGCGGTGCGTGACGAGCGCCGCCCGGACGCTGCGGGGCTCCGCGGGCCCAGCGCCGCCCGGACGCCGCGGGGCTCCGCGGGCCCAGCGCCGCCGGGAGATGCGGGGCCGGCCCGGCGTGGGCCGCCCGGGCGGTCGCGGGCACCGCTAGGATGCTCGGCCCATGTCCCCAGCACGTGCGGGTTCGACGTGAGGACGGCCACCGCGGTGCGCCTGCTCCTCTGGCTCACCGCGGCGCGCATCGCCGCGGTGCCCGTCGTCATGGCGCTCGTCCTCGTGTGGACCGACGAGCCGGCGGTGATGGCCGTCGCCGCGGGCCTCTTCGCCGCAGCGGCGCTCACCGACTTCGTCGACGGCTACCTCGCCCGCAAGTGGGAGGCCACGACGACCCTCGGGGCGTTCCTCGACACGACCGCCGACAAGCTCCTCGTCACCGGCGTGCTCGTCGCGCTCGTCGAGATCGGCCACGTCTGGTCGTGGGCCGCGGTCGTGATCATCGGTCGGGAGATCCTCGTGACTGGGCTGCGCAGCGTCGTCGCGTCGTCGGGGGCGTCGATGCCGTCGTCGATCTGGGGCAAGCTCAAGGCGACGGTGCAGTTCGTCGCGATCACCTTCGCGATCCTGCGCTTCGACGTCGTCCTCGGCCCGCTGCTGCTCGACGAGTGGCTCATGCTCGTCGCGGTCGCGGTGACGATCCAGTCGGGCTGGGGCTACCTCGCGCGCTTCCGCCCGCTGCTGTCGACCCAGGAGGGCTAGATGTCGGTGTTCGTCACGGGGGGCAGCGGCCTCCTCGGCCAGGAGATCGTCCGCCGCCTCGTCGCCGACGGGCGGGAGGTCGCCGCGCTCGCGCGCTCGGCCGGCGCCGCGCGGACCCTCCTCGATCTCGGCGTCGCCCGTGTCGTCGACGGCGACGTCCTCGACCGCGACGCCCTGCGGCAGGGCCTCGCCGACGCCGAGGTCGCCTACCACGTCGCCGGCGTCAACGCCTTCTGCCTCGCCGATCCCGCGCCGATGTACCGCGCGAACATCGAGGGGTCCCGCAGGGTCGCCGAGGCCGCCGCCGACGTCGGCCTGCCGCGCCTCGTCATGACCTCCTCGGCCTCGGCGCTCGGGGAGGTGCGCGGCACGGTCGGCACGGAGACGAGCCTGCACCGCGGGCACTACCTCTCGAGCTACGAGCGCTCGAAGCACCTCGGGGAGGAGGCCGTCCGCGCCGTCGCCGAGCGCACCGGCCTCGACGTCGTCTACGTCCTGCCCTCCTCGGTGCAGGGCCCCGGCCGGGCCTCGGGCACCGGCAAGCTCCTCCTCGACATCCTCAACGGCAAGCTCCCCGCGATCGTCGAGTCGCGGCTGTCGATCGTCGACATCGCCGACTGCACCGAGGGGCACGTCCTCGCCGAGCGCCACGGCGAGGCTGGCCGACGCTACGTCCTCAACGGCGCGACGATGACCGTCGCCGAGGGCGTCGCGCTGCTCGAGCGCCTCAGCGGCGTCGACATCGACGTGCGCACGCTGCCGGGCTTCGTCGCCGCCGCCGGCGGAGCGGCCTACGAGCGGCTCCAGCGCCTGCAGGGCAAGCACCCCCGGTTCTGCCGGGAGATGGTGCGCACGCTGTTGCACGGCCACGCCTACGACGGCTCGCGCGCGGAGCGCGAGCTCGGCCTGCGCTACACGCCCGTCGAGGAGACCGTGAGCCAGACGCTGCGCTGGTTCGCCGAGCAGGGGATGCTCACGCGCGACCTCCCGCGGCTCACGGGCTGAGCCGCAGGACCGACGACCCGCCTGGCGGGCCGGGCGCGTCGGTCCGCGGGCGGTGGGTGGCGGCTGAGCGCGCTTGGGGTGCGGCGATCCGCCACTCGCGGGGGTAATCGGCCGGGTGTGCCGGCCCGCGGGCGGTGAGTGGCGGCTGAGCGCGCTTGGGGTGCGGCGATCAGCCACTCGCGGGGGTGGTCGGCCTTGCGCGTCGGCCCGCGGGCGGTGAGTGGCGGCTGAGCGCGCTCGGGGTGCAGCGATCCGCCACTCGCGGGGGTAATCGGCCGGGTGGGCCGGCCCGCGGGCTGGCGGCTAGAGCGCGGCGACGTTGTCGGCGTCGACGGCCCGCTTGCGGTAGGCCCCGCGGGTGTCGAAGACCACCGGGACCTCCTTGGCGATCCGATCGAGGTCGAGGACGTCGTGGTCGGTGAGCAGCACCGCGAGGTCGAACCCGGAGAGGTCGGCGG
>PWFH01000189.1 GCA_003553795.1 Egibacter sp. | reverse complement strand
TCACCCCTTCGACGGTCCACCCGAAGCCCAGGACCATCGCGTAGAGCGTGAGGGCGAGCGGCTCACCGTCACCGGCCCCGAGGAGGCTCTGCACGAAGGGCACGAGCGCCACGAGCCCGAGATAGGGGATCGTCAGCCCGAGCAGGGTCGTATCGAAGGCCTGGAGTCGGCGGACGAGCGCGTGGTGGGACTGGAAGAACGTCCCGACGACCGCGACGCTGATGACGAAGGCGATGAACTGCGGGATCCGCGCGGCGAGCGCGCTCGCCAGCGGCACGTCGCCGGCATCGGCGGGGAGAGCCAGATCGAGGACGAGCAACGTGAGCGCGATGGCGAACACGCCGTCGGTGAGCGCCACGATGCGACCGAACTCCACCGGGTCGCGCTCACGATCGAAGGACCTCGCGGCCCGCGCAGCCTGCGCCGGTGGCACCCGTGCCGTCCGCTGCCTGTCGGCCTCGTCGTCGCTCATGGGCACTGCACCTCCTCGTCACCCGACCTGCGGTGGGTCCGCGACGCCGGGCCTCCACCGCGACACTCCTCCGGACCCGGCGCGGCAGCGTAGTGCCTGACCCCGAGGGCCACGGACGAACGGGACCCTTGCGCGGCCGACGAGAGCCACCTGGGCCTTGCGCATCGAAAAACGATGGTATATCGTTCATCGATATCTACACGGGATCGGGGGCCGGCCGCCGACATGGCAGGCCCCGACCGAGGAGGGGTCGGCATGGGCGGAGCACGGGGCGGGGCCTGGTACGGGACGGGCTCGGGAGGTCACGACGAGTCGATGAGCGCGGCGGCCGGGGAGCCGGTCGACGCCCCGCCGGGGGCACGCAGACTCGCCGCAGTCGTCCTCGGCCTCGGGATCCTCCTCGCCGTGGTGGGACTCACCCAGCCGGTGCTGCACGTCACACTCGATGAGGCCGTCGTGACGGTCACCGTCGAGGAGCCGGGTACGGTCCTCGCCGACGAGCCCGAGGGCCTGCCGGCCGACAGCCGCCTCGAGCTCACCGACGAGCGGGCCTTCGAGCTCGTCGTCGCCGGGCTGCCGGCCTGGCAGCGTGCGCTCACCGGACTCGGGGCGGCGGTCGGCGGCCTGCTCGTGCTCACCGGGGCCTGGCTTATGCGGTCGATGCTCCTGCTCGTGGCCGCTGGCCGCCCGTTCGATCCGCGCGTGCCCGGCCGGCTACGCGGGCTCGCGCTCGTGGTCGCCGCCTCCGCGTTCCTGCCGGCTGCGCTGTCGGGGCTTGCCGCCGCCGTCGTCGTCGAAGGCCTCGGAGGCCTCGGCGGAGCCGGCGCGCTCGGCGTCGACCTCTTCGCGCTCGAGGTGCTGCGGCTGCTCGCCGCGGCCCTGCTCGCCATCGCCGCGCAGGTCGTCGAGTCGGGACGCCAGCTCACCGAGGAGCTCGAGGGGCTGGTCTGATGGGCGCGGTCACGGGTGGGGACGAGTCCGCGGGGCACGCCATCACCTGCCACCTCGACGAGCTCCTCGCCGCCCGCGGGATGACGCTCAAGGAGCTCGCCGAGCGCGTGGGGGTGACGGTCGTCAACCTCTCGGTGCTCAAGAACGACCGGGCCAAGGCCGTGCGGTTCTCGACGCTCTCCGCGCTGTGCGCGGCGCTGGAGTGCCAGCCCGGCGACCTGCTCTCCCACCGACCAGCCGACGAGGAGCGCGCCGGGCCGACCTGAGCGGGCAGGCCACGCCCCCACGCGGGTCCGCTCCTGGCTGAAGGGGCCATGCGGGCCGCGGGGTGCCACATCAGCTGCCGGGTCGCGCCACCAGCCGCAAGCCTGCCGGTGGGGAGGCCTGCCCGTGCTCGTCGGAGCCCCAGCACACCGGGGTGCCGTCGGCCTGCAACCCGCAGGTGCGCGCCTCGCCGGCGCTGACCGGCACGTCGGCAGCGCGTGCGGCCTGCGCCGTGACCGAGCCCTGCCCGCCTCCTCCGACGTCGTCGCTGCCCGGTGTCGGCGACGCGACCGGATCGACGGGCTCGTCACCGAGCCCCGAGACGAACCAGCCCACCGCCCCGCCGACCACCGCCGCGAGCAGCAGACCGACGCCGAGCACCCCCCACGGCACCCCACCTCGGCCAGCAGCCGAGCCCTGCGTCGACGCGACAGCGGGCTCCGGCGGACCCGGCGCCTGCGGCTCCGCGACCCGGTGCACCTCGGCGGTCCACCGCTGCCCGTCCCACCACCGCTGCGCACCCCCGTCATGCGGATCCGGGTACCACCCCGCCGACGGCGAGCCCATCCCCGGCCCCTCTGCCGCACCGACCCGAGACCGCAACCCAGACCGGCCCGGCAGCGCCCGTCGAGTGCACGGTTGGCGTGGCACGGCGTCACACTGCCGCCCAGGCCGTCGGGTCGTAGTCGGTGCCTGCCGGATCGCGGCAGCTCGCGGGCTCTTTCCCGCGACAGGACCTCCCACCAGGTGGCAGCGCACGACGGGCGATCCGAAGTCGAGAGTCGCGGGCCCTTCGGCACTGGCCCCCGACCCCAGTCGGCGGCATCGTCGAGCCTGCGATGGACGACGCCTGGCTGCGCTTCTGGGGGCCCGACCCCCGACCCTGGCTGCGCACGTCGAGGGAGCCGTCCACGCGGTGGCGGTGCCTGGCCGAACTCGATGGAGCGTCCGCCGCGCAGGTCCAGCAGGCCCGTCGGGCGGCCGTGGCCGACGGTGCCGTCGGGCGGCTCATCGAGCGACTCCCCGATTGGCGCGCTGGCCTGGGAGGCGCGGGCCACGAGTCACCCACCTGCGGTCCCAACCTGCTCAACCTGCTGGCCGAGCTCGGCGTCGCCGCAGGCGACGACGGACGCGTCGAGCGGCTGCTCGACGAGATGCTCGAACAGCAGGACGAGGCTGGGCGCTTCCTCTCCTTCGGGCCGGCACCCGGGCGGACCACCCCGACCTGGGGCGCCGTGGCCTGCGACACGCACGCCGTCACCGAGGTCCTCGTGCGCTTCGGACGCGCCGACGATCCACGTGTCGAGCGGGCGCTCGAGTACATGGGGGCGACGCTGTCGACGACGCCCCAAGGTGCCGGCTGGGAATGCACACCACACACCGTCACCGGCTGGCGGGGTCCGGGGCGCAGACGCGACCTCTGCCCCCAGGTGACCCTCGAGGCCCTGCGCACCTTTGCACGCCTGCCCGAGGACCGGCGACCGGCGGGCCTGACCGAGGCAGCCCGCACACCCTTGGAGGTGTGGCGGCGGCGCTCCAGCGAGCACCCCCACATGTTCGGCCACGGCGTCGGCTTCAAGACGATCAAGTGGCCACCGGTGTGGTACGGCGTCTGGATGGTGCTCGACACCGTCGGGCGCTACCCGCAGCTGTGGTCGCCGTCGTCGGCCGCCGTCGAGGACCGGCGCTCGGTGGCCGAGCTCGTCGCCTGCCTCACCGCCTACAACACCGCAGCCGACGGCACCGTGACTCCCTCGTCGTGCTACCGGGGATTCGGCGACTTCTCGTTCGGTCGCAAGCAGCAGCCCTCGCCGATCGCAACGGCGATGACCGCAGGTGTCGCCCGCCGGTTCTCGGCGATCGCCGACGACGTCGAGGCGATCGACGTGCTCGCGCTCGCGAGCTCACGTGGCAGCCCGCAACCGGTCGGGCCGCGGCGCTGACGCGCCCTCGTGCCGCTGCTCACGCCCTCCCGTCGGCTGCCGGCTCGTCGTCGGGCATGAGGATCTGGGTGATGGCCCCCTCGCGGAGCAGCATCGCGCCCCGGTTGACGACGATCATGGCAACCACCGCGAACAGCACCATGCCCCACGAAGCCGAAGCGTGCCAGACCGGCAGGTTGATCTGGAAGTGCAACAGCACAGGCACGAGCCGGCTGCCGCGGGCGCTGGGCGACCCAGCACGCGGCCCTCCGCGACTGCTGGCGGGCCACGCGCCGCCTGTCACTCGTCACCGGCGTCCGAGCATGACCACGGGGTTGTGCTCCCCACTCCGGCGAGCCTTCTGCACCCGGGACGCACGACGAAAGGAGGGTCCGTGGGCCATACTGCGGCGTGCAGACCAACGACCGCGCGCCGGCGACGGGACCGGCCCGTCAGGGCTCGGCAGCAGCCCTGCCGCGATGGCGGGTCGCGCCGGAGGACGTCGTCGACGTCTTCGTCTACGCCGTCGTCCTCAACCTGGCGATCGAGTGGCTGCCGAGCGTGATCAGTGAGGGCTTCACGCTCTCGCTGCTCACCGCGGTGCTGCTCAAGCTCTCCCTCGAGGTCGTCCTCGTCGTCAAGCGCCGGGCCGTCGCGCGCC
>PWFH01000215.1 GCA_003553795.1 Egibacter sp. | reverse complement strand
CAGGCCCAGCGGGTCTGCCTCGCCCGGACGCTGCTGACCCGGCCCGCGGCGCTCCTGCTCGACGAGCCCACCGCTGCGCTCGACGCGGCCCCGACCCGCGCCTTCGAGCCCGGGGCGATCACCGGGCTCATCCTCGCCGGCGTCGACCCGCTCGACGCCGTGAGGGTCCAGGCGGTGGTGATGTTCCTCGTCCTCGGCGCCGCGGCGAGCAACGCGACGGTCATCAGCCTCGGGCTCGTCACGCGCCTCTTCGCCCCCGACGACCGGCCGCTGCGCAGCGCCCGTCCCCGCGACGCCTGACCGCCGCGCCGGCGCCTTCCGAACCCGCCGGGGCCGTCCACACCCGCCGGTGGGCGGCCTGCGGCCCCGCGCGCCCGCCGACCTACGCTGCCCCGAGGGTGCGACGTCGAGGAGGGAGGCGGGAGTGCGAGGCGAGCCCGCGACGCTCGCGCGGCTCGACGAGGAGACGGCGCCGGCGCGCGCGAGCCTCGCCGCAGCCGCGGAGGACTACCGACGGCGGCGCGCCACCCTGCTCGCCACCCCCTCGGACCTCGGCGTCGCGCTGCCCGACCGTCTGCCCGACCTCGAGGCCGCGCTCGAGCGCCTCGCCGTCCCGTCCGCCCTCGCCGGTGCGGTCGCCGAGGCGCTTCGGGCGGCCGACGGTCGTCTCGTGGGGCGCCCTGGCTGCCTCGGCGCGCTCGACGGCGCGTCCTCGGCGCTGCGCGATGCGGTGAACCGCTGGCGGCTCGTGGCCGAGCGTGACGACCTCGACGGTCGCATCGCCGTGCACGAGGCCGCGCTCGCCGAGCGCCGGGCGGCGGGGGACGACCGACGGCGGCCGCTGCCTGGGCTCGCCCCGGGGCTCGGGGTGCCCGCGGTCGTGCGCGAGGCGGCCACGCGCGCGGCGCGCACCGTCGCGCTCGAGCGCCGCCTCGACGAGCTCACCGGCCGCCGGCGCGCCTACGACGCCTGGCTCGCCGACCCCGACCTGCGCGTCCTCGCCTTCGACGCCGAGCGCGGACGGGTCGCGCTCGCGCGCGGTGACCCCGACGGCGCCGCCGTGGTCGGCGTCCTCGTCCCCGGTGCTGGAACGACCCTCGGCCGCGTCGAGGGCTGGTACGGGCGCTGGCGCGACGACCTCGCCGCCGACCTCGCCGAGCGCCGTCCCGGTGAGACCACCGCCGTCGTGCTCTGGCTCGGCTACGACACCCCGGCGGGGCCGGCGACCGCCGCGGCGCGGCGGCGGCAGCGTGGGCGGCAGGCCGCCCCCGACCTCGTCGCCCACGTCGACGGCCTGCGCGCCCACGGGGCGGGCGAGGTCGCCGTCGTCGGCCACAGCTACGGCTCGGTCGTCCTCGCCGAGGCCGGGTCGGCCCTGCGCGCCGACCGCCTCGCCGTCGCCGGCTCGCCCGGCCTCGGCGTGGGCGTCGACGAGGTCGACGACCTCGGCCTCGACGCGCCCCTGCACGTCCTCACCCACGAGCGCGACCCCATCCGCATCGCCGACCTCGCCGTCGGTGGGTGGGCGCACGAGCACGGCGGCGCGGCCACCGACGTCGCCGGCGTGCGCGAGGTCGCCCTGCCGGCCGGTGACGCCGCGGGTCGCTCGGCGCTCGGCGTGCACGCCGCCTACGGCGCGATGCCCGCGAGCCGCGCCGCGCTCGCCCGCATCGTCGCCGGGCGCGCGGCCGGCCCGGCGGGGCCGCCGGCGGGCAGCCGGGCCGCCGGGGGTGGTGGGCGGCCCGCGCGCGCGTCGGGGGCAGGCCGGCCACGCGCCGATCGGGCACGCTGAGGGCATGGCCGACTGGGAGGGAGAGCCGCGCGGTGCCCCACGCCGCCGTGCCGTGGGGCTCGGCGCGCTCGTGCTCACCGCCGTGCTCGTCGCGCTGCTCGCCGGCAGCGGTGACGGCGAGGGGGACCTGACGGTCTCCGGGCCCGACGGCCCCGGGGGCTCGGGGGCCACCGACGACGACCTCGTCGTCGAGGCCGACGCGAGCCCCGCGCCGCCCGACCCGACCGTCCCACGGGGGCGGTGGGTCGAGGGCGACGACGGCGCGCCCGGGTCCGAGCCGCGCCTGGCCTGGACCGGCGCCGAGGCCGTCGTGCTCGGTGAGCGCGACGGCGCCGTCGACGGCCTCGCCTACGACCCTGCGGAGGGGGCGTGGCGCGGGCTCGCGGCCGCGCCGCTGCCGGCGTGGCACGACCCGCATCTCGTCGCCGCCGGCGCGCGGGTCGTCGCCGTGAGCCTCGCCGAGCGCCCGGGGGACCTCGCCGCCGCAGTGCTCGATCCGGCGACGGGGCGGTGGCGCCCGTCCCGACCGGCCCCGCTGGGCGACTGGGACCGCCTCGCGGTGACGAGCGATGGCGAGGAGGTGCTCGTCGTCGGTGAGCGCCGGTCCGAGGGCACGACGGCCCGGCAGGCCGGCGCGCTGCGCTACCACCCCGGGCTCGACCGTTGGCAGGCGCTGCCGTCGCCGCCGCCGGCGGTGCGCCGGGTCCACGCCGTCGCCGTCCTCGACGACCTCCTCGTCGCCGTCGTCGGCGTCGCCGACGCCGGGGCGCCCGCCGCGCTCGCGGCCACCGCGGTCCCGCTCGGGCCGAGCCCCCGCAGCCCCCGTGGCGGGCAGGTCGGGTGGTCGCCGCCCGACCACGCCCCGGTCCTCGGGCGCTGGACGCCGGGCGCGCTCGCGCGGCCCGAGCGCGGCGACGTCGTCGTCTCGGGCCCGGCGCGCAGCGGCACCTCGCGGCTGGCCGGGGCGGCGTGGACGCCGTGGCGCGGTTGGCGCTCGCTGGGCTCCGGCGACGGTGCCCCGCCGCTGACGGCCCCGACCCTCACCGGCGTCGACGGCGGCGTGCTCGCCTGGTGGGCCAGCGCGCCGACGCGGGTCCACGCCGAGGACGAGCCGGGCTGGTGGCCCCTCGGCGTCACCGCGCTCGACGCCCGCGAGGGGGTGGCCGCCGTCGACGCCGACGGCCACCCGCTCGTCGTCGACGCCGCAGGGGCGCTCTGGGTGCCCGAGGCGCTCGCCGTGCCCTCCCACGAGGGCTCCGGGCGTGACGGCGGGTCGGACGTGCCCTGACCGCGAGGGCACCGGGCGGGACGGCGGGGCGGACGTGCCCTGACCGACACCGCCCCGGCGACGTAGCGTGGCGGGCACGAGGCGCGCCGGGCCGGGCGCGCGCACCCGTGAGCATGGAGGCCAGCGATGACAGGGCAGGCATGGACCGAGGCGCAGTGGCGCGAGCGCCTCAGCCCCGAGCAGTACCGCGTCCTCCGCGAGGGGGGTACCGAACCACCGTTCTCCGGCGCCTACTGGGACGCCAAGGAGGACGGGACCTACCGCTGCGCCGGCTGCGGCACGCCGCTGTTCGCGGCGTCGACGAAGTACGACAGCGGCACCGGCTGGCCGAGCTTCTGGGAGCCGATCGACGCCGACCGCATCGAGCTCGTCGAGGACCGCTCGCTCGGCATGGTGCGCACCGAGGCGCGCTGCGCGGCGTGCCAGGGTCATCTCGGGCACGTCTTCGACGACGGGCCCCAGCCCACGGGGGAGCGCTACTGCATGAACTCCGCGGCCCTCGACCTCGACGCCGAGGCCTGACGGGGGATTGACCCCGGGGCTGCGCGGCAACCCTGGCCACGTCACCCTGGGTGCGCAGCACGACGGGACCTTCGGGGCGCGAGCGGAGGAGCGGCGGTGGACACGACGGCAAGCGTGGTCCGGATGGCCTGCGAGCGGGCCTTCGTGCGCGTCTGCGCCGTCGGTGTCGGCGTGCAGGGCGGGACGCCGGCGGCGGGCTTCCTCGCCGCGGCCGCGCACCGCATCGACGAGGCCCTCGGCCGCCTGCGCGAGCCCTCCGGCGTCGGGCCTGCCCGGCGGGCCCTCGACGACGCCCGCGACCTCCTCGGCCGGGTGGAGCAGCTCGCGGGCCGCGAGCCCGTCGAGGGGCTCAGCGACCTCGCCGTGCTCATCGACGGCGTCTGCGTGACGCTCGACGCCGTCGAGGTGCCCACCCCGCCGCGTCAGCCCGCCGACTGAGGGTGGCCGCCGCCCACGCCTCGCCCCAGCGCTCCGCCGAGGAGCGCGTCGACGCCGGCGCGGGCGCGTTGCTCGGCACCCTGCTCGGCGACGCCATCGGCGCGCCGTACGAGGGCGCCGCGGCGACCTCGCCGGCCAAGGCCCGCCAGCGCGCCGAGCGGGCGCTCGCCAACGCGCCGCTGCGCTACACCGATGACACCCAGCTCGCCCTCGCGCTCGGCGAGCACCTGCGCGACCACCCGCTCGTCGAGCACGACGCGCTCGCCGAGGGCATCCTCGCGGTCCTCGAGCCGTGGCGTGGTTACGGCGGTGGCATGCTCGCGCTCGTCGACGAGTGGCGTCGCGGACGGCCCACCGAGGAGGCGGCCACGGCGATCTTCCCCGACGGCTCCTTCGGCAACGGCGCGGCGATGCGCATCGCGCCGGTCGGGGTGCGCTGGGCCGACGAGCCCTGGCGCCTCGGCGACGTCGCCGCGCGCTCGGCCTCGCTGACCCACGCCCACCCCCTCGGCGTCGACGCCGCGGTCGCGCAGGCCACCGCGGTGGGGGTCGCGGCCGCGCGGGGGCGCTTCGGCGCCGACGAGGTCGCCTACGTCGCCCAGCGCGCGCAGCAGCGCCTGCTCGGTGAGCTGCTGCGCACCGCGCGGTCGCTGCTCTCCGACCACGAGGCCGACGCCGACGACGCGGTGGTCACCGTCGCCGAGATCCTCGGCACCGACGTCGCCGCGCAGCACTCGGTGCCCACGGCGATCTGGGCGGCGGCCGCCGCCGGTGACGTCGCCGAGGCGGTGACGCTCGCGCTCGCCCTCGGCGGCGACGTCGACACGATCGCGGCGATGGCCGGGGCGATCCGTGGCGCCGCCGACGGCGCGGCGACCGTGCCCGGGGATTGGCTCGCCGCCGTCGAGGAGCCCGACCGGGTGCGTGCGTTGGGCGAGGCGCTCGCCCGCGACGCCCTCGCCGGGGACGCGTCGCCGTGAGCCGGCCGGCCCGGCCCGGGCGCGCCGAGCCCACGGTGGGGTGAGGCTCGTCGAGGAGGACTACGACGTCGTCATCGTCGGCGGTGGCCCCGTCGGGGTGGCCCTCGGCCTGCTCGCCGCCGACCACGGCGCCCGTGTCGTGGTCCTCGAGCGCAGCGAGGACGTCTTCCCCCTGCCGCGCGCGGTGCACCTCGACGACGAGAGCTTGCGCGTGCTCGCCGACGCCGGTGTCGGCGACCTCATCGAGCGCTGCCGGCCCATCGCCGGCATGAGCCTCCTCGACGCCGCGGGGCGGACCCTCGTGACCTTCGAGCGCCACCCCGGACCCGGGCCGCTCGGGCTGCCGGCCTCCAGCCTCGTCCACCAGCCCGACATCGAGCGGCGGCTGCGCGAGCTCGCCGAGGCCCGCGGCCTGCTCGCGCGCCGCTGCGAGGTCGTCGACCACGACGACACCGGCGACGCTGTCCGCGTCGACGTCGTCGCCGCCGACGGTGCGCGTCACCGCCTGCGCGCACGGCACCTCGTCGGTTGCGACGGCGCAGCCGGTCAGGTGCGCCGCCGGGCGGGCATCGGCGACGTCGACCTCGGCTTCACCCAGCGCTGGGCGGTCGTCGACCTCCTGCCGTCCCGCCCGCTCGACCATCCGCCGCGTGTGCTGCAGCTCTGCGATCCCTCAGGACCCGCGACGTCGGTGCCGACCGGAGGCGGGCGCCACCGCATCGAGGTGCAGCTCGCGCCGGGGACCCCGAGCGACGCCGAGGCCGAGCAGCGCGCCGTCGACGCCGCAGTGGCCTGGAGCCGGTCGTGGCTGGGCGACCCCGACGCCGCGGTCGAGCGCGCGGCGGTCTACGCCTTCCGCGCGCGGGTGGCCGAGACATTGCGTCACGGTCGGGTGCTGCTCGCCGGCGACGCCGCCCACGAGATGCCGCCGTTCCTCGGCCAGGGCCTCGGCGCGGGGCTGCGCGACGCCGCGAACCTCGGCTGGAAGCTCGGGCTGCTCGCCCGCGGACGCGCCAGCGACGACCTCCTCGACACCTACGACGCCGAGCGCCGCCCGCACGCCGCCGAGGTCGTGCGCGCCGCACGCAGGGTCGGCCGGCTCGTCGGTGAGCGTCGGCCCTGGCGCGCACGCCTGCGCGACGGGGCGCTGCGGGCCGGCGAGCGCTGGCTGCGGGCGTGGGCGCCCTCGGCGATGACGATGCCGCCGCTGGCGCCCGGTCCGCTCGTCGATGCCGCGGCGGCCACGGCCGGCTCGCCGCTGCCCCGTCCCACGGTGATCGTCGAGGGGCGGCGGCTGAGCCTCGACGAGGCCCTCGGCGCCGACCTCGGCGTGCTCGGGCTCGGCGTCGACCCGCGTCTCGGCCTCGCCGCCTCGCTGCGTCGGCGCTGGGAGGACCTCGGCACGCGCTTCCTCGCCGTCGAGACCGACCCGCCCAGCGCCGCCGGCATCGTGCCGGTCGGCGATCCCTCCGGGGCGCTGCGCGCCTGGGGCCGTGAGCACGGCGCGGCGATCGTCGTCGTGCGACCCGACCGCGTCGTGCTCGGGGGCTACCCGGCCCCGGCCCCGGGGGCGCTCTCGCCCCTCGTGACCGCGGCGGCCGGCCTGCGGGCGGCGGGCATCCCGGCCTGAGCACTGCCGCGACGGCGATGAGCCGTCGTCGCGGCGGCGCTGTCGGGGTACGCTGTCGGGCAGAAGGTACGCGTCATGAGGAGGCGCCACATGGATCTGGGCAAGCCGAAGAAGCGACGCACCATCGAGCGGGTCGAGCCTGCGAAGCAGCCCGCCCAGCAGCCGGCCCAGCCGGCCAAGGACGAGGCCGCCGACCGCCGCGACGGCTGACCCGAAGCCTCATCTGCGACCATGGCACTCGCGGTGCTCGGCTTCGTGCTGCTGCTCGTGGTGCCGATCCTGCTCGCGCAACTGCTTGCGGGCGCCCAGCGCAGCGCGAGCCGCATGCAGTGGATGGCGATGGAGGAGGAGTTCTCCATCGAGCCCGAGCAGGCCTACAAGACCGCGCAGGTCCTCGTGGCCCAGGACCTGCGTGACGGGCTGTTCTCCGGGGTCACCGAGGGCAGCGCCTACAGCGCTGACGCCGACGCGGAGTGCCGGCGGGCGCAGTGCGAGCCGCCCGGCATCGACTGCGTCTGCGGCTTCTACGCCTTCCGCTCGCGCGACGAGGCCTACGCGATGCTCGGGCGCACCCTGAGCTACTACGGCGTGCGGCCCACCGCCCTGCTCACCGTCGAGCTCGACGGTGACGTGCTCGAGTACGAGCGCGGCTACCGGGCGGCGCACCAACGGGTCACCGGCGTCGCCTTCGTCTCCACCTGCGACCTCTGCGAGCGCTTCGGCGATTACGCCGAGGCCGTGGCCCTTGCCGCGAGCTCGACGTTCGTCCCACGGCGGATGAGCGGGCTCGGTCGCCCGACGGTGACCTACCCCGAGGGCTACCTGCCGGTGCGGCCGGTCTGCGAGACCCACCTGCCCACCGACCCCGCCTCGTGGGTGCTCGATCCCGGGGAGCTCTCGACGCTCCTCGGCGCCGACGTGCGGTGGCTGACACCGCCCGGGCAGTCGGGCGTCGCCGCCTGAGCGAGCGGGCCGCGGCGGCGCGGCCGGAGGGGAGCGGGCCGATGGCAGCCACCCACGGGGTGCGCAACCAGCCGCCGCCACGGGTCGGCCACGACGAGCTCGCCGAGGACGCCGCGCTGTCGGAGGCGGTGGCCCGGGAGGGCGCCGGCTGGGCCCTGCCCGGCCTCGGCGCGCTCGGCCGCCTCGTCGGTGACCCCTCCTGGCAGGAGCGCGGCCGCCTCGCCAACGCCCATCCCCCCGAGCTCGTCACCCACGACCGCTACGGCCACCGCCGCGACGAGGTGCGCTACCACCCCGCCTACCACGAGCTCATGGCCGTGGCCGTTGCCCGTGGCCTCGCCGCCTCCCCGTGGGCGCCGGGCGCGCCCGCCGGGGCCCACGTCGCCCGTGCCGCGCGGTACGTGCTCTGGCCGCGGGTGGACTCGGGGACGCTGTGCCCTTCGACGATGACCTACGCGGTCGTGCCGAGCCTGCGCGCCCAGCCCGACCTCGCGCGGCTCTGGGAGCCCCGGGCGGTCACCGGGGTCTACGACCCCGCATTCGCGCCCGTCGAGGGCAAGGCCGGGGCGACCTTCGGCATGGCGATGACCGAGAAGCAGGGCGGCAGCGACGTGCGGGCCAACACGACGACGGCCGAGCCCGAGGGCTCCGGCGGGCCGGGCGCCGCGCACCGCCTCACCGGCCACAAGTGGTTCTGCTCTGCGCCGATGAGCGACGCGTTCCTCGCGCTGGCCCAGGCGCCCGGCGGCCTGTCGTGCTTCCTCGTGCCGCGCTGGCTGCCCGACGGCACCCGCAATCCCCTGCGCCTCGAGCGGCTCAAGGACAAGCTCGGCGACCGCTCGAACGCCTCGAGCGAGGTTGAGTACGACGGCACGCTCGGCTGGATGGTGGGCGAGGAGGGCCGCGGCGTCGCGGTCATCCTCCAGATGGTCGCCCACACCCGGCTCGACTGCGTGAGCGGCGCGGCGGGCTGGCTGCGCCAGGGCACCGTCGAGGCGGCCTGGCACGCCGCGGGCCGCTGGGCCTTCGGCGCCCCACTGGCCCGCCAGCCGCTCATGCGCGCGGTCCTCGCCGACCTCCACCTCGAGAGCGAGGCCGCGACCGCGCTGGCCCTGCGCCTCGCCCGCGCGTTCGACCTCGCCGAGGACGACCCGCGCGAGGCCGCCTACCGCCGGCTCGTGACCCCGATCGCGAAGTACTGGGTGTGCAAGCGCGCGCCCGCCCACGCCGCCGAGGCCCTCGAGTGCCTTGGCGGCGCCGGCTACGTCGAGGAGTCCGGCCTGCCGCGGCTCTACCGCCAGAGTCCGCTCAACGGGATCTGGGAGGGCTCGGGCAACGTCCAGTGCCTCGACGTGCTCCGGGCGATGGTCCGCAGCCCCGAGTCCGTCGAGGTCGTGCGCGCCGAGATCGCCGAGGCCGCCGGAGCCGAGCCGCGCCTGGCTGCGGCGCTGCGCCGCCTCGACGCCGAGCTCGCCGCGCCGAGCGAGGCCGGGGCGCGCCGGCTCGTCGAGACCGCCGCGCTCGTCCTGCAGGCCTCCCTGCTCGTCGCCCACGCTCCGCCGGCGGTCGCCGACGCGTTCTGCGCGAGTCGTCTCGGAGACGGCGGCGGCCTGGCCTTCGGCGCGCTGCCCGATGGCGTCGACGCCGGGGCGCTCCTCGCGCGCGCCCTGCCGGGTCTGCCCTGAGTCACGGGTTGGGCGCAGGCGCCCGCGCGCGCCTAGGATCGCCGCGACCCGAGAGGCGTGGTGGGGCTCCGAGCCCGGCATCCGCGCCTGCGCAAGCCACGTCCGCCGGCCCTGCCCGGGGCCCTGCCGCTGCGGGCGGCGAGCCGACGAAGGAGGGCCCGCGTGGGCCAGGCCACACCCGACTACGAGGCCGAGTCGCTCGAGCGTCCTCCCGGTCGGGAGGACCCACCCGACTACCGCCACCCCTTCGCCCGGGACTACGACCGTCTCCTGCACGCCGAGGCCTTCCGCCGCCTGCAGGGCAAGACCCAGGTCATCGCCCCTGGCGAGGCGGACTTCCTGCGCACCCGGCTGACGCACACCGTCGAGGTCGGCCAGCACGCCCGCCGTCTCGCCGAGCGTCTCGGCGCGCACCCCGACTGCTGCGACGCCGCGGCGATCATGCACGACTTCGGCCATCCGCCGTTCGGGCACATCGGCGAGGAGGCCCTCTGCGCCGCGGTCGACCGCACCGCGCAGCGCTGGGGCATCGACCCCGCCGAGGTCGGCGGCTACGAGGGCAACGCCCAGACCTTCCGGCTCGTGACCTCGGTGCTCGCCGGCCCCGACGCCCGCCCGGGGATGAACCTCACGCGCGGCACGCTCGACGCCGTGCTCAAGTACCCGTGGTTCCGCGAGGACGTCACGCAGCCGAAGTGGTGCTTCTACCCGACCGAGGCCGAGGTCGGCGCCTGGGTGCGCGCGGGCGTGCCCGACGAGCGCCGCTACGCGCGCAGCTTCGAGGCGCAGGTCATGGACTGGGCCGACGACGTCGCCTACGCCGTGCACGACGTCGAGGACTGGTACCTCGCCGGGGTCTTCCCGCTCGGCATGCTCGCGCAGGCGTCGCGGGCCCGTGAGCGCCTCGTCGAGCAGATCGTCGCCCGCGGCCGCCGGCGCGCGAAGGAGACCCCCGACGGCACGCCGATCGAGGACCCGCGCAGCGACCCCGACGAGGTCGGCCGCGCCGTCGAGGGGCTCTTCACCGACCCCGGAGGCGCCTTCGCCGCCTTCGCCGAGCTCGGTGGGGAGTACGACGGCTCACCCGAGGCCAACGCCGCCCTGCGCATCATGCGCAAGCGCACCTTCGAGCAGTTCACCAACGGCGTCTCCCTCGCCGATCCCGCCGCGCCCGCGCGCCGGCACCACAACGACCTCCACATCCCCCACGAGCTGCGGCTGCGCAACGACGTCCTGCGCGACTGCATCTGGATCTACGTCATCGACCACCCGCGCATGGCGACCTACCAGCGCGGCCAGCGCCGCATCGTCGACGAGCTCTACGAGATCCACGCCGACGCGGTCGCCCAGCAGCCCTCGGCCCTCGGCGTCTTCCCGCGCGACGTCCAGCGCCACCTCGCCGGCCTCCAGGAGGCCGCCGACCGGGCCTCGGCGGTCGAGACCCTGCGGGTGCTCGCCGACCACGTCGGCTCGTTCACGGACTCCCAGGCCGCCCGCCTGCACCGCCGGCTGACCGGCGAGGTCGACACCCCGTTCTTCGACTTCGTCTAGGTTCGGCGGGCAGGGGTGGCCGGTGGCGCTGGCCGACGCCGTCGGCGAGTTCGACGAACGGGACCGCGTGTCGTGACCGTGCGGTCAACGGCTCGCGTGACCCCGACCGCCTCAGCGTGCCCGCGCCGCGCGCAGGCGCTCGCGCCCGACGAGCGCGAGCCCGACCCCGGAGGCGGCGGCGAGGGCCGCCCCGCCGAGGAAGGCCACCGCCGCGCCGCCGGGGCCGGCGGCGACCGCGCTCGCGGCCACCGGCCCGACGGTCTGGCCGAGCCTCGAGCTGCCGACGAACGCGGCGACGACGGTGCCGCGGGCCTCGGCCGGTCCCGCGCCCGCGGCGAGGTCCTGGAGGTTGGGGATGAGCAGGCCCTCGCCGAGCCCGAAGACCGCGACGGCGGCGCCGAGCGCGAGCGGGGACTCGGCGGCGGCGAGCCCGAGCATCGCCACCGCGAGTACCGCTGAGCCGACGACGAGCAGGGGACGGTGGGCCCAGCGCTGCCGCAGCCGGCCGAGTGAGAGCGCCACGGCGGTGTTCGTCACCGCGGGGATCCCCAGCAGCACACCGCGCTCCCCACTCGACAGCCCGAAGGCCTGCTCGGCGTGGACCGGCAGGACCGTGAGCAGCACGCCGAAGATCAGCGCGAAGACGATGAGCCCGCCGAGGAGGATCCCCGCGAGCCGCGGCGCGAGCAGCAGCGGCCCGAGCCGACGCAGTTGCGCGCCGACGCCGATGGCGTCCTCGCGGGAGCCGTCGGCGAGGCCCCGGTGGGCCCACCATGCGGTGAGCAGCGCGAGCGGGTAGGGGGCGAAGGCCGCCCGCCAGTCGAAGGCCTCGACGAGCCAGCCGGCCAGCGCCGGGGTGAGCGCGAGGCAGGTCGTGAGCACCGCGGCGTTGCGGCCGATGAGCCGGGCGCGCTCGGCGCCCTCCCAGTGGTCGCCGATGAGGACGATGACGAGGTTGATGAGCCCGGCGCTGCCGACGCCCTGCAGCAGCCGCAGGGTGACGAGGGCGCCGACGCTCGGCGCGAGGGCGCCGAGGCCCCCGGCCACGCCGAAGAGCACGAGGCAGGGCACGAGCACCCGCCGCCGGCCCCAGCGGTCGGCGAGCGCGCCGATGACCGGCGCGAGGACGATGCCCGGCAGCGTCGCCGCCCCGATGATGAGGCCTGCCTGCGCGGGGCGGCCCCCGACGCCGGCGAGGATCTCCGGCAGCGCCGGGGCGACGAGGGTGTTGACGGTGATGCCCGTCGCGGTGATCGCGAAGAGGAGCGCGAGGCGGGGAGGCGCCGGCGCGGTGGTCGCCGCGCTCACCCGGCGGCCGCGTGGCGGTCGAGCAGCGACCGGACCGCTGCGGCGAGGTCGGTGGCGGTGAACGGCTTGGCGAGGAAGTCGGTGGCGCCGTCGCCGCCGCCCATGACGCGGTGGTCGGTGTAGCCGGAGACGTAGAGCACCGGCAGGCCCGGTCGGTGCTCAGCGAGGGCGTCGGCGAGGCCCGGGCCGTCGAGGCCGGGCATGACGACGTCGGTGAGCAGGAGGTCGATCCCCCCGTCGTGGGCGCGGGCGCGGGCGAGCGCGTCCTCACCGTCGTGGGCCTCGAGGGTGGTGTAGCCGAGCCGCTCGAGCATGCGCACCGTCGTCTGGCGGACGGCCTCGTGGTCCTCGACGAGCAGGATCGTCGCGCCGTCGGCGGGCCTGCGGGCAGCGTCCTCGACGAGGTCGTCGGCCGGTGCCGCCGCGGCCCGGACGCGCGGGAGGAGCACGCGCACCGTCGTGCCGCGGTCCGGCGCGCTGTCGATCTCGACATGACCGCCGGACTGCGTGACGATGCCGTAGGCGCTGGGGAGGCCGAGCCCCGTCCCGGCTCCGGGCCCCTTCGTCGTGAAGAAGGGGTCGAGCGCGCGCTCGACCACCTCGAGGCTCATGCCCTCGCCGTCGTCGCTGACGGTGACGGCCACGTAGTCGCCCGGCGCGACCCCGGGGCGCGCCGTGGCCTCAGCCCCGTCGAGCGTGAGGCGCGCGACCGCCACGGTGATGCTCCCGCCGTCGTCGCAGGCGTCGCGGGCGTTGAGGACGAGGTTGATGAGCACCTGCTGGAACTGGGTGGGGTCGACGTGGACCTGCCCGGCGTCGGGTGCCGCCTCGATGGAGAAGGCGAGGCGCTCCGGCAGGGCGCTGCGCAGCATCGGGGCGACCTCATGGGTGAGCGCCGCCGCCGAGCGCGTCTCGGGGTGCAGGACCTGCTGGCGGCTGAAGGCGAGCAGTTGGGCGACGAGCTCGGCGCCACGCCGCGCCGCGTCGCGGATGGCGGCGACGTCGCGCTGCTCGGCGGCGTCGTCGGCGAGCCCCTCGCCGACGAGCTCGGCGTGGCCGCCGACGACGGTGAGGAGGTTGTTGAAGTCGTGGGCGATGCCGCCGGCGAGCTCGCCGACGGTCTCCATGCGCTGGGCCTGCGTGAGGCGGGCCTCGAGGCGGCGGTGCTCTCCGACGTCGAGGAAGTACCCCGTCATCCCGCGCTCCGAGGGGTAGGCGCGGACCTGGAACCACGTGTCGAGCGGCGGCGGGTAGAACTCCTCGAAGGTCAGGGGGCCCTCGCCGTCGAGCACCCTGGTGTAGGCCTCCTCGAAGGCCGTGCCGCGGGCCTGGGGGAACACCTCGAACATCCGCTGCCCGAGCAGGTCCTCGGCGCGCATGCCGAGGATGCGCAGCATCGCCTCGTTGACGTAGGTGATGCGGTGGTCGCGGTCCATCGTGAAGACGCCGTCGCTCATCGACGCGAGCAGCTCCTCGCGGGCGGCGTGCGCCTCGTCGAGCGCCGTCTGTGCCTGCCGGCGCTCGGTGACGTCGCGGAAGAGCACGAGGACCCCATCGCCGGCCCTCGAGGCGCTGAGCGCGTACCAGGCGTCGAGGCCGTCGGCGTCGTAGCGCACCTCGGTCGAGTACGGCTCGCCATTCTCGACGACGGCGGCGAACGCCTCGAAGATCCCGAGCGTGGCGTGGCCGGGGCGCTCGTCGAGCATCCGGCGAGGCCCGGAGTCGACGTCGAGTCCCACCATGCGCCGCCCCGCGGGGTTCATGAACGTGCGCGTGAAGTCGACGAGGCGACCGGCGGGATCTCTCACCGCCTCGTAGACGACCACGCCGGCGTCGCTGCCCCAGAGCGCCTGGAGCAGCGCCGCCCGGTCCAAGGCCGGGTCGTCCTCCGGTCGCAGGGGGCTCGTCATGATCGCTCGGGCAGGCTCAGCGCTCGTAGGTGCCGACGAGGCGGTTCATCTCGAGGACGTGGCCGTCGAGGCGCTCGAGGAGCTCGAGCCGCGAGAGGCCGGGTCCGTCGGTGATCGCGGTGTCGAGGGCGTAGAGGAAGAAGAAGTAGTGGTGGATGCCGTGCCCGGGTGGCGGCATCGGGCCGCCGTAGCCGGTGGCGCCGAAGTCGGTGACGCCCTCGGTGAAGGCGCCGCCGCCGTTCTCGGCGATGCCCCCGGCGTCGGCGGGGATGCCGTAGACGACCCAGTGGGTGAAGCCGTGGGGCAGCGGGGCGTCGGGGTCGTGGCAGACGACGGCGAGCTCGCGGGTGCCCTGCGGCACGCCGTGGAAGACGAGCTCGGGCGAGTCGTCGGCGCCCTCCCCGGTGAAGCGCGAGGGGATCGGTGCACCGACGTCGAAGGCGGGGCTCGTGATCGCGAGGTCGGCGATGGACAGGGGCATGCGCGCACCTCCAGAGGTTGGTGCCTCGGGCATCAACGGGTTCTACCCGACCTCCCCTCCGCTGACCCTCGACCGTTCGTCCACACCCGCCGCGGGCCGATCCGGTCGCGCCGGCCCCCGCGTCGCCGAGGCTGGATGCTCCACGGCCCGCACCGTCGCGGGCTCAGGTGACCGCGAGCGCGGCGAGGGGGTGGCGGTGGACGGCGACCGTTGGGGCAGCATCGCGGCCGGCAGCCTCGTCGACGGCATGCGCCAGGAGATCGCGACGGTCGGCTGGGCCGCGTCGCGCGTCGTGGCCGCGGCCGGCGACGAGACGACGGTGGCCGCGTGGCTCGAGCCCGGTGCCGACGAGGGCGAGGGGCTCGCGGAGGTGCTCCTGCTCGCGGCCGCGTTGGGCTCGGACCGCATCGTCCATGCCGGTCTCGCCCGGGCGGGCGGTGCCGCGGCCGCTGTGTGTGACGGCCCCGGCGGCCGACGCGCCGCGGAGGGGGTCGCGCTCGCCGTCGAGGCCGTCGAGGGCACCGGTGGTGCCGTGACCCGGCGTGCCTGGCGCCATCCCGTCGAGGAGGCCGGCGGGCGGCCGCGGCTCGGTCGGGGCGGGGAGGTCGTCGCCGGGCAGAGCCCCGTCGCCGCGGGCCTCGCCGCCGCGGTCGGCCTCGTCGGTGCCCTCGGTGACGCTCCGGCGGTCGCCGCGTTGCTCGCCCGCTGCTGCGCCCGCGGGCATGACCTCCTCGTCACGGTCCCCCTCGCCGCGAGGCTGCTCGTCGAGGCGGGCCCCGAGCCGTGAGCGCCGTCGCAGTGCCCCGTGCCGACCGGCGCCTCAGCCGTCGGTGCCCTCGTCCTGTCCCCGCGCACGCAGCACGACGACGGTCGCGCCGAAGAGGATGAGCCCGGCGAGCACGACCGGCCAGATCCCGAAGGATCCGACGACGTGCTCGACGGCGCGCCGGCTCTGCGAGGTCGGGTCGGCGAGGACGAGGGCGACGAAGGCCGCGGCGAGCAGGGTCGCCCCGATCGCGACGGCGTTGCGCAGCGGCCCCTCGAGCTCGGCGCGCTCGCGGAGGATCCGGCCGGCCTTGACGATGCGGTTGACGCGCAGCACCCGCACCGCGCCGACGAAGCGCACGAGCCGTAGCAGCTGCAGCGGCCCGACGGCGAAGACGACGGCGAGGAGCGCGAGCAGCGTCACCCCGAGCAGGAAGCGGTTCTCCTTGAGCCAGCGCCGCCGGTCGCGGGCGAGCCAGAAGAGGATGACCGACTCGGCGGTGAGGACGCTGAGCGAGGCCCAGTTGAGGACCTGGCCGACGTGGGACAGCGGCGGCTCGCCCATCGACAGGAACACCGCGGGGATCGAGGCGACCGCGGCGACGACGACCGGCACGGCGAGGCGCTGCTCGACCCGGTGCAGGCGCGGGTCGTCGGCCTCAACGGCCTCGGTGCTCTGCGGCGGGTCCCCCGGCCGCCCCTCTGCGGCGCTCATGACTCCTCATCGTAGGTCCCGAGGCGGACTGGCCCAACGGTGACCTCGCGAGTCGGGTGCGACCTCCACTGCGCCGGAGGTCGGGTCGCCGTGGGGCCGCTGCGCACCCGGGCGACGGTGGCTGCGACGGGCCCGGCAGGGGTACCCTGCCGCACCGATGCCTGCCAGGGATGACGCGCCGCTGACCGGACGCCTCGTCGTCGCGACCCCCGACCTCGCCGACGAGAACTTCGAGGGCGCCGTCGTGCTCATCCTCGAGCACGAGGCGGAGGGCGCGCTGGGGGTCATCCTCAACCGCACCCGCGGGATCGACGTCGTGAGCCTGCTGCCGGCCTGGCACGACCTCGCGGCCGCTCCCGCGGTGCTCTTCAGCGGCGGTCCCGTCCAACCCGACGAAGCGGTCATCTGCCTCGGCCGGTCGGCGACGCCCGCGCAGCCGGTGACCACCGACCTCGGCGTCGTCGACCTCGAGCGCGGCCCCGAGGAGCAGGCCGACGTCACCGCGGTGCGCCTGTTCACCGGCTACGCCGGATGGGGGCCCGGCCAGCTCGAGGAGGAACTCGAGGCAGGCTCGTGGTTCGTCGTCGAGCCGGCCGCCGAGGACCCGCTGACCGCCGACCCCGACGGGCTGTGGCGTCGGGTGCTGCTGCGCCAGGGCGGGATCTTCCTGACGGTGACCGAGGATCCGAGCCTCAACTGAGCGGCGGCACACTGCTTTCGCTGCCACGCTGGCAAGGCCGTGCGCGCTGGGGCGCGCTCGTCGCAGGCTGTCTCGTCGCCGGCGGCGGCATCGCGCTCACGCTGCTCGCCGACCTCGGTGTCGGCCCCTACGACGTCCTCAACTCCGGCGTCGCCAGCCGGCTCGGCGTGACCTTCGGGCTCGCGAGCGTCGTCGTCTCGACGCTCTTCGTCGCGGTCGGCTGGCGGCTCGGCGCCTCGGTCGGCCCCGGCACGCTCGTGGCGATGCTCGGCATCGGTCCGTCCGTGGACGCCTGGAGCCTGCTGCTGCCCGGAGCGGTCGACGGGCTCGTCGTGCAAGCGGGCCTGCTCGCCGTTGGGCTCGTGGCGATCGCCCTGGGACTCTCCCTCGTCATCGCCGCCGACCTCGGAGCGGGCCCGATGGAGGTCGTCATGCTCGGGCTGTCGGGTCGGGGCGTGCCGCTGCGCTGGGTGCGCACGAGCCTCGAGATCGGGGTGTTCGCGACCGGTTGGGCCCTGGGCGGGCAGGCCGGCGTCGGCACCGTCATCATCGCCCTGGCGATCGGCCACCTCATCGCGGCGTTCGTGCCCTCCGACGTCGGCGCCGGCGCCGGCCGGCGCGCCCGGCCATAGGAGCTTACGTCGGCGCTGGCGAGGGGGCGTCGGCGGCGGGCGCTGGTGGCGTTGGCGGTGTCGGTGGTGGGTGTCTGTCAGGTCGGGTGTCGGCGCGGTGTACGCCGCCGGAGCGGCAGCGGGCAAGCGGCCATCGAAGAAATCCACACGATCCACGAAAAACCCTTGACAACACCCCCACACCCACCGCATACTTCGAACATGTATTCGACAACGCAGCGGCGACAGCACCACCCCCACCCCACCAGCCGCCGACGCCCCCACACGCCCGCCGCCGCCGCTGCTGTGATGCTCGCCTCCGAGGAGCCCGCCGGCTACACCGCCGGGCAGGGCTCCGCCGGCTCCACCGCCGGCGAGGGCGCCGCCGGGTGCGCCTGCGGGGCCGGTCCGGGTGAGCGTGCGGGTGGTGACGTGTCGGTCCAGGGGCTGCTGGAGGGTATCGGCGAGGCGTTGGGCCAGCTCGCCGGGCTGCCGCTGGGCGGGGCGCTTGATGACACCCAGCTGGTTGAGGCCCACGCGACGTTGACCGGGCTGCTCGCACGGGTGCACCGCGAGCGGCTGCGGGCGCTAGCTGAGATCGACGAGCGCGCCGCCTACCTGCTAGCAGGGGTGCGCTCAGCCGGCTCGCTGCT
>PWFH01000110.1 GCA_003553795.1 Egibacter sp. | reverse complement strand
GCGCTCGGCGGGCTGAGGTTGTTCGGCAGGTCGGTGCCGGCGATCGGCACCATCGTGAGCGGGTACGGCCCCGGCCCGATCATGACGACGAGGACGCCGGCCCCGGCGAGGCCGAGCGCGAGCTGTCCCGCCGGGCGCGTAGGCAGGCGGCCGTCGGCCCAGAGGTAGCCGAGCTGGTGCAGCAGCACCCACACCGGCAGGTAGTTGACCGCCCCGACGGCCGGTTGGCCGCCGATCGTCATGCCGTCGGCGAGGGGCCCGAAGCGCAGCAGGTCGACGCCGACGGCGAGGGCGGCGCAGGCGGCGATGAGCCAGAGCCCACCGGCCCACTCGTGCAGCCGCAGCGTCACCGGGGTGAGCGCGGTGACGACGAGGTAGGCGGCGAGGAACCACACGGGGCTGATCGCCGCGTCGGGGTCGAGGACCATCGCGTCCTCCCCGACGGTGGCGCCGAGCGCCAGGGCGATCGCGACCCACAGGGCGAGCAGCGGCAGCAGGGGCCGCAGCAGGCGGCGGCTGCGTCGGCGCAGCCAGTCGGCCGCGTGCTCCCCCTGCTCACGGGCCCGGCGCCAGCTCGCCGCGTTGAGCGCCCCACCGACGAGGAAGAAGATCGGCATGACGTTGAAGAGCAGCGTCGCCCACTGCGTCGCCGGGACCGCCTCGAGGATGTAGGTCTCGGCGACCTCCCCGTCCTCGGCGGTGAGCCCCCGCGCCATCCAGTGCCCGATGACGACGAGCAGGATGCTCGCGACCCGCAGGAGGTCGAGGTAGCGCTCGCGGGTCGCCGGTGTCTGCTCGTGGACCCTCTGCGCGAGGCTCATCGGGCTCCTGTGGCTCGCGTCGTGCCCTCGGGTCGGGGTGTGCCTGGCGTCCCCCGGAATGCCGACCGTACCCGCGGCTGCGGGGGCGCTATGCCCCGCTGTGCCCCGGTAGACGAGGGTAAGCCGGCCTGGCTCCGGGTACGTGTCAGAGGTGCTGCACGCGCACGCGAGGACGGTCACCCGTCACCGGCGGAGGATCCCCGATGTCCGGACGAGCCGAGCACACCATCGTCGCGTCGAAGGAGCCGCAAGGCACCGACGACCAGGCGCCGCCCACCGAGGAGGTTGCCTGGCACGCGCGCACTGCCGAGGATGCCCTCGCGCACCTCGACGCCGACGCCGAGGGCGGCCTGTCCACGGCGGAGGCCGAGCGTCGCCTCGGCGAGTACGGCCCCAACCGCCTCGAGGAGTCCGAGGGCCGCCCGTGGTGGCAGACGCTGCTCGACCAGTTCCGCAGCCCGCTCATCTACATCCTGCTCATCGCCGCGGTCGTGACGCTCCTGCTCGAGGAGTACGTCGACGCCGGGGTCATCGCCGCGGTGCTCGTCCTCAACGCCGCCATCGGCTTCTACCAGGAGCGTCAGGCCGAGCAGGCCGTGCAGGCGCTCATGGACCTCGTCAGCCCCACCGCGACGGTGCTGCGTGACGGTGTCGAGCAGGAGATCGACGCCGAGCAGGTCGTGCCCGGCGACGTCGTCCTCCTCGAATCCGGTGGCAAGGTGCCTGCCGACGCCCGTCTCCTCCGGGCGTCGTCGCTGCAGGTCGACGAGTCGCTGCTCACCGGGGAGTCCACCGCTGTCGGCAAGGATCCCGAGCCCGTCGATGCCGACGCCCCCGTCGCCGAGCGCTCCTGCCTCGTCTTCGACGGCACCGCGGTGGCGACCGGCCGGGCGCGCGGTGTCGTCGTGGCGACCGGGGAGTCCACCGAGCTCGGCAAGATCGCCGAGCAGATGCGCGAGGCCGAGGAGCTCAGCTCACCGCTGGCCGAGCGCATGGCGCGCTTCGCGAACATCATCGGCCTCATCATCCTCGTCTCGGTCCTCGTGACCGTGGCCTACGGCCTGCTCATCGGCGAGCCGCTGGGCGAGATGCTGCTCATCGCCGCCGCGCTCGCGGTCGCGACGGTGCCCGAGGCCCTGCCCGTCGTGCTCACCGTCGCCCTCGCCCTTGGCGTCCGCCGCATGGCGCAGCGCCGCGCGATCGTGCGTCGGCTCCCCGCGGTCGAGACCCTCGGGTCGGCGACGTTCATCGGCTCGGACAAGACCGGCACGCTCACCCGCAACGAGATGACCGTGCAGGAGGTGTGGGTCGCCGGGCGCGCCCACGACCTCACCGGCGTCCCCGAGGACCCCCGCGAGGTGGAGTCGCGGCAGCTGCCGGAGGCCGACGCCGAGCCCGCGACGCTCGCGATGCTCGCCGGCGCCCTCGCCAACGAGGCCGACCTCGAGCTCACCGACGACGGTGTGGAGGCCCGGGGGGACCCCACCGAGACCGCCCTGCTCCTCGCAGCGGCGCGCTCGGGCTACGACCTCGAGGCCCTGCGGCGGTCCTGGGTCGAGCGCGCCCAGATCCCCTTCGAGTCGCAGCGCCAGTACGCCGCGAGCTACCGGGAGCGCGACGGCGCCCACCACGTCTTCGTCAAGGGCGCCCCCGAGCGCGTGCTCGCGATGTGCCGCGACCTCGCCGGCGACGGCGTCGACGAGGACACGGTCCGCGAGGCGCAGGAGGACATGGCCGGGCGTGGGCTGCGCGTGCTCGCGAGCGCCTACGCGCGGCTCGACGCCGCCCCGGACCCCGACGAGCCGGCCGAGCCGGCCGGGCTCACCTTCCTCGGTCTCCACGGGCTCCTCGACCCACCGCGGGAGGGGGTCAGGGAGGCCATCGAGGGCGCGAGGCGCGCCGGCCAGCGGGTCGTGATGATCACCGGGGACCACGCCGCGACCGCCCGCGCGATCGCCCGTGACCTCGGCATCGTCGCCGACGACGACGCGAAGGTCCTCACGGGCCGCGAGATCGCCGACTACAGCGACGCCAACCTCGACGAGGCCGTCGCCGAGGTCGCGGTCTTCGCCCGCGTCGAGCCCGGCCACAAGCTCCGGATCGTCGAGGCGGCCCAGCGACGGGGCGAGGTCGTCGCGGTGACCGGTGACGGGGTCAACGACGCGCCCGCGCTCAAGCGCGCCGACATCGGCGTGTCGATGGGCCAGGCCGGCACCGACGTCGCCCGTGAGGCCTCCGAGGTCGTGCTCACCGACGACAACTTCGTGACGATCGAGTCGGCGATCGAGGAGGGCCGCGTCACCTTCGACAACGTTCGCAAGGTCACGTTCTTCCTCATCTCGACCGGGGTGGGCACGTTCCTCATCGTCCCGGCGACGCTGCTGCTCGGATGGCCGCTCATCCTCGTGCCCGCCCAGCTGCTCTGGGCCAACGTCGTCACGAAGGGGCTGCAGGACCTCGCCCTTGCGTTCGAGGCCGGCGAGCCCGACGTCCTCGACCAGCCGCCCCGCGGCAAGCGCGAGCCGGTCATCACCGGCCCGCTGTGGATCCGCACCGTGATCGCCGGTGTCGTGATCGCCGCCGGCACGCTCGCGATGTACGGCTGGGCGCTGGGACAGGAGGCGCTGGGTCAGGAGCAGGCGCGCACCGTCGCGCTCAGCACGCTCGTGGTGTTCCAGGCCTTCCACCTCTTCTCGAGCCGCTCCGAGCTGCGATCGGTCTTCACGCTGTCGCTCACGAGCAACCGGTTCCTCTTCCTCGCCCAGGCCGGTGCGCTCGTCGTCCACATCGCGGCCCTCTACCTGCCGGCGACGCAGTTCGTCCTGCGCGTGGAGCCGATCCCCCTGGGGGCATGGGGGCTCATCGTCGCGGTCTCGCTCAGCGTCCTCGTCGTCGTCGAGGTCGAGAAGCTCATCCGCCGCCGCTTCGGGCTCGCCGCATGAGCAGCGCGCTGCCGAGGACGGCGAGCACGACGGCCTGGACCGCGAAGCCCGGGGTGTCGGCGGCGGCGAACGACAGCCCCGCGGCGGTCGCCGCGTTGATGCCGGCGTGGAAGAGCACGCACAGCGCGACGCTGCCGGTGCGGTCGTACAGCCACGTCATCCCCGCGCTGTAGCCGAGCCCTGCGAGGGCGAACAACCCGAAGGAGGCCCCCTGTCGAGGGTCGCCGACCACCCAGAACAGTGGCAGGTGCCACAGCGCCCAGACCACGGCGATCACGAGGTTCGTCGTGACGAGGCCGTGGCGCGTCCGCAACGCCGGCTGGAGCACGCCGCGCCAGCCGACCTCCTCGATGCCGCCGAGCACGATCCCGGTCGCGAAGGCGGGGACGAAGACGAGGGCGGCGCCAGCCGGGTCCTGCGGCCACGCCACCCCGGCGATGACGTCGGCCAGGGCGCGGCTGAGCAGGCCCAGCAGCGCCGCGCCGAGCACGGCGCCGACGAGCAGGCCCGCGGGCACCCGCACACGCAGCACGCGCGCGGTGAGCTCGCGCACCGACCCCGCACCGGGGGTGCGCCACACCGCGAGGTAGGCCATCCACGTCGGGGCGCTGCCACCGAGGACGAGCAGCGCGGTGGCTGCGGGCCCGCCGGCCTCGAGCGTCCCGTTCGCGGTCAGCGCCGCGAGGGCCCACCACGCGCCCCACGTCACCGTGAAGGTCCCCATGAGGAAGCGCCGCACGCGCCGAGCCTCCTCGCCTGCCACCGACGTCACCGTCGCCTCCACCTCGCCCCGGTCCCTGCCGGGGTTCTAGCAGGCCGGGGCGGGCAGCCCGGCAGGGTCGCAGGCGCCGGGGGCGACGCCCGGTGCGCGGCGTCGCACCGCGTGTACCGGCCAACGCCGTCGGGGAGGCAGGGGACATGACCGCAACCGGGATGCTCACCGCCGCCGGTGTGCTGGCCTGCACCGCCGGCGTCGTCGTCGTGTTCGTCGCGGCGCGGGTGCGCGCACGCCTCACGGGGCTCGCGGCCATGGCCTCCGGCGCGCTGCTCGCCCTCGTCGCCGGCGACCCCTCGCGCGCAGAGACCTGGGGGATGCTCGTGACGAGCGTCGCGACCGTCGTCGGCCTGCTCGCCTTCGCCGTGGCCCTCGAACGGCGGACCTCGGCGAGCGGGGCGGCACCCTGGACCCACGGGCGCGACCGCCGGCGATGACCTCGCTCCTCGCCGTCGTCGCCGCGCCCGCGGCCGGCGCCGCGGCCACCGCGCTCGTCCGCGGTCGCGGTCAGCGTGGCCTCGGTCTCGCCGCCGGGGTGGCCACGGCGGTGGCGGCCGTGATGCTCGCCTGGCGGGTCGGTGCTGCAGGGGAACCGCTCACCGTGCGTGGGACCACGCCGCTGGGCACCGACCTCGTGGCCACCGCCGACGGCCTCGCGGTGGCGATGGTGCTCGCCGCCTCCGCCGTCGGCCTCGTGGGCGCGCTCTTCGCCGCGCTGGAGTCCGAGGACCGTCCCGGCGCCTCGCCGGCCTACTGGCCGCTCTGGCTGCTGCTGTGGACGGCGCTGCACGCGCTCTTCCTCGCCGGGGATCTCTTCGGGCTCTACCTCATGCTCGAGCTCCTCTCGATCACCGGCGCCGCGCTCGTCTCGCTGAAGGGGGAGCCACGGGCGCTCGTGGCCAGCGCCCGCTACTACTACGCCGAGCTCGTCGCCTCCCTGACCTTCCTCCTCGGGCTCGCGCTCGTGTGGGGGCAGGCCGGCACGCTCGTGCTCGACGCGCTGCCCGCCGAGCTCGGCGACAGCGGTGCCGGGCGTCTCGCGCTCGGGGTGCTCACCGCCGGGCTGCTGCTCAAGGTGCCGCTCGTGCCGCTGCACTTCTGGCTGCCGCCGGCGCACTGGCTCGCCCCCTCCGCGGTGAGCCCCATCCTCTCCGCGGTCGTGGTGAAGTCGGCGTTCACCGTGCTGCTGCGCCTGTGGTTCGTCGCCCTGCCGGCGGCCCCGACCGCGCAGGCGGCCCTGCTGCTCGGCGTGCTCGGCGCGGCGGCCGTCGTCTGGGGCTCGCTCAACGCGCTGCGCGCACCGCACCTGAAACTGCTCATCGCCCACTCGACCGTCGCGCAGCTCGGGCTGCTCTTCCTCCTGCCGCCGCTCGTGCTCGCCGGCGCCGGGCAGGGCTGGACCGGTGGGGTGCTCCAGGCCGTCGGCCACGCGCTGCCCAAGGCCGCGCTGCTGCTCGCCGCGGTGGTCCTCACGCCCGGCCGTGGCAGCGACGACCTCGCGGCCACCGCAGGGGCGGCTGCCCGCCGCCCGGTGGCGGTCTTCGCCTTCGGCCTCGCAGCGGTGAGCCTCGTCGGTCTGCCCCCCACGGTCGGGTTCGTCGCGAAGTGGTACCTCCTGCTCGCGAGCCTCGAGACCGGGCAGTGGTGGTGGGTGCCCCTCATCGTCGTCGGCAGTCTGCTCACCGCCGCCTACCTCATGCGGGTCCTCAGCCGGGCGCTCGGCCCCGGCGACCCCGCGCAGCCCCGCACCGTGGGCCCCGTCGATCTCCTCGCCCTCGTCCTCGCCCTCGGCGCGCTCGCGTTGGGACTGTGGCCCGGCCCCCTGCTCGAGCTCCTCGAGGTGGGCGCGCCCCTGCCGGGCCCCGGAGGTGGGTGAGGTGACCGCGACCGCCGCGCTGCCGCTCGCCCTCCTGCTGACCTCGCTCGTGCCGGCGCTCGTGATCTTCGCCCTGCCCGAGGAGCGCGAGGGCACCCGGACGACCGTGAACATGGTCGGGGCGATCGCGAAGGTCGTCCTGTCGGGGATGCTCGTCGTCGGGGTGCTCGAAGGGCAGGTCTACGAGTGGCGCATGCCCCTGCTGCCCGGCGCCGATCTCATCCTGCGCGTCGACTCCATCCCCCTGCTGTTCGTGTCGCTCTCGGCGGTGCTGTGGCTCACGACGACGGTCTACGCGATCGGCTACCTCGAGGGTGACGCTCACCGCTCACGGTTCTTCGGCTTCTTCAGCCTCTGCGTGACCGCGACGATCGGCATCGCGCTCGCTGGCAACCTCCTCACGTTCCTGCTCTTCTACGAGTTGCTCACCGTGGCGACCTACCCGCTCGTCGTCCACCGGGGGGATGCCGCGGCGATCGCCGGGGGGCGCTCCTACCTGCTCTACGCGGTGACCGGCGGCGCGGTCCTGCTCGCGGGCATCGTCTGGCTGCATGCCCTCGCCGGCCCCGTCGCCTTCCTCGAGCCCGGGCTCGACGATCTCGCGCTCGGGCAGGGCCCCGCGCTCACGGCGATCTTCGCGTTGCTCATCGCCGGCCTCGCCGTCAAGGCCGCCGTCGTGCCGCTGCACGGCTGGCTGCCGCAGGCGATGGTCGCCCCCGCCCCGGTCAGCGCGCTGCTCCACGCCGTCGCCGTCGTCAAGGCCGGCGCCTACGGCATCGTCCGCATCACCTACGACCTCTACGGACAGGCGCTCGCGACCTCGCTCGGGCTGCTCACGCCCCTCGCGGTCCTCGCGGCGATCACGATCGTCTACGGCTCCCTGCGCGCCCTCGCCGAGGACGACCTCAAGAAGCGGCTCGCGTTCTCGACGGTCAGCCAGCTCTCCTACATCATCCTCGGGGTCGGCCTCGCGTCGGTGACCGGCGCGACCGGCGGCCTGGCTCACCTCGTCCACCAGGGGATCCAGAAGGTCACGCTCTTCTACTGCGCGGGCAACTTCGCGAAGGCGATCGGCGTGAAGAGGGTCAGCGAGATGGACGGTGTGGGCCGACGCCTTCCCGTCACGACGGCGACGTTCACCGTCGCCGCGCTCGGGATGATCGGGATCCCGCCCACCGCCGGCTTCGTCACGAAGTGGCATCTCGGCCTCGGCAGCCTTGATGCCGGGCAGGGCTGGGTGCTCGCCGTGCTCGTCGCGAGCAGCCTCCTCAACGCCGCGTACTTCCTGCCGGCGATCGCCCGCGCCTGGTTCGCCCCCGGCGAGGCGCCGCGCCAGCCCGAGCTCGGCGCTGAGCGGCGGGCGCTGTCGTGGTGGCTGCTGGCCCCGCCGGTCGCCACCGCCGCGAGCGTGCTCGTCTTCGGACTCCTCGCCGGCATGCCGCTCAGCCCGCTGTCGTTGGCGGCGCTCATCGCCGAGGAGGTGCTCGCACGGTGACGCCCACCCTTGCCTGGCTGGCCCCCGTGCTCGTGCCGCTGGTCGGTGCCCTCCTCGTGCGCCTGCCAGGCCGGGCGTGGCCGTGGCTGCTGCCGCTCGCGCCGCTGCCGGCCGGCGCGCTCGCGCTCGCGGGTGCGCCGGGACCGCCGCCCGAG
This sequence comes from Egibacter sp., assembly GCA_003553795.1. Lineage (GTDB taxonomy): Bacteria > Actinomycetota > Nitriliruptoria > Euzebyales > Egibacteraceae > T1Sed10-49. The sequence continues at coordinate 9,935 of PWFH01000110.1, read as the reverse complement.
CTCGGCTGGGTCCTGCTCGACGCCCGCCTCCTGCTCGACCCCGTCGGCCGCGCCCTGCTCGCGATGACCGCGCTGCTCTGGGCGGCCGCCGGGCTCGCCGCGCAGGCGCGCGCGGTCGAGCGTCGCGGCTTCGCCGTGCTGTGGCTGCTCACGCTCGCCGGCAACGTCGGGCTCCTGCTCGCCGGCGACGTCGCGACCTTCTACACGCTCTTCGCCCTCATGACCTTCGCCGCCTACGGCCTCGTCGTCGACGACCGCAGCGCCGAGGCGTTGCGGGCAGGGCGGGTCTACGTCGTCCTCGCGGTGCTCGGCGAGTCCGCCCTGCTCGCCGGCTTCCTCCTCGCCGTGGGCGAGGCGGGCGGCGCACTCGACCTCACCGTCGTGCGCGGGGCGGTGGCCGACAGCGCGCAGCGCGACCTGGTCATTGGCCTGCTCCTCGCCGGCTTCGCCGTGAAGGCCGGCGTCGTGCCGCTGCACGGGTGGCTGCCGCTGGCCCACCCCGCCGCACCGGTCCCCGCCAGCGCGGTGCTCAGCGGCGCGATGCTCAAGGCCGGCCTGCTCGGCTGGCTGCGCCTCGTCCCGCTCGAGGAGGCCACCCTGCCGGGTTGGTCGGCGACGCTCGTGACCGTCGGTCTGCTCAGCGCCTTCGCCGGCGTCGCGATCGGGCTCACCCAGCGCGAGGCCAAGGTCGTCCTCGCGTACTCGAGCGTGAGCCAGATGGGCTTCGTCGCGCTGCTCGTCGGTGTGGCCGCGAGCGGCCCCGAGGCGAGCGCGGCCGGCGTGGCCGCGGCGGTGGCCTACGCGGTGCACCACGGTCTGGCCAAGGGCGCGCTCTTCCTCGGCGTCGGCATGGTCGGCGACCGCGGGGGGCGCTGGCGGCGACGGCTCGTCGTCGCCGGCCTCGCCCTGCCCGCCCTGGCGCTGGCCGGCCTGCCGCTCTCGAGCGGCGCGCTCGCGAAGGTCTGGGCCAAGGACGCCCTCGCCCTCGCGCCCGGCGGATGGCCCGAGCCGGTGACCACCGCGCTGTCGCTCGCCGCGGTCGGCACGACCCTGCTCATGGCGCGCCTGGCCTGGGTGCTCCGGGGCACGCCGGCCAAGAGCGAGCCGTCGGCCGGGCGTGACGTGGCCTGGGCTGTCGTGCTCGCCGCCGTCGCCGGCGCCACCTGGGCGCTGCCGTCGGTGCTCGGCCCCGCGGTCGCGCTGCCGGCCCCGAGCCTGGACCTCCTCGTCGACGCGCTGTGGCCCGTGGCGCTCGGCGCCGCGATCGCCGGGCTCGCCTGGCGTCTGGCGGGGCGCACGGCCACGACGGTCCCCGAGGTGCCCGCGGGCGACGTCGTCGTCGCGGCCGAGTCGGCCCTGCGGCGGCTCACCGCGTGGTGGCGCGGGCGCGGCGCGCCGGCGCTCGGCAGGCTCGTCGCGCTCGCCGACCGGTCGCGCCGCCGTGCCGCCGGCCTGCTCGCCGCCGGCGGCGCGGTCGAGCGCGTCGACCTGCGGCTGACCCGCTGGCGCACCGCCGGCGCGCTCTTCGGCCTCGTCACCGCCGCGCTGCTCGCCACGCTCCTGCTGCCGGCCGGGTGAGCCCGGGGGCCGGTCGAGGGTCCGCGCGGGCCGGCCCGTTGGTCCCGTGTGCAGGGCCGACGCTTCGGAACACTCCTGACATGCACGACGTGCGGCAGGCGGAGACGCTCGCCCCCGGCGTCGCGCGCCTCACGGTCACCGCGCCGCGCGTCGCGCGCTACCGCCTGGCGGGGCAGTTCGTCATCGTGCGGGTGCGCGAGGGCGGGGAGCGCATCCCCCTCACGATCGTCGACGCCGACTCCGAGGCCGGCACGATCACCCTGGTCGTGCAGGCGGTGGGCCACACGACGCGCCTGCTCGCCGCGCTGCGCCCCGGCGAGGCGCTGACCGACGTCGTCGGCCCCCTCGGCACGCCGAGCGACACACGAAACGAGGGCCACGTCGTCGCGGTGGCCGGTGGGGTCGGCGCGGCCATCGCCTACCCGCGCGCCCTCGCCCGCCGGGCGTCGGGCAACACCGTCAGCGTCATCCTCGGCGCCCGCAACGCCGAGCTCCTCCTGCTCGTCGAGGAGCTCGAGCAGGTCGCCCACACGCTGCATCTCGTCACCGAGGACGGCTCGCGCGGCCGTCGCGGGCTCGTCACCGACGTGCTCGCCGACGTGCTCGCCGACGCCGAGGCGGGAGGCAGGCCCTGCGACCGGGTCGTGACCTTCGGGCCCGAGGCGATGATGGCCGCCGTCGCCGAGGCCACGAGGCCCCACGCGATCCCGACGACGGCGAGCCTCAACCCGCTCATGCTCGACGGCACGGGGATGTGCGGCGGGTGCCGGGTGCGCGTCGACGGCGCGACGCTCTTCCCCTGCCTCGACGGCCCCGACGTCGACGCCCACGCCGTCGACTTCGCGCTGCTTGCCCGCCGCAACCGCAGCTTCGCCGCCGAGGAGGCCGCCGCGCTCGAGCGCAGCCAGCAAGGGGTCGGCGCCACGCGTGCCGCGCGAGGAGCGGACGACGCCGCCCCCGCCGCCCCCGCCGAGGCGGCCGCGGCGCGGCCGCGGACCCGACGGGAGCGCATGGCCCTGCCGCGCGTCGAGCCCCGCGAGCGCGCGCCGAGCGTCCGCGTCGGCGACTTCGGCGAGGTCGACGGCGGCCTCGACGCCGAGGCCGCCGTCCTCGAGGCCTCCCGCTGCCTGCGCTGCCCGACGCCGCGCTGCGTCGAGGGCTGCCCCGTGGACGTGCGCATCGACGTCGTCCTCGCCCTGCTCGCCGACGGTGACGTCGACGCCGCCGGCGAGGCCCTGCTCGCCGACAACGCCCTGCCGGCGATCTGCGGTCGCGTCTGCCCCCAGGAGGTCCAGTGCGAGGCGGCCTGCGTCCTCGCCAAGCGCGACAAGCCCATCGCGATCGGCCAGCTCGAGCGCTTCGTCGCCGACGCCCACCGGGCGCGCGCGTCGCCGCCCGAGCCGGTCGCGGCCGACCCCCTCGCCGGGCGGGTCGCCGTCGTCGGCAGCGGGCCGGCGGGGCTGGCCGGTGCCGCGGACCTCGCCCTGGCCGGCCACGAGGTCACCGTCTACGAGGCGCTGCACGAGCTCGGCGGCGTGCTCGCCTACGGCATCCCCGCCTTCCGCCTGCCCCGCGAGGTCGTCGACGCCGAGATCGACCGGCTCGCCCGCCTCGGGGTGCGCTTCGCGCGCAACGCGCCGGTGGGCCGCGCCGAGGGCGTCGACGGGCTGCTCACCGGGCACGACGCCGTGCTCGTCGGCGTCGGTGCAGGGGTGCCCCGGCTGCTCGGCGTGCCCGGCGAGGACCTCGTCGGGGTGCTCTCGGCCAACGAGTTCCTCACGCGGGTCAACCTCATGCGCGCCCACGAGGAGGACGCCGACACGCCCCTGCCTCCGGTGGCCGGACGGCGGGTCGTCGTCTTCGGCGGCGGCAACACCGCGATGGACGCCGCGCGCATCGCCGTGCGGCTCGGCGCCGCCCACACGCTCGTGTCCTACCGCCGCGGCCGCGAGCAGATGCCCGCGCGCGCCGCCGAGATCGCCCACGCCGAGGAGGAGGGGGTGGCGTTCGCGCTGCAGACCTCCCCGGTCGCGCTGCTCGACGACGGGCAGGGGCGCCTGGCCGGCGTGCGCCTCGAGCGCACCGAGCTCGTCGAGCCCGACGACGGTGGACGCGCCCGCCCGCGAGCGCTGCCCGGCACCGGGCACGACCGTGAGGTCGACCTCGCGATCGTCGCGGTCGGCAACGAGCCCAACGCGCTCGTCCACCGCCGCGGCAGCGACCTCGAACAGACCGAGCGGGGCACGATCGCCGTGGAGGAGCCCAGCGGCGCGACGACCCGCGAGGGCGTCTACGCCGCCGGTGACATCGTCACCGGCGGCACGACGGTCATCGACGCGATGGGCGGGGGCCGGCGGGCGGCCGCGGCGATCGACCGTGCCCTGCGCCGGGCGGGCGCGACCTGACCGGGCGCCTGCCGGCGGGGCTGCCGACCGGTCGCTCAGGCCCGGCGCAGCAGCAGCAGGCTCAGCCGCGAGGGGCTGCGGGCCTCGAGTGAGTGCGGGGCGTGGGCGGGCAGGTAGGCGCAGTCGCCCGGCTCGAGCGCATGGACCTCCTCGCCAAGAGCGAGATCCATCGCCCCCTCGATGAGGGTGAGCACGGCAGGCATCGACGCGGTGTGCTCGGTGAGCCGCTCGCCGGTGTCGAAGGTGAACATCACGATCCGCACCGCGTCGTTGTCGACGAGCGCGCGCGAGGTCGTCGCGGCGGGGGTGACCGGCAGGGCCTCACGCAGGCCGGTGACGACGACGTGGTCGGTCAGGGGGTCAGCGGGCATCGTCATGCTCCTCATCACGGGGTCGGGGGGAGGGCCTCGCCGGCGGTGGCCGGGCCTCACGCAGCACCCCGTGCAGGGCGCTCAGCGCCAGGGCGAGGGTGAGGGCGACCGCGGCGACGATGAGCGCCCAGGCCGTGGTGGCCAGCGGCGTGGCCAGCGCGGGGCCGGTCGCCGGCACGGACGCGAGGGCCAGGAGCAGCACGCCGAGGTTGAGCGCGGCAGGCCGGGCTCGTCCGAGCCGGGCCAGGCGTCGGCGCGCGAGCGCGCGAGCGGCCGGCCCGACGCCCACCGCCATCGGCAGGAGGTAGCTCCACGAGCCGAGGATGGCCTGGGCGAGCACACCGACGAGGGCGATGCGCCCCACGGCGTCGAGCAGCCCGGCACTGCCGGAGGCCAGGGCGACGACGCCGATCCACGCGGCGGCAGGGAACCACGCGCAGGAGGCGGCGAGCATGAGGCCGTGGGCGTCGCGCTCGGTGCGGTAGGCGACCTGCACGACAGGGGCGCACACCGCGGTGGCCGCGAGCGCGTAGCCGGCGAGCGCGAGGGCGGCAACGACGTCGGCGAGTCGTCCGGCGGCGTCCTCGGCGCCCCCGAGCGCGAGTGCGGCCACGCCGACGAGCAGGGCGGCCGCGGCCGTGCGCAGCGCCGGCACGGCGAGCCGGCTGGCGTGGGGGGCGATCCGGGTGCGCAGCACGGTGGGGCCGAAGAAGACGACGGTGGCGAGGAGCACCAGGCCGGCCCATCCCAACGTGCCTGCGGTGAGATGCGCGAGTCGCACGCCACCGTGCCAAGGGCCGGCGAGGTCGCCGGCGCCGAGGAGCGCCCCGAGGACGCCAGCCAGCAGGAACGCCGCCGCGCCGTGCTCGTAGGCACGGACGACGAAGGCGAAACGGGCGCCGAGCGCTCGACGGCGCATGCGGATCAGCGCGGCGAGCAGCCAGGCGACCGCTGCGGTCGTGCCGAGGGCGCCGAGGAGGAAGGCCGCGCGCGCGTCGTGGTGGAGCCCGGCGAGCAGGGCGAGGGTGCCGGCGTTGAAGAGCGCGAGCCGCAGCCAGGTCGCCCCGTCCGTCGGGGCGTGGGTGATCGTCGCGCTGAAGTGCACGGTGAGCACGAGCACGAGGTTGCTCACGACACCGAGGGTGAAGAGGTGGACGGCGAGCCAGCGACCGCCGGGCAGGGCGTCGCCGGCCAGCGCCCAGAGCAGCGCCGCTACGCCGTAGGTCGCGGCGAGGGCGAGGGCCGGCGCGAGGTGCGCGAACGGCGGGCGCGCGAGCGTCTCGCCGCGGGCGGGGGCGGAGGGCAAGGGCGCTCGCCCCGCTAGTGGCTCGCGTCGGTGTCGGGCCCGCCGTCGCCGGCCTTGAACATCCCGAGTGCCCCGGCGCTCGCGTGGTTGAAGGCGTGGTCGACGATGGGGTAGAGCCCGTCGGCGGCGAGGCTGAACTCGACGTAGGCGCCCTGGGCGGGGGCGAGGTCGACGGCCTGGCTGCCGTAGCGGCCGGGGTTGTCGGCGGAGAGCTCGACGCCCTCCTTGACGACGCGGTCGAAGATCGTGCCGACGACGTGGAAGGAGGTGTCGACGCTCGGCCCGTTGTTGAGGACGAACGCCCGGATCGTGTCCTCGACGCCGACCTCGATCGGCTCGGCGGCGTACTGCTCGGCGACGCCGTTGAAGACCACGAGGTCGGGCTCGGCGGCGGTCCGGGCCATCTTGGCGAGGTCACCGGGCTCGCCCTGCGGGCCGAGGTAGTACTCGTGCTGGACGAAGAAGAGCTCGTGGTCGACCTCGGCCAGCCCGCCCTCGGGCTCGACGACGATGAGGCCGTGCATGGCGTTGCCGATGTGGTGCAGCGCCGGGGCGGTGCCGCAGTGGTACATGAAGACCCCCGCGTGGGTGGCCTCGAAGACGTAGCGCCGCTCCTCGCCCGGCGCGAGGTCGCGCATCTCGTCGTTCCAGGCGACCTGGCTGGCGTGGAAGTCGATGGAGTGGGCGACCTCGGCGTCGTCGGGGTTGCGGATCGTGAGGTCGACGGTGTCGCCCACCTCGACGCGCAGGACCGGGCCGGGCGCCTGCCCTTCGAAGGTCCAGACCTCCTGCCAGACGTCCTCGGCGACCTGCATCACCCGCTCCTCGACCTCCCAGGCGATCTCGTGGACCTCGCCGTCGGGCCGCGGGGGCATCGTCGGGTCCCGGCGCTCGAGGGGCGGGCGCTCGCCGTCGTAGTCCGCGGCGTCGTCCGCTGAGGCCCCGGCGGCCTCGGTCGCCTCGGTCGCCTCGCCCGGGCCGCCGTCCCCGGCGGTGGAGGGGTCGGGCTCACCGGCGACGGGCAGGGCGAGGGCCATGCCCGCCGCCTCGTGGCCGGAGACGGTGCAGATGATCTCGATGACGCCCGACCCGGGGGCCTCGAGGGTGAAGGCGCCGGACTCCCCGGCGCCGAGCATCGCCGTGCCCTCGTCGCCGACGACGGCGTCGTGCGGCACCTCGCCGACGTTGGTGACCTCGAAGGTCACCTGCGCCCAGGCCGGGACCTCGGCGACGTCGGCCTCGATGGTCATCTCGTCGAGGACGAGCTCGACGGTGACCTCGGGGCGCGCCTCGGGCGGCCCGCTGACCGCCTCGGTCCCCTGGGCCGGCTCGTCCGCCGCGCGGTCCTCGGCGTCGGCGACGAGCCGCTCGTAGTCGTCGCGCAGCTCGCTGGCGATGAGGATGCCGCCAATCTGGTTGGCGACGAGCACGACCATGAGCAGGGCGGCGAGACTCGTGACGAGCGCGAGCCGTCGGCTCCACAGGGCCTCTCGCGGGTGTCCGCTCGTCGTCATCTCCGGCCTCCATGCTGGTCGTTTACCCTGACGGTAACCGTGAGTCAGAAAGTAAACGATGATGTGAGGTTGCCGGAGTGCCGAACGTCCCACCGCGGAGGGACCTTCACCGCGCCGCCGGCACGGCAGAGAAGGCGCCCCGTCGAGCGCTCAGGCCTCGCGGTGGCGCTGCCACGACTCCCGCAGCTCCATCCCGCCGGTGAGCTCGGTGGGGTCGCCGGGGGCCGGCTCAGCGCTTGTGACGTCCCGGCCGCCGCAGGCGTAGCAGTCGTAGGCGTCGAGCCAGCCGGCCGGGGTGCGCTGCTCGCCCCGGGCCTTCTCCCACAGCGGCACGGGCCGGTGCCTGAGGTCCTTCGAGCCGCACAGCGCGCAGCTGCGGTCGGGGTCGCGCAGCCAGGTGGTCCCGCAGGCCTCGCAGGTCACGCGCAGCGCCTGCCCGTCGCGCTCGCCGGCGAGCGCCTCGGTCTCCCCGCAGGCGGGACAACGCACGGTCGGCACGGTGGGCTCCCTCCTCGGCGCCGGGGCGGCGGCGCCGGCCAGACCACATCCTGCCCTCTCCCCGGTGTCGGGGGAGCGAGCGCGCGAGCGCCGCAGTGCGGCTCAGGCGCGCTTGGGCACGATCGTCACCGGCCTCTCGCTGAACTGCGCGACGGAGGCCGCGACGCTGCCGAGCAGGAGCTTGCGCACCGGCCCGCGTCCGCGGGAGCCGACGACGATGCCGTCGGCCTCCTCCTCCTCGGCGACCTCGAGGAGCGCGGTACGGGGGTCGCCCTCGACGACGCGCACCCGGTAGGGCACCCCGAGCTGCCGCAGCGGGCTCGCCCACTCCTCGACGAGGTCGGCGCGCGCATCGAGCTCGGGCCGTGGGTCGACCTCGGGCGCGTGCGCGCCGGGGTCGATCGGCTGCAGCGACTCGACGGCGTGGACGACGACGACCTCAGCCCCGACGCGGCCCGCGAAGTCGGTGGCGCAGAGCATCGCCCGCGCGGCGTGGCGCGACCCGTCGACGCCGACGACGATCGTCTCGAGCGAGACGGGCTCGACCGGCGTCGTCCTCGGCACGATCGTCACCGGGCAGGGCGCGTGCTCGGCGAGCTGGCGTCCGACCGAGCCGAGCAGCAGCCCCTTGAACCCGCCGAGCCCACGGGAGCCGACGACGATCATCTTCGGCGTCGTCTCGGCCGCCCGGAGGATCGCGCGGGCCGGCGAGCCGCGGGCGACCTTCGCGGTGGCCCGGCGCGCGTCCTCGGCCCCGAGCTCCTCGGTGAGGAGCGTCTCGAGCTGCTCGGCCACGTGGGCGTCGGCCGCCTCGGGGTCGGGCAGGTCGATGCCGCCCACCGAGACGACGGTGTCGGCGGGGTACTCCCAGACCCACAGCGTCCGCAGTCGCAGCATGATCGCGTCGGTGACCGCAGCAGCCCAGCGCAGGGCGACGCGGGAGTCGTTCGAGCCGTCGATGCCGACGAGCACGCTCTTCATGGCACCACCTCCCCCCAGGTGCCCGGTCGCCGGTCGCCGCAACCGGCGCCAGCATCCCTGGGGCATGAGGGTTCCCGCAGAGCGCCTCGGCCTACCGCGTCGGAGGTCCCCTCCGGGCTGGCACCTCGTCTCCGGTCGGGCGGGGCAGCGCTGCGCGGGGACGTCGGACGTCGCGCCCGGCCGCGCGCGGGGTGGCGACGTAGGCTGCGGACGCCACGACGACGAACGGATGACGTGTGAGCACGAAGATCACCGCGGACCTCACCGGCGGCGCCTACGTCCGGGTCACCAACGGCCGCCACGTCTGGATCGGCGACGAGCCGGAGAGCGCCGGCGGCACCGACGAGGCCCCCAACCCCTACGAGCTGCTGCTCGGCGCGCTCGCCGCCTGCACCTGCATCACCGTCTCGCTGTACTGCCAGCACAAGGGATGGAAGCTCGACAACGTGAGCGTCGAGTACGAGCACGACCGCGTCCACGCCGACGATTGCGATGACTGCGACAGTGACGCGACCGGCCACCTCGACCGCGTCCGCAGCCGCATCTTCATCGACGGCGACTTCGACGACGCCCAGCGCGAGCGGCTGCGGCAGGTCGCGGTGCGCTGCCCGGTCCACAAGACCCTCGACCGCGGCATCACCTTCGGTCACGAGGAGATCCACGTCGGCTGAGCCGTCGCGGTCCTCGCCTGCGAGGGTGCCTCAGCCCCGCAGCGAGCGCCGGCGCACCGCGAGCGCGGCCGCGACCGCGGCGAGGGCGAGCGCGACGGCTGCGGCGACGACGGGGACGGTGGGTCCCCGTCGCTCGGCGGGCTCCTCGTCGCCGAGGTCGACGGTCTCCCGGCCCTCGCCCGGCTCGAGCGGGGTGAAGCCGCCGTCTCCGGCCGTCGGTGCGTCCCGACCCTCATCGGCGGCCTCGGCGGTCGCGGTCACCCAGGCCGCGACCCGGTCGTCGAAGCCGACGCGCACCTGCCCGTCGACGAGGAACGTGGGGACGGTGCGCGGCTCGCGGTCGAGGGCGGCGAGGGCCTCGGCGAAGGCCGCCTCGCCGGCGGCGTCCTCCCACACCTCGACGCGGACGACGCTGACGTCGGGATGCGCGGCCTCGTAGCGGTCGAGCCAGTCGATCGCCGCAGCCGAGAAGGGACAGCCGTCGCCCCAGAAGACCACGACGTCGGCCTCGTCGAGGTCGTCGAGCGCGTGCGCCGAAGGCGCGGCGGGGAGGGCGTGCGCCGAAGGCGCGGCGGGGAGGGCGTGCGCCGAAGGCGCGGCGGGGAGGGCGT
>PWFH01000076.1 GCA_003553795.1 Egibacter sp. | reverse complement strand
CTCGGTGGCTGCGCGCCGTCGGCACGGTCAGCGACGCTCGGTGGCTGCGCGCCGTCGGCACGGTCAGCGACGCTCGGTGGCTGCGCGGCGTCGGCGCGGGCACTCAGCACCGCGCCGACGCCGGCGAGCAGAAGCCCGGTGGCGAGCCCGAGCGCCGCGTCGGCGACGTCGGCGAAGCGCGGGGCGGCCACGCCGACGGCCGCGTCGGGCCTGGCTGCGGCGAGCGCCCCGAGCCCTGCCAACCACGTCCACAGGGGCACCTTCCCCCTCGCGGCGGCGGCCAGGAGGGTGACGGCGAGGACGGCGAGTCCTGCGGCCAGCGCGTCGCCAACGGGCGTGGCCGGAAGGAGCCCCGCCCCGACGATCGCACTGCCCCAGCCGACGACGAGGCCGCCGACGAGGCCAAGCCCTCGCGTGGCGACGGTGCCCCCCGGGGCGAAGCCGACCGCGGCGCCGAGCAGCAGCGGCCACGAGCGCTCCACGGCGACGAGCGGCCCTCCCAGGGCGAGCAGCGCGACGGCGACGGCCACGGCACCGCCGACGGCGAGCGTGCGGCTCGTGCGGCTCCTGCGGGTCATGCCCCCGCCCCCTCGGTGTCGGGCACGGCCTCGTCGGCGGGCCCCGCGCCGACAGCGACCGCAGGCGCGCCCGCGGACGCGATCTCGGGGTCCTCGGAGGCCCCGTCCGGCGTCGCGCCGTCGCGCTTGCGGTGATGGCGATCCCACACGACGAGCCCCGCGGCCTCGGCGAGCACCGCCGCGACGAGCGCGTAGAGGATCGTCACCGACGTCACGCCACCGAACTGGCGGATCGGCTCGAGTCCGCTGAAGACGAGGACCCCGAAGCCCGACGCCGTGGTGACCGCCGAGCCGACCAGGGCGGCCCCGGTATGACGGATCGTCTCGCCGGCGACCTGCTCGGGCGTGCCCCCGCGCTCGCGCTGCTCGAGGTAGCGGTTCGTGAGGTGGATGCCGTAGGGCACGCCGATGCCGACGGCGATCGAGGCCACGGTGGCGGTGAGGGCGTTGAACGCGAGCCCCGCCACACGCATCGACCCGAGGATGAGCGGGACGGCGAGGATCGGCGGGATCATCGTGACGACGCCGAGCATCGGGCGCCGCGCGGTCACGCCGTAGTACACCCCGAGGAGGAGCAGCGCGGCGCCGAGGCTGATGACGATCGCCCCGATCTGGGCGTCGGCGAGCTCGTCGAGGGTCTCGATGATGACGAGCTGCTCGCTGGCCACCGCGGTCGTGGCGCCCGCGGCCTCGACGGCAGCCAACCGGTCGGTGAGCTCGGCGGCGAGGGCCTCGGCGCGCTGCTCGCCGGCCTGTGAGCCGATGATGAGGAGCCCGGACTGCCCGTCGTCGCCGAGCACCGCGTCGAGGTCGCCACCGGTGACCGCGCGCACCTCCTCGTAGATCGCCTCCACGTCGGCGTCGGCGGCGAAGCGGTCCCCGTCCCAGCCGAGCCCGCCGATGCGCTCGGCGGCGTCGAGGAGGTCGAGCGCGTCGTCAGGCAGCTCGTCGGTCGGCCAGCCGGCCCCCTCGAGTGCCACGCGGTCGATCTCGTCGGCGTCGAGCGCGGCGAGCCCGGCGATCGCGTCGTCGCTCACGCCGTCGGGTCCCTCGTCCTCGAGCTGCTCGACGGCGCCCTCACGCACCGCCGCGGCGAGCTCGGCGCCTGGCAGCGCCGACAGCAGCGCCTCGACGGCGGAGATGCCCTCGGGCAGGCGTCGCTCGAGCGCGTCGAGGTCGCCGTCGCCGAGCGGGATGCCATCGGCGGCGGCGTCGTCGAGGAAGGCCGCGGGCAGGTCCTCGACGGTGAGGGTCTCGGGCAGCGGGAGATCCTCCGCGGCGTCGTCGGGGTCGTCGAGCAGGGCGAACTGCGCCGAGAGCTGGAGGCGCACCGCCTCCACGGTGCGCTCGAGGCCGGCGACGACCGTCGGTGGGGACTGCACCTCGGCCTCGTCGTCGGCGGTGACGACGTCGTCGACCTCGCCGAGGTCGTCGGTGACCTCGAGGATCTCGTTGAGCAACCCGGGATCGGTGAGGTCGCCCTCGACGAGGACGAAGGTCTGCTCGGAGACGTCGCCGCCGAAGAGGAGGTCCATGCGGTCGAGCAGTGCCGCGGCGTTGGAGTGCTCGGGGATGAACTCCTCCTGGCTGAAGCTCGTGTCGAGGTCGGTGGCCGCCCAGCCACCGATCCCGGCCAGCGCGGCGAAGGCGGCGAGCACGGCCCAGGGGGCGCGGGCGGGCAGCGCGGCGACCCGGGCCATGAAGCCCGTGGGCGCCTCCTCGGCTGAGTGCCCCTCGGTGACGTGGGGCAGGGGCGGACGGCGCCGCCGGTCGATGAGGTTGCGGGCCGAGGGGATGAGCAGCCCCATGACGACGAACGCCGAGGCGATGCCGGCGGCGGCGAAGGCCCCGAAGTCCGCGATCGGCGGCAGGGGCGTGGCGAGGTTGGAGAGGAAGCCGATGACCGTCGTGACCGTGGCGAGCAGCAGTGCGACCCCGACGGTGCGCACCGCCGTGGCCGCGGCGAGAGGCGCGTCGGACCCCGCCGTGCGCTCCTCGCGGTAGCGGGCGTTGAGGTGGACGCTGTAGTCGATGCCGAGCCCGACGAGCAGCACCGGAACGGCCACGGCGATCTGGTTGAAGGGCCCGGTGAGGCCGAGCATCTCGGGGCCGAGCAGGACCGCGAGGCCGTTCATCCAGACGATCGTGAGCACGAGGCCCACGACGCCGAAGGCCACGTCGGCGAAGGAGCGGAAGAGCACCGAGAGGATGAGGATGATGAGGGCGAACGACAGCCCCATGAGCAGGGGCAGGTCGTCGAGGAGGCCCTCCTCGATGTCGACGGTGAGGATCGCGAGGCTGAAGGGCTCGACGTCGAACCATCCCGTCTCGCGCTCGGCGAGCGCGTCCTGCAGGGCAGCGCTCGCCTCGGTGGCCTGCCCCTCCTCGAGGTCGGCTGCGAGCTGGAGGACGACGAGCCCACCGCGGGCCTCGGCCTCGTCGAGATCGGCGTCGTCGGAGACGAGACCCTCGAGCTGGCCAGCGCCCTGGCCCTCGACGGTCGACTGCACGACCGAGGCGGCAAGCGGGTCACTGAGGTCGGCGAGCTCGACGCCGAGCTGGGCGACCTGCGGCAGGATCGGCGTCGCGTAGGACACGACCGCCGGCGAGCGGTCGGTGCCCTCGCGCAGCGCGGCGTCGACCTCGCCGACATCGCCGGCGAGCTCGACGAGGTCGTCGGCGAGGCGCAAGCCGTCGGCGGAGAGCACGTTGCCGCCCTGCCCGGCGTCGACGATGATCTGGATCGAGCCGCCGCGCGCGCCGAACTCGTCCTCGATGCGGTCGAAGACCTCGGTGAGCTCCGACTCGGCCGAGAACTCCGTGATGTCGGTCTCGACCTCCTGCTGCAGGCCGAGCAGGCCGAGCACGGCGGTGGCCGCGGCGAGCGCAGCGAGCACGAGCGCAGGCCGCCGGGACACCGCGCGGGCCATGAGCTCGAGGAGCCGCTGCACCGTCCCCGCCTACCGCTCGGCCTCGAGCGCGGCGCGCGCGAACGCGACGAGCTCGGGCTCGACGACGTCGAGGCTGAGGGGCTCGTCGCGCAACAGGCGGGACCCGACGACGGCCTCGACCTGGCCGATGAGCGCGGCCGCGGCGATGCGCGGATCACAGCGGCGCAGCTCACCGCGGTCGACGCCCTCGGCGATGCGGGCCGCGAGGGGGCCGACGACGTCCTGCTCGAGGCGGGCCGCGAGACGACCGGGCTCCTCGGGCAGGGCCCAGAGCTCGGTGACGAGCAGCCGCACGAGCCCGGCGTGCTCGGCGAAGTAGTGGATCGCCGCGGCGACGACGTCCTCCACCGCGGCGCCAGCGTCGATCGTCCCGGTCACCGCCCCGGCGAGGCCGTCGACACCGTCGAGCACGAGAGCCTCGAGCAGCGCCTCGCGGGAGCGGAAGTGGTAGTAGAGCGTCGCACGGGAGACCCCCGCCGCGGCGGCGACGTCCTCCATGCGCGCCGACCGCACCCCCTGCTCGGCGAAGACGCGCAACGCGGCGTCGAGCAGCGCCCGGGCCGTCGCATCGGCAGAGGTGGCGGTCGTCGACATGACCCCCAACCTACGCCGCTCCTGACACCGTGTCAGGACACGACGTCAGGAGAGGTGCGCGACCGGGGGTCACGCGGCGAGGGCGGCACAGACGAAGGGCCCCTGCGGCGGGAAGCAGGGGCCCTCGTCGAGCGGAGTGGATGGTCAAGTATGCGATCTCTGAGGCATCCGGTCAAGGATGTTCTCGATGG
>PWFH01000204.1 GCA_003553795.1 Egibacter sp. | reverse complement strand
CTCGACGGTGACCACCGGTGCGGCGTACTTGATGAGGTGGCGTCGGTGCAGCCGCCGGCCCGGCAGCTGCCCGGTCGCCGCGTCGGCGCCGTCGATGCGGATGCGCGGCGGGGTGTCGCTGACGCGGACGAGGTCGAAGCGGGGCATCCACACCAACAGCAGGCTCGTGGGCCGTTCGATCGCGGCGCTGACCGGGGCGAGCAGTCCCCCGGGCCGGCGCGGCCGCCCGTCGCGGTCGTTGACGCGGATCTCGACCGGTCGCCCGTCGACGTCGGTGAACCGCGCGTCGGCGTCGACGCCGTCGGCGTGGACCTCGAGTCGGGCGGCGTCGAAGTCGACGCTGTTCCAGCTGCGGATGCCGCCGCCGATCGTGTAGCCGTCGCGGTCCACCTCGAGGCCGCGCTGGACGTAGTAGTCCACTGTGCGATCAGCGCGCCGGGACAGGAAGGCGAGCATGCCGGTGCCGTGGGCGTCGTCGTCAAACCACTGCAGCTCACCACCGTCGTAGACGGGGTGGTCAGCGAGCTCGAAGTTGAGCATGCAGGACAGCTCGTCCACCCGCAACGACAGCGGGAAGACCGCGCCCTCGGGTAGACCGGACGGTGACGCCGCACTCATGCAGGCTCCTTACCCGTGACCCAAGACGGCGGGGACCAGTAGAGCGAGTCCCGGCGACCGCGGACAGGGCCGATGGGCCCCCTCCGCGCGTCCCGCCGGAGCGGCGGCGACGGGGTGGACGATGCGGGGCACGGCCTGCCGCAGCAGCCAGGCACCGAGGCCACGCCGGGTGTGCCCGTGGTCGCGGCGCTCGCCGCTGGGCAGGTGGCCGACGTCGATCGCCGCGGGCTTCGGGAAAGAGCGTGCGTCGGGTTCGCCGCGTTTGCCCTGCAGAGCCGCTGTCATGGCCGGGTCGGGTGCGCATGCTTCGGCTCTCGCTTGACCGGACCCGAGAGGGAGGACCACGCGTGATCACTGGAGAACCGAACCGTATCCTGCTGCCGCTCCTCGTGGTGCCGGCGCTGGCGCTCGCAGCTTGCGGGGCCGAGGACGAGCCGACCTACGAGATCTGGGCGGCCGATCAGGGTGAGGGCATCGACACCGTGCACGTCTACGACGCCGACCTCGAGGAGGTCGCCCAGGTCGACCTCCGCGGCGAGGTCGAGACGCCGCACATGATCGACTTCGACTCCGGGGGCCGCTACGCGTTCATTGCGAGCACGGGCTCGCACAACGTCGCGGTCGTCGACGCTGAGGCGCGCGAGGTCGTGGCGGTCCTCGAGACGGGCCAGACCGCGCACATGGCCGCGGTCGCGCCGGACGACTCAGTGTGGGTCGCCAACATCGGCGCGAACTCCCTCACCGAGATCGAGGCGGACCTCGACGCCGGGGAGTTCTCGGTGGGACGGGAGATCGCCTTCGCCGCCGACCCCCTCTACCTCGAGGCGTTCGGGGACCTCGAGGACCCACCGGGGCCGGTGTGCCACGACTACACCGCCGACAGCGCCTACGCCTACGTGACGTTCGGGCCTGCCGACGGCGGCCTCGGTGTCGTCGACCTCGAGGCCGGTGAGCTCGTCGAGGCCTTCGACCCCGGGGAGGTGCGCGCCAACTGCGGCACCGCGCTGTCGGCTGACGGCGCGACGATGTTCGCCAACTGGGGCGCCCCCGATCAGGAGGAGGGGCAGTGGTACGCCTTCGACACGGGCAGCCACGAGCTCGTGCACACCGCCGGCAGTGGGGGCGTCGACGTCCACGGGGTGCGCCTGCACCCCGACGGTGGTGAGCTGTGGCAGGTCAATCGCGGCAGCGACAACGGGCAGGTCATCGACCCCGAGACCTTCGAGGTCGTCGCGGAGCTCGACTTCACCGGCGACACCCCCGACATCCTCGACTTCTCCCCCGACGGCGAGCGGGCCTTCGTGAGCCTGCGCGGGCCCGAGCCCCAGAGCGGTGACCCGCACGTCGCGACAGGCTCGACACCCGGCTTCTCGGTGATCGACGTGGCCGCGCGCGAGGTCGTCGACACCGTGCAGCCGCGGCCCGATGATGACGCGAGCGACGTCCACGGCATCGCCGTGCGCGTGATCAACTGAGACCGACACGGCCCCATGGACTGCCCCGTCGGGGATCGGGCGCCCGGTCCGCCTGGACGACCCGGCCGTGCGGGCCTGGGCTCAGGTGTCCTCTCGCAGGAAGTCGAGCGTCGCCTCGGCGACGAGTTGGGGCGCGAACACCTCGGCGCCGTGTCCCTGCCCCTCGAGGATCGTCACGCGGGCGTCGGGCACCGCTGCCGCCACGATCTCGGCGCTCGCCGTGAAGGCCTCCGGGGTGTCAGTGCCGACGAGCACGAGGGCGGGCACGGTCACGTGCGCAGCCCGGTGCGGGTCGAAGAGCTGCCTGGGGGGTGTCGCGAGCTCACGCGGCACCGTGTGCGCGGCGGCGAGGCGGTTGGGCCACTCCGGTTGCGTGCGCAGCTCGTCGATCTGGGCCTCCGACAGCCCCACGATGGCCCGGTAGGCAACCTCGAGGATGCCCTCGCGGTCGCCGGCCGCGAGCAGGGCGTCGAGCCGCTCCTGCAAGCCTGGCGGCTTGAGCGCCGACACCGGGCCGGCGGGCGGCTCGAACAGCACGATCCGGCGGACGTTGGCGGTCAATGTCGCTGCGCCGATCGCCATGCTGGCCCCGCTTGAGCTGCCGAGCACCGCGGGTGGTGCGCCGGCGGTGTCGGCGACCGCGTCGACCACAGCGGCGACGTCCTCTGGCTCCCGGGCCGCGTCGTAGTCGGGGTGGTCGCCGCTGGCGCCGCGCCCCCGCCGGTCCATGGCGTGCACGGTGAAGTGCGGCTCGAGGTAGGGGCGCAGTGCCCGCCAGCGCGTGTGGTCGCCGAGGGCGCCATGCACGAGCACGAGGGGTGGTCCGTCCCCGGTCGTGACGTAGCCGATCTT
Organism: Egibacter sp.; assembly: GCA_003553795.1. GTDB lineage: Bacteria > Actinomycetota > Nitriliruptoria > Euzebyales > Egibacteraceae > T1Sed10-49. The sequence continues at coordinate 15,098 of PWFH01000204.1, read as the reverse complement.
GGTACCGTCGCGGGAGGTGGTCCGCGAGACCTTCGCGTCGCCGGTCGTGGCCATGGCGTTGCCTCCGCTCGCCTGTCGGGCCGCGACGCTCGCACCATGGGGTTGCGTTCCTGTTGCGGTCACCGGGGCCGGGCCCATGACGCTGGAGTTCGGGTTGCCCGGGCCGTCCGCGCCTGGGCCCGATCGCCCGGCATCGCCGGCTGGGCTGGCGAGGGGTTACCGTCTTCGTGGTTGTTCTCCCGCGGTGAGGCGTCGATGATCGGCTCCGGCGGGGGGGAGGACGCCGCTGCACGATCACCGGGGGCGGCGCGCTCCATCGGTCCTCCACCGGTGCGCTGTCAGGGGTCACGATGGCCGACGCGACGGGTCGTAGGGGACGGTTGTCGACCGCGGGCGGCAGGGGCGGCGCGGTTGCGGGGGTCGCGCGCGGTGACGTCGCAGGGGCGCAGGGTCCGGCCGATCTGCCGGTGGCGGTCTCGACCCTGGTGGGGCGTGAGTGGGAGCGGGTCGAGATCGCCGGGCTGGTCGCCGAGTCGCGTCTGGTCACGCTGACCGGCTCGGGGGGTTGCGGGAAGACCCGGCTGGCGCTGGAGGCGGTCCACGACGCGGCGGCCAGCTTCGAGCACGGGGCCTCATGGGTGGCGCTGTCGCGGGTCGATGATCCCGGTTCGGTCGCCGAGGCGCTGGCGGATGCGGTCGGGGTCCGTGAGGAACCGGGGCGGGCGCTCGTCGACACGCTGATCGACCAGCTGCGCGCCCGGCACGGCCTCCTGGTTCTCGACAACTGTGAGCACGTGGTCGGGGCTTGTGCGACGTTGTCGGCCGAGCTCCTGGGTGCGTGTCCGCGGTTGACCATCCTGGCGACCAGTCGGGAGCCGCTGGCGATCGACGGGGAATCGGCCTGGGAGGTGCCGCCCCTGGGGGTGCCCGGTCCGCAGGCGCACTCGAGCGAGGCGGTTCGGGGGGCGGAGGCCGTCACGCTGTTCGAGCTGCGGGCGCGGCAGGTCCGCCCCGACTTCACGGTCACCGACGCCAACGCTGCCGCCGTCGCCGAGATCTGCCGGCGTCTGGACGGGATCCCGCTGGCGGTGGAGCTGGCGGCAGCTCGGATGCGGGTGCTGTCGGTGGGGCAGGTCGCCGCGGGCCTGTCGGACCGCTTCCGGCTGCTGACCGGCGGGGGTCGCGACGCCCCGTCGCGGCAGGCCACGTTGGAGGCGTCGGTGCAGTGGAGCTTCGGGCTCCTCTCCGATGCCGAGCGGTTGGCGTTGGTGCGGCTGTCGGTGTTCGCCGGAGGCTTCGACCTCGAGGCCGCGGAGGCGGTGGTGGCCGGACCGGCCATCGATGAGACCCGTGTGCTGGATCTGGTCACCGCGCTGGCTGACCGGTCGCTGCTGCACGTCGTCGAGCAGGACGGTCGAGCGCGCTACCAGCTGTTGGAGACGGTCCGGGAGTTCGCTCGGGAGCGGCTGACCGAGCTCGACGAGCCGGCGAGGGTGCGCGACCGTCACCTTGGCCACTTCATCGCCTTGGCGGGCAGGGCGCAGGCCGGGCTGGACGGTCCGGACGCCGCCGCGTGGAACGCCCGGCTGGCCCGCGACCTCCCCGACCTGCGGGCCGCGATGGCGTGGACGGTCGACTCGGGGCGTCCCGAGGCGGTGCTCGACATCGCCGAGCCGACCCGGCGGTTCTGGTTCGACCGGAGCCGCTACTCGGAGATGGAGCGCTGGCTGCGGGCCGCCGTCGACTCCCCGGCGGCAACCGACGCCGACCGGGCCCGGGGGCTGGTCACCGCGAGCCTGGTGATCGCCGGCAGTGGCTTCCTCGCGAGCGCGCACGGCTTCGCCGAGCGGGCCGTCTCGGTCGCACGGGTCCTCGAGGTCGACGACACCCTCGCCTTGGGGCATGTCCTACGCGCCGCGACCGGCCTGTGGTCCGGGCTCGCGGTCAGCGAGGCGGTCGCCGCCGACGCTGCGCAGGCGGTGGCGCGGGCCGCACGGCTCGAGGACGACGCCAGCCGGATCCTCGTCCTCGCCTTCGCCGGCATCACCGCCTGCGATGGCCGCTCCCTCGTCGAGGGTGTGGAGCTGCTCGAGCGGACCGTGGCGGCCTGCGAGCACACCGGCGTCGGCTTCACCCGCCCGACCGCGCACGTCCAGCTGGGGGCCTACCTGCTGCTCTCTGGCGAGCTCGACCGCGCCCGCGAACACGCCCATCAGGGTCTCGCCTGGGCGCGGCGGATCGACCGTCCCGGCTGGCAGGCCTACGCCCTGGCGGTGCTCGCCGCGGTCGAGCTCTTCGAGGGTGACCTCGACGCAGCAGCAGGACACGCCGCCGACGCCGAGGCGCTGCTCCGCGCCCGGAGCCCGTCGCCGACGACGTTCGAGTTGCTCGTCAGCCGCTGGACTGTCCTCGCGGCGTACCGCGCGGGCGAGACCGGCAGAGCCCGCCGGGACGCCGAAGCTGCGCGACGCACCGCAGGTCAACGGGGCAACCGGCTCGCCGAGGCCTGGGCAACGTGGCTGCTCGGGCTCGTCGACCTGGCTGAGCAGCGACCGGAGTCCGCCGCAGCGCACCTCGAGCGGTGCCGGCAGCTGTCGGTCGAGCCCCGCTACCCCTTCACCCTCGGGCGGGCCCTGGTCGGGCTCGCCGGCCTCGAGGGCGACCCCGCGGACGCGTGGGACCTGGCTCACGACGGTCTCGGGGTGCTCGCCGACGCCGGGGACCGGCTCGGTGCGGTCGATGCGCTCGAGGCCGTCGCCGGGCTGGCCGCCGCCCGAGACCAGCCCGAGCAGGCGCTCCGGCTGCTCGCCGCCGCCGAGCGGTTCCACGCCGACACGGGCACCGTGCGGTTCCCGGTGCGCGCCGAACGGGCTGAGCGGCACACCACCGCCGCCCGGGCCCAGCTCGACCCCGACGACGCCTTGGCGTGCTGGGCCGAGGGGACACGGCTGACCCTGGACGAGGCGGTCGCCTATGCCCGTCGTGGCAGGGGCGGACGGCAGCGCCCGCAGCTCGGCTGGGCGGCGCTGACCCCCACCGAGCGCATGGTCGCGCGGCTCGTCGCGGAGGGGCACACCAACGCCCAGATCGGTGAGCGGCTCTTCATCTCGGTCAACACGGTCAAGTACCACCTGACCCACGTCTACGCCAAGGTGGCGGTCGCGGGACGCACCGAGCTCGCCGTCGAGGCCGCCCGCCACGAGCCGTGAGTGTCGAGCAGGTCGCGGCAGGACCAGACCACCCGGTCGGGTGGTGTTCCTCGCGGTCCGATCCGCCATCCTCGCGGCGACGAGGCCATCAACGAGGGGGACCATCATGGCCGCTGGCCGGATCCACCGAGCCGTCTCCGCCGACGGCACCGAGATCGCCGGGCGTGTGCATGGACAGGGGCCACCGCTCGTCCTCGTCCACGGTGGACCCCACGACGGGGACCTCGCCTGGGAGGCGCTCGTGCCCCACCTCACCGACGGGTTCACGTGCTACCTCCCGAGCATCCGCGGCCGCGGGCTGTCCGCCGACAACCCGGACCTCTCGCCCCTGCGGCTGCAGGAGGACATCAGCGCGTTCGTCGACAGCATCGGCGAGCCGGTCTGCCTGGTCGGCTGGTCGATGGTCGAGTGGACGATCGGTACCGCCGCCGACAGCGGCTCCGTGGGCGCCGTGGCCCTCTACGAGCCCAACGTCGCTTCGTTGCTGCGGGAGGACGACCTGGCCCGCATGGGCGCCGCGTTCGAGCAGGGGGCTGCGGCGGCCGCCGAGGGTCGCCTCGTCGACGCATCCCGCGCCTTCCACGGCTACGTCGCCAACGACGACGAGATCGCCGCCGCGCGGAAGGGCGAGTACTTCGAGCGTTGCGCAAGCCTCCTGCCGGCGGTCCAGCGGGTCTTCCAGCACGGCGATGCCTATGAGGGGCCGCGGGGCACCGACCCGGAGATCCTCGGGCAGGTCACCGTGCCGGTCCTCCTGTTGCGGGGCCGGGAGACCCGGCTGCACCGCTTCTTCGCCGATGCGGTGGGCTACATCGCTGAGGCTGTCGCCGACCCGCACGTGCGCCCACCGCTGCCGGGCCTCGGCCACTTCGCCCCGATTCTGGAGCCCGAGCCCGTCGCCAGGGAGCTGACGACCTTCTTCGCGTCGCTCGGGCAGCCGGCATGACCCGCCCCGGCGCGGCACGGCGGCCGTGACCCCACCCTTCGCGCCGCGTCCGGACGCCTGCCGCCGGCACCGGCTGGCGAGACGCGAGGGGATCGAACCGAAGGGAGCACCGTGAAGCATGACCGGATCCACCGAGCCGTCTCCGCCGACGGCACCGAGATCGCCGGGCGCGTGCACGGCCAGGGGCCGCCGCTGGTCCTGTTCCACGGCGCGCCACACGACGGCGACCTCGCCTGGGGGGACCTGGTGCCCCACCTCGCGGACCGCTTCACCTGCTACCTGCCGAGTTGGCGCGGCCGTGGGCTGTCCGCCGACAGCGAGGACCACACGCCGCCCCGTCACGAGGAGGACGCGGCGGCGTTCGTCGACAGCATCGGCGGGTCGGTCCACGTGGCCGGCTGGTCGGCAGGCGTCAGGCCGGCGTTCGCGGCCGCCACCAGTGGGGCGGTGGCCGCCGTGGCGCTCTACGAACCCACCGTGATCCCGGTGCTGCGCGAGGACGACCTCGCCGATCTGGGCGCCACGTTCCGACAGCTCGTCGCCGTGGCTGCCGGCGGGCGGCTGGCCGATGCGGCCCGTGTCTTCCACCGCTTCTTCGCCACCGAAGAGGAACTAGCGGCCTTCGACGCCGACTACTACGAACGGTCGGCAACCGCCATCCCAACGATGCTGCGGACGATCCAGGCATCCCAGACCCACGAGGGACCCGAGTCCACCGACCCGGCGCTCGTGGCGGGGATCCACGTGCCGGTCCTGCTCCTGCGGGGTGGGCAGACCCGGCGCGCTACCTTCTACGCCGACGTCGAGCGGTACATCGCCGAGCATGTCCTCGACCCCCACGTCCGTGAGTTGCCGGGCGTCGGCCACTTCGCCCCGAACCTCGCACCCGAGCCTGTCGCCGAGGCCCTGGCCGCGTTCTTCGCCTCGGTGCAGCAGCAGGCCTGACCCCATCCGCGCAGCACGCGACCGGGTGGTGGCCGCCACCCGCCGCGTCGTGCCGGGGTACGCCACCGCGGACGGTCGGCACACCCCCGAGGTCTTGCCGTAGCCTGGGACGCGCAGCGGCGCGGTCGAGGGGATCCGCGTGGGTGCCGCGTACCGCGCGCATCCGGCCCCTGCCCGGTGTCGTCGGGTCCCGGCCACGGCTGTGCGCGCCCGGCTCGGCGTGGCCCCAGGGCTCATCGACCCGCGATCCGGATGTGGTCCGAAGGTCGGCAGGCGCGCCGGGGGGCGACGCATGGGCGATGGCAGAGCCGGCGGTGGCGGCCGATCGGCCAGCGGCCGCGACGAGACCGCACGCCGGCCACCTGCTGCGCTCGCCGCCCTCGCGCTTTGGGGCGTCCCCGCGGCGCCGGACGCGCTCGTGGGCCGCGACACCGAGCGCGGCGAGGTCACCGCGCTGCTCGCGGACACGCGGCTGGTGACCCTCACGGGTGCCGGTGGCAGTGGCAAGACCCGTCTCGCCCGCGAGGTCGCCGCTGAGGTGGCACCGCGGTTCGCCGACGGGGCGTGCTGGGTGGACCTCGCCGGGCTGCGCGACCCACGGATGGTGCCCGCGGCCCTGGCGGTGGCCACCGGTGTGCACGAGCGCCCCGCCCAAGACCTCGTCGAGACCCTGGGTGAGCGGCTGCGGGGCGTCCAGCTGCTGGTGGTGCTCGACAACTGCGAGCACCAGATCGGCGCGTGCGCCTCGCTGGTCAGCGGCCTCCTGCGTGCCTGCCCCGACGTGGCCGTGCTCGCGACCAGCCGTGAGCCGTTGGCGTGCGCTGGTGAGGCGACCTACGTCGTCCCGCCCCTCGCCCTGCCGGAGCCGGCGGCGACGACCGCCCCCACGGTGGCGGCCGCCGACGCCGCCCGGTTGTTCGAGCTGCGCGCCGGGCAGGTCCGGCCCGGCTATCGGATCACCGACGACGACGCCGCGGCGGTCGCCGAGGTCTGCCGCCGGCTCGATGGGCTGCCCCTAGCGATCGAGCTTGCGGCGGCGCGCAGCCGCGTGCTCGCGCCGGCGCAGATCGCCGAGGGCCTGTCGGACCGGTTCGCGCTGCTCACCGGCGGGGGCCGCGACGCGTTGCCGCGCCAGCGCACGCTCGAGGCCTCCGTGGCGTGGAGCGAGGAGCTGCTCGACGCCACCGAGCGACTCACCCTCGCGCGGCTGTCGGTGTTCGCGAGCGACTTCGACCTCGAGGCCGCCGAGGCGGTCGCAGCCGGAGGGGACATCGAGCACGGCCGGGTGCTCGACCTGCTCAGCGGGCTGGTCGACCGGTCCCTCGTGCAGGTCAGCATCCACGAGGGGCGGGCGCGCTACCGGCTGCTGGAGACGATCCGCGCCTACGCGCGGCAACGGCTGGTCGCCATCGACGACCCGGCGCGGCTGCGGGACCGCCACCTCGGCTTCCACGTCGCGCTCGCGGCACGGGCGCAGGCGGCGCTTGCGGGGCCGGATCCCGGTCCGTGGCTGTCGCGGCTGTCGGCCGGGCTCGACGACCTGCGCGCGGCGATGGATTGGGCGGTGGCCTCCGAGCGCCCCACTGCGGTACTCGCGATCGCCGAGCCGACGTTCGACTTCTGGATGGTGCGCGGGCTGTACGTGGAGATGCACCGGCGCCTGGTCACCGCCGTCGCCTCATCCGCAGCGAGCGAGGCCGACCGGGCCCGTGGGCTGACCACCGCCTCCATCCTCGCGCTCATGGGCGGGGACCACACCGCAGGCCATGCGCTGGCATCCGAGGCGGTCCCGCTGGCCCGCCGACTCGGCGACGGCACCACCTTGGCGCGCACCCTCGCGTACCGCGCCTGGTGCGGTCTGCTCTCCGGTCGGGGGGCCGCCGAAGCGATCCGCGCCGACAGCGCCGAGGCGGTCACCGTCGCCGCGGGCCTCGACGACGACCCGGAGACCCGCCTCGGGGCGATGATGTTCGCGGGGACGATCGAGGCGTCGCTCGGCCCGTTCGCCGAGGGCCGCGCCAAGCTCGAGCAGACCGTCGCGGCCATGGAGGCCGAGGGGCTGACCTACCTCCTCGTCATCGCGCGGGCCTTCCTCGCCGACGTCCTCGTCGTCCCCGGCGGGGATCTCGAGGCGGCGCGGGCGCGGGCCCGGCAGGCACTCGAGGGCGGTCGTGCGATCGGGCTGCAGTCGTTCGTGGCGCTGGCCCTGTGGGTGCTCGGCAGTGCCGACATGCTCGAAGGCGCGGAGACCGGCGCCCGCCGGCACCTCGCCGAGGCGCTGGCCGTCGCCCGGCACGGCGGACTGCCCACCGACGAGCTCGTCGCCCAGGGCCGCCTGGCCAAGGCCGAGTACCGCTTCGGCACCCCCGCGCGGGCGCGCGCCGCGGCAGAGGAGTGGCGTCGGGCCGCCCGGAGCCTCGGCAGCGGCCTGGAGGAGGCCGACGCCGAGTGGCTGCTCGGCGCGTTGGCGCTGCGCGACGGCCGTGCCGCCGAGGCCGCGCACCACCTCGAGCGCGCCCGCGAGCTCGCGATCGGGCCCGGCATCCCCGGCACGCTCGGACGTGCGCTGCTCGGCCTCGCCCACGTCCGCCGGCTCAGTGGCGATCTCGAGGACGCCTGGCAGCTCGCCCACGAGGGCCTGGGCACCCTCGCCGACGCCGGTGACGTCGTCGGCACCGTCGACGCCGTCGAGACGGTCGCCGGTCTCGACGCCGCCCTCGGCCGACCTCAGCGGGCGCTGCGCCTCCTCGGCGCCGCCGACCGGGTGCGCGCCAGGACGGCGATCGGGCGCTTCCCGGTCGAGGCGCAGAGCCACGAGCGTTGCCTCGCCGACGCCGGCGAGCAGCTCGTCGCCGAGGAGGCCGCGCGGTGCCGGACGGCGGGCGGGGCCCTGAGCCTCGAGGAGGCTGTCGCCTACGCGCGCAGGGGTCGTGGGGCCCGCGGCCGGCCCCGCAGCGGCTGGCCGGCGCTGACCCCCGCCGAGCGTGAGGTGGTGCGGCTGGTCGCCCAGGGCCGGTCGAACACCGAGATCAGCGAGCAGCTGTTCGTGTCGGTGAACACGGTCAAGAAGCACCTCAGCCATGTCTACGACAAGGTCGATGTCGGCGGCCGCGCTGAGCTCGTCGCCGAGGCCGCGCACCGCGTGCTGTGAGCCCGTCGCCGAGACTGCGCACCGCGTTTGGTGAGCGCGTCGCTGAGGCCGCGCACCGCGTCCTGTGAGCCTGTCGTCGGCCGAGGATCACCCGCACGGGTGATGTTCCCGCCGGCTGGCCTGCCCACCATCCGGGGCCGTCGAGCAACCCGACTCAGGGAGGAGCCCATCATGGTCGGCACGCCCACCCGCACCGTGTCCACGACGACCTCACGCGACGGCACCGCGATCGGCTACTGGAGCAGCGGTGAGGGCCCCCCGCTCCTGCTCGTGCACGGTGGGTTCGGCGACCACTCGCGCTGGGACGCGCTGCGACCCCACCTCGAGGCGCACTTCACCGTCCACGCCATGGACCGTCGCGGCCGGGGCGCCAGCGGCGACGGGCCCGACTACGAGGCCACCCGCGAGTTCGAGGACGTCGCCGCCGTGGTCGACGCGATCGCCGCGCGAGGCCGGACCAGCGTCGACGTCTATGGGGTGAGCTCGGGCGCCAGCTACGCGCTGAACGCGGCGGCGCTCACCGGCAGCATCCGCCGGCTGGTGCTCTACGAACCGCCCGCGGGCACCACCGCGGAGGATCTCGTGCCCGCCGGGCTCCTCGAACGGCTCGAGGCGCTGCTCGCCACCGGCGAGCGGGAGCGGGTCGTGGAGGTCTTCTTCCGCGAGGCGCTGGGACTGACCCCCGAGGAGCTCGAGGCGATGCGCGCCCAGCCCTCCTGGCAGGGACGCGTCGCGGCGGCTCACACCTTCCCTCGCGAGCTGGCGACCCCGCCCGAGCGCTGGTTCGACGCCCAGCAGGCGGCCAGTGTGGCCGTGCCCGTCCTCATGCTGCAGGGCAGCGAGAGCCCCGAGACGCTGCTGCAGGCCACGCACAAGGTCGCTGCGGCGCTGCCCGACGTGCGCGTCGCAGTCCTCGAAGGCCAGGCGCACAGTGCCGACTTCCTCGCCCCCGAGCTCGTCGCCAAGGAGCTGCTGGCCTTCCTCGGCGACCCGCGCTGAGCATCGTCGGTTCCACGCGGCGCACCTTCGGCGGGACGGTCCGTGTGCCCGCGGCCGACCGGCTTACCAGGGGTGGCGGTCTGCTGCTGCGGCGCGCGCGCCGCGGCAGCGCAGGTCCGGCGCTGATCACCCCTGCGAGGTCACGACGTCTCGCCATCGTGGGGGTGCGCCGAGCTCGTCGTAGACCCGGCCTGCGGCGTGTCGTGTGGCCTCGGTTTCGTCGGTGCGACCCGCGACCTTCCGCCAGCGGGCCCAGGCGGCCAGGGTCTGGGCCCGCGACCAGGCAAGCCCCAGGGCTCCGAAGGTCGCCAAGGCTCGGGCGTGCGCCTCGTCGGCTCGCCGATGGTCGCCGTGGGCGGCGGCGACGGCGCCGCGGGCGAGCTCGACCTCGCCGTGCTGGCCGCGCCAGTCCTCGCCGGCGGCGAGGATCTCGTCGCAGCGGGTGAGGTGCCCGCCGGCGGCGTCGAGGTCGCCAACGGCGGCGGCGAGGCAGGTGAGCTCGGACCGGGCGGTGAGTTCGACGGGCACGTGGGGTCCGTCCTCGGCGATCGCCAGGGCTTTGCCGAGCGCGGTGGCCGCGGCGTCGACGTCGCCGAGGAGCCGCCGTGCCTGCCCGAGCCAGCAGGCATTGAGCGCGGCGTTGAGCACGTCGCCGTTGTCGAGGTCGTGCTCCAGCGCCGCCGCCCAGGCCTGCTCGGCAGCCTCCCACTCGCCGTGCAGGAGGAGCAGGAGCCGGTGGCTCACCGCGTCCGCCGGAAGGCAGCGCGCGGCCTCACGGGCAGCGGCGAGCCTGCCGAGGCTGGCCAGCGCGTAGGCGAGCTGGTCGGTGACGGCTTCGTGGGCCCGCGTGATCGTCGCGAAGCGCGGGAGCGAGAGCCCGCGGTGACACCAGGACGCGCCGGCGGCGGGGTCGAGCAGGTACATCGTGTGGGTCAGGGCGGCCGCGGTCACCACGTGCCATCCGAGATGGGGGTCGCCGAGGTCGTGTGCCGTGGTCCAGGCCTCGTCGAAGCACGCGTGCGCGGCGGCGAGGTCCCCGCGGTGGGACAGGTGCGTCCCGAGCAGCAGGCGCGCCAAGGCGACGAGGTCCCGACGGTCGAGCCGCTCCGCGAGCACCGCCGCCCGGTCGGCGGCCGCCCGGCCGTGCTCGGTGTGCAGCCCGAACACGGCCGCCAAGGACGTGCCCTGGTGCACGTCGAAGGCTGCGGCGCCGTCGCGGAGCACGGTCTCGGCGGCGGAGAACTGCTCCAGCGCCCGAGCGATGTCCATGACGCTGTGGTGGACCGACAGCACCGAGCCCAGACGGCTACGCACCTCGGCGATCCCGATCGGGTCACCGGCGGCGCGGCGGTGCTCCAGTGCGGCCTCGAGGTGCTGGACGGCCCGCGGGTAGTCGAGCGTGGATCGGGACAGCAGGTCGGCGGCGTGCACGGCGGCGTCGGCCTGCTGGCCCGGGGGCGCTCCGCCATGGTCGAGGATCGCGACGGCGGCCTCGGCGTGACCGGCGGCTTCGTCCCAGGCGCAGAGGCCGGCCGCCGCCTCGGCTGCCCGCAGGCTGAGATCGGCGGTCCGCTGACGGTCGGCGAGCGCACCAGCGGCCCGCAGGTGGGCGGCGGCCGCAGCCACGTCCGCGGTGCGGTGCAGGCCGGCCGCCTCCAGCGCGTCGGCGGCGCGCAGGTGCAGTCGCTGGCGTCGTGGGGCGGGGATGTCGCCATGCACCGCCTGGCGCATGAGGGCGTGGCGGAACGTGTAGCCGCCCGGCCAGGACCCCGTGGCCTCCACGAGCCAGCCGGCGTCGACGGCCTCCTCCAGCGCAGCCGCGACGCGTTCCTCCGGTGCGTCCGCGACGCGGGTGAGCGCGGCGGCGTCGGCGTGGTGGCCGAGCACCGCGGCGCACGCGACGAGGTGCTGGGTGGCCTCCCCCAGCGTGCTCAGTCGTTCCCGGAGCACGTCGCGCACCCCGGCGGGCACGTGCCACGCTTCGTCGGGGCCCTCGATGCCGCCCTGGGCGCTGCGGTCGTGGACCACCTCGCTCGCGAAGAAGGGGTTGCCGCCGGTCGACGACCACAGGGCGTCCACGAAGCCCTCGGGCACGCGTGAGCCGGTCAAGCGCGCGACGAGCTCGGTGAGGTGGGGCCTGCTCAGCGGTGTCAAGGACAGACGATCCGCCAGGCCGCCCCCCTCGAGGTGGGCGAGCAGCTCGCGCAGCGGGGGATGTCGGCTGCCGGGGGGTTCCCGGAAGGAGACCAGCAGCAGCAGGCGCTCCGGGAGGCGGCGGGCGAGGTGCTGGAGCAGGCGGGCGCTCGCCCGGTCGATGGTCTCGGCCTCCTCCACGACGAAGAGCACCGGTGCCTCGGCGGCCAACTGCGTGAACACGCCGGCGATGGCGTCGAGGAACGCCACGCGCTGCGCCTCCGGGCCGTCGGAGGCCAGCGGTGGCGCGGGTGCGGCGTCCGTGGGGCGATCGCGCGGTGGGGGCGTGTCGCCGCGGACGGACGCGACGGCCCCGTCGAGGACCTGGGTCGCCAACGGGCTGGCGTGCAGCGCCTCGGCCACCGGCTGGTAGGGGATCAGCGCGGCCTGCTCGCAGCGGCCCACGAGCACCAGCGCCTCCTCCTCGGCGGCGGTGGCGGCGAGCTCGGCGACGAGCCGCGTCTTGCCCACGCCCGCCTCGCCCGAGACCAGGGCCACACGGCGCCCGCCGTCGCGGACCGCCTGCCACAGCCCCAGCAGCCATGCGAGCTCCTCGGCGCGGCCCACGATCGGCACGCGCCGCAGGACGTCGAACAGGGGATCAGGTGGCCCCGGTGCACCCGGCCGGGCCGGCCCGGCCCCGACCTCGGGAGCCGACGCCGCCGGCTCGCGTGTCGGTGCCAGCGCCGGATCGTGACGCAGGATCGCGGTCTCCAGCTCGACCAGGTCCGGCCCGGGCGCCAAGCCCAGCTCCTCGTCCAGCCGTCGCCGGAGGGTCCTGCCCGCCTCCAGGGCGTCAGCCTGGCGGCCTGCGCGATACAGCGCCAGCATGAGCCGGCCCCACAACTGCTCGCGGAACGGGTGCGCGCTCGCCAGCGCCCTGATCTCGCCGATGACCTCACGATGACGACCGAGCATGAGATCCGCGTCGATGCAGGCCTCCTGCGCGGTGAGGCGCAGTTCCTCGAGTCGGGCGGTCTCTGCTTCGGCGAAGCGGGGGGCCCCGAGGTCCTCGAGCACCTCACCGCGCCAGAGCGCCAGCGCATCACGCAACGTCTCGGCGGCTCCCGCGGCCTCCCCGCGGTCGAGTGCGGCGCGACCGTCGGCGGCGAGACATTCGAAGCGCACCGCGTCCACCTGCGCGTGATCCACCGCCAGGCTGTAGCCGGGCGCCCGCGTGACGAGCAGACCCTCCGCGCCGCCCCCGGCCAGCGCCCGACGCAGGTTCGCGACGTGGGCGCGCAGGGTGGCCTCGGCGCTGACCGTGGGGGCGTCCTCCCACACGGCCTCCACGAGGCGGTCGACGGACACCGCATCGTCCGCGTGGAGCAGCAGCATCGCGAGCAGCCGGCGCGGCTTGGGGCCGCCGAGAGCGATCCGACCGCCGCCGGCGGTGGCCTTGAGCGGCCCGAGGATCCCGAACGCTGGCTCCATCGCTCTCGTCGCCCCCGGCTGACCAGACGAGGCACCTGCACGCTGGTTGCACAGGATCTTAACCCCCCGCTGGGACCGTGACGCCGGCACGGCAAGCAGGTCAACGAGAGAGAAGGGGTTCCCCATGAAGAAGGCACGCGAGGAGATGACCGTGGCGATGCAGGGCGAGGGCCTCGAGATTCTCGCGGAGGAGTTCGGCGACATGCGCATCAGCCTGTTCACCCTGCCTCCCGGCTTCGATCTCACACCGGTGTTCGCCCCGATGCCCGAGGGGCATTGCCCGGTCCAGCACTGGGGTCGGGTCCTCGAGGGCGAACTGCATCTGCGCTACGCCGACGGCACCGAGGAGGTCACCCGCGCCGGCGAGATCTTCCACTGGCCCGCAGGCCACGTCGCCTGGACGGAGACGGGCGTCTCCTGGATCGACGTCTGCCCGGTCGCGGAGGCCCGCTACGTCGACGAGACGCTCGGCGCCGCGGCGGCGGGGCAGTGACGTCGCCGCGGACCGGGTCAGCAGGCAGGGGCAGCGGCATGCGCGCTGACCGCAATCGCCTGGCGATGCTCCGCTTCTACGACGCCATCAACGCCCACGACCTCGAGGCGGTCGCCGACTGCCTCGCCGCCGACAGCATCGCCCACGGCATCCCCGCACGACTCGGGCCGACCCGGGAGGGCTACCTGCAGTTCGTCCAGACGGCCTTCGAGGCGTTCCCCGACCTCCGCTACGAGGCGCTCGACGTGATCGCCGACCGGGCCTGGGTCGCCGCCCGGTACCGCAACACCGGCACCCACGAGGCAGCGTTCATGGGCGTCCCCGCCACGGGCCGGCCCGTCAGACTCAGCGGCGGCGACTTCTGCCGCTTCGACGATGACGGCAGGATCGTCGCGCACTGGGCCTACACCGACAACCTCGAGCTCTTGCAGCAACTGGGGGTGCTCGCCGAGGACACCCTCGGCTGAGCGTCACCACCGGTGAGCCGTCCCGCTACCGCATACCGACCCGCGGGACGAGGAGTGACCACCATGAGTCATCGTGTCCACCGCGCGGTCTCCGCCGACGGCACCGAGATCAGCGGACGGGTGCACGGCCAGGGACCGCCGTTGGTCTTGGTCCATGCCGGTCTCGGCGATGGCGACCTCGACTGCGGTGAGCTGGCGTCGCTGCTCGAGGATCGCTTCACCTGCTATCTCGCGAGCACCCGCAACCGGGGCTTGAGCGGCGACAGTGACGAGGTCGGGGCCGAGCGCGACGTCGACGACCTCGTGGCGTTCATCGACGGCATCGGCGCTCCGGTGGGTCTGGCGACCTGGTCGGGTGGGGCGATCGAGGCGCTCGGCGCGGCGGCGCGCTGCGCGGCGGTCTCCGCGGTCGCGGTGCACGAGCCGGTCGTCGTCGAGCAGATGGACGAGGAGGACGTCTCACGGTTCGAGGCCGCGGTCGCGCACATGGCTGGCCTGGCCGAGCAGGGCAGGCTGACCGAGGCGGCACGCGACTGGATGGTCGACTGGGCCAACGCCGAGGAGCTTGCCGCGTTGGAGGCGTCGGGCTACCTCGAGGCGGCCGGACGCTACGTGGCGGTGCTCCTCGGCCAGCTCGCGCGGCTCGATGAGGACACCGGACCGGGCCCGACCGACCCGTCGGAGCTGGCACGGATCGAGGCGCCGGTGCTCGTCCTGCAAGGGTCGGAGACCACGGGTCGTTGGCTCCTCGAGGGCGTGCGGCATGTCGCCGAGCACGTCGCCGACGCCCGGATCCGGGAGGTGCCGGGCGCCGGCCACTCGTGCATGCCGGCCCAGCCGGAGAAGCTCGTCGACGAGCTCGTGGAGTTCTTCGCCCCACGTCTCGCAGACGTCCCAGGGCGCTGAGCAAACCCAGTGGGTGCCTCGAACGGGGCCGTCTGCGCGGCGCCCGCGGCCGGCTTGCGCTCACCCGGCGGCGACCCGCAGCGTTCGCAGCATGATCCCGAATGGCAGGCGCTGGCCCTTGGCCTGGTCGACCGCGCCGACGAGGTGGACGTCGAGCTCGGGGCAGGTGAACAGCCAGGTGCCGGTGGCCCCGGCGTGGCCGAGCAGGGTCAGCGGCTTGCGTCCCGGAGCGACCAGCCGGTTGACCCGGAAGCGCCACGTCCCGACGCCGTAGCGGTTGGGGGGCATGTTGCGCAGGAGGTTGGAGCGTTCGGTGAGCCGCTGCGCCGTCGCCGGCTCGGCGAACAGCGCCCCG
>PWFH01000209.1 GCA_003553795.1 Egibacter sp. | reverse complement strand
CATCCGGATTGTGCTTATGCAGCACATTCGTGATCGCCGCCGTCAACGTCGTCTTCCCATGATCAATATGACCAATCGTGCCGACATTGAGATGCGGCTTCGACCGCTCGAACTTCTCCTTGGCCATGGCTCTCCCTCCAGATGGGGCTCACGCAGCGCGTATCGGGCTGGCTGGGGTCGGGGCTCTACTCGCCGCGGACCTTCGCGACGATCTCCTGCGCCAGCGAACCGGGGACCTGCTCGTAGGCGCTGAACTGCATCGTGTACGTGGCGCGACCCTGGGTCTTCGACCGCAGGTCGGTGGCGTAGCCGAACATCTCGGCCAGTGGGACCGTCGCGGTGATGACCTTGGAGTTGCCGCGCTCGGACATCTCGCCGACACGGCCGCGTCGCGAGGTGAGGTCGCCGATGACGTCGCCCATGTACTCCTCGGGGGTGACGACCTCGACCTCCATGACCGGCTCGAGCAGCGCGATGCCGGCGCGCGTGGCGGCCTCCTTGAAGGCCATCGAGCCGGCGATCTTGAAGGCCATCTCGCTCGAGTCGACGTCGTGGTAGCTGCCGTCGGAGAGGCGGGCGCGCACGTCGACGACGGGGTAGCCGGCGAGGATGCCGCCCTCCATCGCCTCGCGGATGCCCTCGTCGACCGAGGGGATGTACTCCCGCGGGATCGCCCCGCCCCGGACCTCGTCGAGGAACTCGTAGCCGCCGACCTCGCCGGTCGGCTCGTCGCGCTCGTCGAGGATCTGACGCGGCTCGTCGGCGAGCCCGCCGGTCGGCTCGAGGGAGACGACGACCTCGGCGAACTGCCCCGAGCCACCGGTCTGGCGCTTGAAGCGCAGCTCATGGTCGGTGACCGGCTTCTTGATCGTCTCGCGGTAGGCGACCTGCGGGCGGCCGACGTTGGCGTCGACCTTGAACTCGCGCAGGAGGCGATCGACGATCACCTCGAGGTGGAGCTCGCCCATGCCGCCGATGATCGTCTGACCGGTGTCCTCGTCGGTGCGCACCGTGAAGGTGGGGTCCTCCTCGGTGAGCTTCTGCAGGGCGCTGCCGAGCTTCTGCTGATCGGCCTTCGTCTTGGGCTCGATGGCGATGTGGATGACCGGCTTCTCGAACTCCATCGACTCGAGGATGACCGGGCTCTCGTTGGTCGACAGCGTGTCGCCCGTGCCGGTGTGCTTGAGCCCGACCGCGGCGACGATGTCGCCGCAGAAGGCGGCGTCGCGGTCCTCGCGGTGGTTGGCGTGCATCTGGAGGATGCGCCCCACGCGCTCCTTCTTGTCCTTCGTCGTGTTCTGGATCGCCTGGCCCTGCTCGACGATGCCGGAGTAGACCCGGAAGTACGTGAGCTTGCCCACGTAGGGGTCGCTCATGATCTTGAAGGCGAGCGCGCTGAAGGGCTCGTCCTCGCTGGCCTTGCGCTCGATGGGGTCGCCGCTCTTGGCGTCGACGCCGCGCACCGGCGGGACCTCCTCGGGGCTCGGCAGGTAGCGCACGACCCCGTCGAGGAGGAGCTGGACGCCCTTGTTCTTGAACGCCGAGCCGCAGAAGACCGGGGTGATCTGGCCGTCGATCGTCGCCTTGCGGACGCCGGTGATGATCTCCTCGCGGGTGAGCTCCTCCTCGGCGATGTACTTCTCGAGGAGCTCCTCGTCGGTCTCGCTGATGGCCTCGATGAGGGCGTTGCGGTAGCCCGCGGCGAGGTCGGCGAGGTCCTCGGGGATCTCGACGTCGTTGAAGGTCTTGCCGTAGTCGTCGCCGGAGCCCTCCCAGATGCGGGCGCTCATGTCGATGAGGTCCACGACGCCGACGAAGTCCGACTCCGAGCCGACCGGCAGCTGCAGGGCGACGGGGTTGGCGCCGAGGCGCTCGCGGATCGACTCGAAGGAGGCGTAGAAGTCCGCCCCGATGCGGTCCATCTTGTTGATGAAGCTCACGCGCGGCACGCCGTAGCGGTCGGCCTGACGCCACACCGTCTCCGACTGCGGCTCGACGCCGGAGACGGCGTCGAAGACCGCGACGGCACCATCGAGGATCCGCAGGCTGCGCTCGACCTCGACGGTGAAGTCGACGTGGCCCGGCGTGTCGATGATGTTGATCTGGTGCTCGTCCCAGTGGCACGTCGTCGCTGCGGACGTGATGGTGATGCCCCGCTCCTGCTCCTGGGGCATCCAGTCCATGACCGCAGCGCCCTCGTGGACCTCCCCGACCTTGTAGCTCCGGCCGGTGTAGTAGAGGATCCGCTCGGTCGTCGTGGTCTTGCCCGCGTCGATGTGCGCCATGATCCCGATGTTGCGGGTCATCGCCAGTGGGTGGTCACGCGTCGGCATGACGGTCTGATCCTTCCGAAGCTCAGCGCCCGGGTAGCGGGCGGCCTACCAGCGGTAGTGGGCGAAGGCCTTGTTGGCCTCGGCCATCTTGTGGGTGTCGTCGCGCCGCTTCACCGAGGCGCCAGCGTTGTTCGCGGCGTCCATGATCTCGCCGGCGAGGCGCTCGGCCATCGCGTGCTCGCGCCGTCCGCGCGAGAACGCCGTGAGCCAGCGCAGCGCGAGGGTCGTCCCCCGGCCCTGGCGCACCTCGATCGGCACCTGGTAGGTCGCGCCACCGACCCGGCGCGACTTCACCTCGAGGACGGGGCGGATGTTGTCGATGCCCTTCTTGAACGTCGTCAGCGGGTCGCCGCCGGTGCGCTCGGCGATGAGGTCGAAGGCGTCGTAGACGATGCCCTCGGCCACGGAGCGCTTGCCGTCGAGCATGATCTTGTTGATGAGCTGGGTGACGAGCACCGACTCGTACTTCGAGTCCGGCGGCGTCGGTCGTGACGGAGCGGGGCCCTTGCGCGGCATCTGCTAGCCCTCCTTCTTCGCGCCGTACTTCGACCGCGCCTGCTTGCGGTCGCGCACCGCGGCGGCGTCGAGCGCCGCGCGGACGACCTTGTAGCGGACACCCGGCAGGTCCTTCACCCGGCCACCACGCACGAGCACGATCGAGTGCTCCTGGAGGTTGTGGCCCTCGCCTGGGATGTAGGCGGTGACCTCGATGCCGGAGGTCAGGCGCACACGGGCGACCTTGCGAAGCGCGGAGTTCGGCTTCTTCGGCGTCGTCGTGTAGACGCGCGTGCAGACGCCGCGGCGCTGGGGCGAACCCTTCAGCGCCGGCGTCGTCGCCTTCTCCGTCCGGGCCTTGCGCCCCTTGCGGACGAGCTGCTGGATAGTCGGCATGGCTCCCTGTCCTGCACCGTGCTCGGGCTGGCGGCCCCTTCGGCCGATCCACGGACCCGGGCGTTTCGCTTTGGCCCGGCGCATGACGGCGCCGGCATCGTTGTTGTCGCGTCGCCCGTTGGCCTGACAGCGGCGGCGGACTCCGCCAGCGCGCTGCACCGGCGGCTCGCTGCTGCCGGTTTCGCCCCCGAGCGGGTGGTGGCGTACACGCAGCGCGCCCGGGCACGCCCGGGCGCTCACCCGGAAGAGACTACGCGCGGCGCCGCACGGTGTCAACCAGACGGCGCATCCGCCTCGCGGCGCCGCTGTGGCTGTGGACAGCCTCGCACGACGGGAGCGGGGCCGTGGCACGGTGCCCCCATGTCCGCGACCACCGCACCGGCCGACGCTGCCGCGCCGACGCCGAGCCCTGCCTTCGGCGACCTCGCCGCGGCCGTGGACCGGCTCACCGGCGCGCAGCCCTGCGACGCCGACGTGACCATGCTGCGCTGGCGCGACGGCGGTGGCACCGACCTCGGGAGCCTCACCCTCGTCTGCGGCGCCTGTCACCACCGCGTCCACGCCGAGGGCTGGACGGTCCTGCCCGGGGGCTCGTCGTCCCGGCTCGGGGCGCCGCCCGGTCACCCCGTGGCGAAGGCGCGCCGGCGAGGACCGCGTCCCTTCACGGTGCGCACACGACGACGCGGGGGCGCGGAGCAGGTCCGCACCCCCGCGTCGGGAGCCTTGCCGTCAGGGGCTGGTCCGGGAGGGCTAGTAGCCGCCCTCGCCCATCGTCCAGCCCTCGTCGGCCTCGTAGTAGTCGTCGTAGCTGCCGTCGCCGAAGCCCTCGAGGAGATCGGCGGAGACGAGCTGCTCGGGCATCTCCGTGGGCAGAGGGCGGATGCTGCGGTACTGGCGCAGCCCCGTGCCCGCCGGGATGAGCTTGCCGATGATGACGTTCTCCTTGAGGCCCATGAGCGCGTCGGACTTGCCCTCGATGGCGGCCTCGGTGAGCACCCGGGTCGTCTCCTGGAACGACGCTGCCGACAGCCACGAGTCGGTGGCCAGTGAGGCCTTCGTGATGCCCATGAGCACCTGGCGACCGTTGGCGGGCTGCCCACCCTCGTCGAGCGCCTTGCGGTTCTCCTCGGCGAAGCGCTGCCGCTCGACGAGCTCGCCGGGCAGGAAGTCCGTCGCGCCCGGCTCGACGATGCTCACCCGACGCAGCATCTGCCGGACGATGAGCTCGATGTGCTTGTCGTGGATCGACACGCCCTGGGAGCGGTAGACCTCCTGCACCTCGTTGACGAGCAGGCGCTGGGTCTCACGGGCCCCGAGGATGTCGAGCGTCTCGTGCGGGTCGACCGAGCCCTCGGTGAGCATCTGCCCGACCTTGACCGCGTCGCCGTCCTCGACGCGCAACCGCGCGCGCCGCGGCACGACGACCGTCGTCGACTCGTCGTCACCCTCGATGGTGATGCGCAGACCCTTGTCGGACTCCTCGAGCGAGACCACCCCGGAGTGCGCGGCGATCTCGGCCTTGCCCTTCGGGGTGCGCGCCTCGAAGAGCTCGACGACACGGGGCAGGCCCTGGGTGATGTCGTCACCGGCGACCCCGCCGGTGTGGAACGTCCGCATCGTGAGCTGGGTGCCCGGCTCACCGATCGACTGCGCCGCGACGATGCCGACGGCCTCGCCGATCTGGACCATCGCGCCCTCGGCGAGCGCACGGCCGTAGCAGGAGGCGCAGACGCCCTCGGTGCTCTCGCAGTTGAGCACGGTGCGGACGTTGACGGTGCGGTCGCGCACCGACGTGGGTCCGGGGTCGAGCGGCTCGCCGGTCTCTGGGTCCTCGCCACGCAGCAGCACGCTGCGCATGAGGCGGATCTCCGCATCGGCGACCTCGGTGCCGGCGGGCAGCAGCACCCGGTCGGTGCCGGGCACGGCGACGTCGCGCGCGAGCACGCGCCCGAAGATCGCCTGTCCGTCGTGCACCCCGACCTCGACGGGCAGGCCACGGCGCGTGCCGCAGTCCTCCTCGCGGACGATGAGGTCCTGGGCGATGTCGACGAGCCGCCGGGTGAGGTAGCCCGAGTCGGCGGTGCGCAGCGCGGTGTCGGCGAGGCCCTTGCGGGCACCGTGCGTCGAGATGAAGTACTCGAGCACGGTCAGGCCCTCGCGGAAGTTCGCCTTGATCGGCCGCTCGATGATCTCACCGCGCGGGTTGGCGACGAGCCCGCGCATGCCGGCGAGCTGGCGGATCTGCGTCATCGACCCGCGCGCTCCGGAGTTCGCCATCATGTAGACCGGGTTGAGGCGGCTGAAGTTCTCCTCCATCCGCTCGGCGACGAGGTTCGTCGCGTCGGTCCAGATCTCGCGCAGCTCCTGCTTGCGCTCGTCGTCGGTGATGACGCCCTTGCGGAACTGCTTCTCGACCTTCAGCGCCATCTCGTCGTGCTCGGCGAGGATGCCGGCCTTGGCCTCCGGCGTCTCGAGGTCGGCGATCGAGACCGTCACGCCGGCCTTCGTGGCGTAGCGGAAGCCGATGTCCTTCATGCCGTCGAGGACGTTGGCGGTCACGGCCCGGCTCGTGTTGTCCGCGCAGCGGTTGACGAGGTCGGAGAGCTTGCTCTTGCCGACGAGGAGGTTCTCGAACGGCATCTCCGGCGGCAGGACCTCGTTGAAGAGAACGCGGCCGGGGGTGGTGAGCACGCGCACGCCCTTGCTCGAGCGCACGATGCCGTCCTCGACGACGTCGGCGGGGTCCACCTCGCCGAGGACGTCCTCGACGCGCACCGCGCGGTCCTTCAGGCGGACGGCGCACCACTCCTGCAGGCCGACCTCGTCGAGGTCGAGCGACATGATGAGCTCGCCGGCGGAGCCGAAGCGCTGCACCGCGTGCTCCCCGGCCAGGATCGCCTCGGCGAGGCCCTCCGGGGGCGTGCTGCCGTCCTCGGAGGCGCTCTCGGCGTAGGTGAGGTAGTAGGTGCCGAGCACCATGTCCTGCGACGGCGTCGCGAGCGGGCGGCCGTGCGCCGGGGACAGGATGTTGTTCGAGGAGAGCATGAGGATGCGCGACTCGGCCTGCGCCTCACTGGACAGCGGCAGGTGCACGGCCATCTGGTCGCCGTCGAAGTCGGCGTTGAACGCCGCGCAGACGAGCGGGTGGACCTGGATGGCCTTGCCCTCGACGAGCGTGGGCTCGAAGGCCTGGATGCCGAGGCGGTGCAGCGTCGGCGCGCGGTTGAGCAGCACGGGGTGGTCGCGGATGACCTCCTCGAGGACGTCCCAGACCTGCGGCCGGGCGCGCTCGACCATGCGCTTGGCGCTCTTGATGTTCTGCGCGTAGTTGAGGTCGACGAGCCGCTTCATCACGAAGGGCTTGAAGAGCTCGAGGGCCATCTGCTTGGGCAGCCCGCACTGGGGCAGCTTGAGCTCGGGGCCGATGACGATGACCGAGCGCCCGGAGTAGTCGACGCGCTTGCCGAGGAGGTTCTGACGGAAGCGCCCCTGCTTGCCCTTGAGCATGTCCGACAGCGACTTCAGCGCGCGGTTGCCGGGTCCGGTGACCGGACGCCCGCGGCGGCCGTTGTCGAAGAGCGCGTCGACGGCCTCCTGCAGCATGCGCTTCTCGTTGTTGACGATGATCTCGGGGGCCCCGAGGTCGAGGAGGCGCTTGAGGCGGTTGTTGCGGTTGATGACGCGGCGGTAGAGGTCGTTGAGGTCGCTGGTGGCGAAGCGCCCACCGTCGAGCTGGACCATCGGGCGCAGGTCCGGCGGGATGACCGGCACGGCCTTGAGGACCATCGCGGTGGGGTCGTTGCCGGTCGTGCGGAAGGCCTCGACGACCTTGAGTCGCTTGACCGCGCGGGTGGCCTTCTGGCTGCGGGCCTTGCGCGCGCCCGAGCGCAGCTTCTCGGCCTCGGCACCGAGCACCTCGCGCAGCTCGGCGGCCTCGGCCTCGAAGTCGATGAAGGACAGGAGCTCGCGGATGGCCTCGGCGCCCATGCCGCCGGTGAAGTACTCGCCGAAGCGGTCGCGCAGCTCGCGGTAGAGCAGCTCGTCGGCGATGAGCTGCTTGGGCTCGAGGGACTTGAAGACGTCCATGACCTCGTCGAGGCGCGCGAGGTCCTCCTGGGCGGACTCGGTCAGCGAGCCGATGGTCTTCTCGTACTCGCGACGCTTCTTGCGCACCGCGTCGGCCTTCGCGCCGGCGGCCTCGAGCTCTGCGAGCTCGCCCTCGAGGTCCTTGAGCAGCTGCTCGCGGTCGACCTCGAGCTGCTGCTCGAGCTGCTTGCGCTCGTTGGCGATCTCGGCCTCGAGGGTGGGCAGGTCCTCGTGGCGCTGCTCCTCGTCGACCGAGGTGATGATGTTGCTCGCGAAGTAGATGACCTTCTCGAGGTCCTTCGGCGCGAGGTCGAGGAGGTAGCCGAGCCGGCTCGGCACGCCCTTGAAGTACCAGATGTGGGTGACCGGCGCGGCGAGCTCGATGTGGCCCATGCGGTCACGGCGCACCTTCGAGCGCGTCACCTCGACGCCGCAGCGCTCGCAGATGATGCCCTTGAAGCGCACGCGCTTGTACTTGCCGCAGTAGCACTCCCAGTCCCGGGTGGGACCGAAGATCTTCTCGCAGAAGAGCCCGTCCTTCTCAGGCTTGAGCGTGCGGTAGTTGATGGTCTCCGGCTTCTTGACCTCGCCGTTGGACCACATGCGGACCTGGTCCTCGGTGGCGAGACCGATTCGTAGCTCGTCGAACGTGTTCACGTCGAGCATGCTGTGGCGCTCCTGTGCTCGTGGTCTCGCTGCCTAGGACTGCCCGCCGCCGATGGAGAACTCGTCGCCGTAGCGCTCCGGCCGGGAGAGGTCGATGCCGAGCTCCTCGGCGGCGCGGAAGGCGTCGTCGTCGGACTCGCGGAACTCGACCTGCTGGCCCTCGGCGGAGAGCACCTCGACGTTGAGGCACAGCGACTGCATCTCCTTGACGAGCACCTTGAAGCTCTCGGGGATGCCCGGCTCGGGGATGTTCTCGCCCTTGACGATGGCCTCGTAGACCTTGACGCGGCCGAGGACGTCGTCGGACTTCACGGTGAGCAGCTCCTGCAGGGCGTAGGAGGCGCCATAGGCCTCGAGGGCCCACACCTCCATCTCCCCGAAGCGCTGCCCGCCGAACTGCGCCTTCCCGCCCAGCGGCTGCTGGGTGATCATCGAGTACGGGCCCGTCGAGCGCGCGTGGATCTTGTCGTCGACGAGGTGGAGCAGCTTGAGGATGTACATGTAGCCGACGGTGATCGGCTCGTCGATCGGCTCGCCGGTGCGCCCGTCGATGAGCTCGGCCTTGCCGGTGGCGTCGATGAGGCGGTCCCCGTCGCGGTTGGGCCGACTGTGGGCGAGCAGATCGGTGAGCTCGGTCTCCTTGCAGCCGTCGAAGACCGGGGTGGCCATGCGCTGGCCGCCCTCGACGTCGACGCGGTCCTCGGGCCAGCCCACCGCGTCGAACCACTCCGGGGTCTCGTCGAACTGCCAGCCACGCGAGGCCACCCAGCCGAGGTGGGTCTCGAGCACCTGGCCGACGTTCATCCGGCTCGGCACGCCGAGGGGGTTGAGGATGATGTCGACGGGGGTGCCGTCGGCGAGGAACGGCATGTCCTCCTCGGGCAGGATCTTCGCGATGACGCCCTTGTTGCCGTGGCGCCCCGCGAGCTTGTCGCCGTCGGAGATCTTGCGCTTCTGCGCGACGTAGACGCGGACGAGCTCGTTGACGCCGGGGGGCATCTCGTCGCCCGCCTCGCGGTCGAAGGTCCGCACGCCGATGACGCGACCGGACTCACCGTGGGGCACCTTGAGGCTCGTGTCGCGCACCTCGCGGGCCTTCTCGCCGAAGATCGCGCGCAGGAGCCGCTCCTCGGGCGTGAGCTCGGTCTCGCCCTTGGGCGTGACCTTGCCGACGAGGATGTCGCCGGGGGCGACCTCCGCGCCGATGCGGACGATGCCGCGCTCGTCGAGGTCGGAGAGCATCTCCTCGCCGACGTTGGGGATGTCGCGGGTGATCTCCTCGGCGCCGAGCTTGGTGTCGCGGGCGTCGACCTCGTGCTCCTCGATGTGGATCGAGGTCATCACGTCTTCCTTGACGAGGCGCTCGGAGATGATGATCGCGTCCTCGAAGTTGTAGCCCTCCCAGGACATGAAGGCGACGAGGAGGTTCGCGCCGAGGGCCATCTCACCGCGCTCGGTGCAGGGACCATCGGCGATGACCTGCCCGGCGACGAGGGGGTCGCCCTCCTCGACGAGGGGGCGCTGGTTGTAGCAGGTGCCCTGGTTGGTGCGCTCGAACTTGCGGAGGAAGTGCTTCTCGAGGCGCCCGTCGTCGGTCTTGGAGATGATCCGGTCGGCGGCGACCTCGACGACGGTGCCGTCGGCGTCGGCGGTGATGACGTCGCCGGTGTCGCGGGCGGCCTTGCCCTCGAGACCGGTGCCGACGAACGGCGACTGCGAGCGCATGAGCGGGACGCTCTGACGCTGCATGTTCGTGCCCATGAGGGCGCGGTTGGCGTCGTCGTGCTCGAGGAACGGGATCATCGCCGCGGCGACCGAGACGGTCTGCCGCGGGCTGACGTCCATGTAGTCGACCTCCTCGGGCAGGACCTCACGGACCTCGCCGTCGCGCGCGCGGCAGAGCACGAGCGGGTTGGTGAAGTGCCCAGCGTCGTCGAGCGGCGCGTTGGCCTGCGCGATGACGTTGCGGTCCTCCTCATCAGCGGTGAGGAAGTCGATGCGCTCGGTGACCGTACCGGCCTCGACCTTGCGGTAGGGCGTCTCGACGAAGCCGAAGGGGTTGATGCGCGCGTAGGTCGCGAGCGAGCCGATGAGCCCGATGTTCGGGCCCTCCGGCGTCTCGATGGGGCACATGCGCCCGTAGTGCGACGGGTGGACGTCGCGGACCTCCATGCCCGCGCGCTCGCGGCTGAGCCCGCCGGGCCCGAGCGCGGACAGGCGCCGCTTGTGGGTGAGCCCCGACAGCGGGTTGGTCTGGTCCATGAACTGGCTGAGCTGGCTCGCGCCGAAGAACTCCTTGATGGAGGCCACGACCGGGCGGATGTTGATGAGCGTCTGCGGGGTGATCGCCTCGACGTCCTGGGTCGTCATGCGCTCGCGCACGACGCGCTCCATGCGCGAGAGCCCGATGCGGATCTGGTTCTGGATGAGCTCGCCGACGCTGCGCAGGCGGCGGTTGCCGAAGTGGTCGATGTCGTCGACGTCGTAGCCCGCCTCGCCGCCGGCGAGGCGCACGAGGTAGGACATCGTCGCGAGGACGTCGTGCTTGGTCAGCGTCGGACGGAACGGCGCCGGCGCGAGCTCGCCGTCGAGGGCCGCCGCGCCGTTGCCGATCACGCCGTCGGCGGCGGCGAGGAGGTGCTCGGGCGCCGGCTCGGTGGCGAGCGGCTTGGCGACGTCGGGCTCGGCGAGCCCGGTGCGCACGAGCTCCTCGCCCATCTTCTTGTTGACCTTGTAGCGGCCGACCTTCGCGAGGTCGTAGCGCTTGGGGTTGAAGAAGAGGTTGATGAGCAGCCCACCGGCGGACTCGGTGGTCGGCGGCTCACCGGGGCGCAGCTTGCGGTAGATGTCCTGCAGGGCCTCGGCGGGCGTGTCGATGAGGTCCTTCTCGAGGGTCGCGCGGATGCCCTCGTCCTCCTCGAAGAAGGCGAGGATCTCCTCGTCGCTGACCGGGGAGTCGAGGGTCTCACGGTCGGCGAGCTCGTACTCCCCCGACTCGGGGTTGTAGACGATGCCCTTGAGCGCGCGGTAGAGGACGGTGATGTGCTGCTTGCGCTTGCGGTCGACGCGCACGCCGACGAAGCCGCGCTTGTCGGTCTCGAACTCGAGCCAGGCCCCACGCGAGGGGATGACCTTGCAGGCGTAGATGTCCTGGCCGCTGCCCTTGTCGTAGGTGTGCTCGAAGTAGACCCCGGGCGAGCGCACGAGCTGGCTCACGACGATGCGCTCGGTGCCGTTGATGATGAACGTCCCGTCGTCGGTCATCATCGGGAAGTCGCCCATGAAGACCGTCTGGGACTTGATCTCGCCGGTCGAGCGGTTGACGAACTCCGCGGTGACGAACAGCGGCGCCGCGTAGGTGAGGTCCTTGGTCTTGCACTCGTCGGCGGTGTGCTTGGGGTCGTCGAAGCGGTGCTCGGAGAACGACAGGGCCA
Source organism: Egibacter sp. (assembly GCA_003553795.1). Classification (GTDB taxonomy): domain Bacteria; phylum Actinomycetota; class Nitriliruptoria; order Euzebyales; family Egibacteraceae; genus T1Sed10-49. Next base: position 6,694 of record PWFH01000209.1, on the reverse strand, counting down.
TCTGGCCGGTGAAGTCCTCGATCGGCGAGATCTCCTCGAAGACCTCGCCGAGCCCCTCGTCCTTGAGCCACTGGAACGACGAGCGCTGGATGGCGACGAGGTCGAGCTCCTCGACGGGCATGGGCTCGTCGATCTTGTGGAACGAGTGGCGCAGCGGATCGGTCATGCGGGCTTCCGCCGAGCGCGCGTTCGTGCCGTCGTGGACGAGAGAGGTCGACAAGGCTTGCTCCTCACACTGCGCAGTGGACGCGAGACGACGCGCTCAGCGCGTCATGGGTGCCGTCGCCGTGGGCCGGACGGGTGACGGTGCGCTGGCGTTGGGGCCGCCAGCGTGACAGCGCGCGAAAGAGCAGTGTAGCGCGAGGCTACACCGCTCTCTGCTGGCCGTAGAGGTTGCGGGACCAGATCTGGCACGCAGCTCCTCGGTGGAGGTGGCCGCTCAACGTTGCCGTCGAGCGTGCCAGGCGCCTCCCGATCCGTCAAGGGCCATCCTCAGCGGCGCCGGCTGCGGCGATGGCAGCCGACGCGCGCCCAGAGCCGCGATGGCCTACTTGAGCTCGATCGTGGCCCCGGAGGCCTCGAGGGCCTCCTTGGCCTGCTCGGCCTGCTCCTTGGTCACGCCCTCGAGGAGCGGCTTGGGGGCGCCGTCGACGAGCTCCTTGGCCTCCTTGAGGCCGAGGTTCGTGAGCCCGCGCACCTCCTTGATGACCTGGATCTTCTTCTCGCCGGCGGAGGCGAGGACGACGTCGAACTCGTCCTTCTCCTCCTCGGCAGCCTCGCCCGCACCCGCACCGGCGGCGCCGGGGGCGGCGACCGCGACGGGGGCCGCGGCGCTGACGTCGAACTCCTCTTCGAACTTCTTCACGAACTCGCTCAGCTCGAGGAGGGTCATCTCCTTGAAGGCGTCGAGGAGCTCGTCGGTCGAGAGCTTGGCCATGGTGCTGCGCTCCTTGCTGGGGCTGGGTGCGGACGGTCGGTTCGGGCGGGCGTCGGCGCGGTCGCGCTACGCCTCGTCGGTGCCAGGCTCGGCGTCGGCCGACGCGCTGTCGGCGTCGTCGGCGCTCGCGGCCCCGTCGGCGGCCTCGCCGTCGGCGGCCGCGGCGGCCTCGGGGCTCGCCTCGTCGCCGGTGGGCCCGCCCTCGGCAGCGGCCGGGTCACCGTCGTAGGTGTCCTGGTAGGCGCCGAGCAGGCGGGCGACCTTGTCGAGGTTGGCCTTGGCGAGGCGGGCGGGCTGCGCGAGGACGCTGTCGAACATGCCAGCGAGCTGGCTGAGCAGCTCCTCACGCGAGGCGAGATCGGCGAGCTTGGCGGTCTCGGCGGCGTCGAGCAGCCCGCCGTCGACGTAGCTGGCCTTGATCGTGAGCCCTGGGTGGTCCTTGGCGAAGGTCTTGAGGACCTTCGCCGCGGCCACCGGGTCGCCGGCGCAGAACGTGATCGCCGTCGGACCGGTGAAGAGGTCGGCGGGCAGGTCGACCCCGGCGTCGCGCACGGCGCGGCGGGCGAGGGTGTTCTTCACGATCTTGTACTCGGCGTCCTCCTCGCGGAGGCGACGCCGCAGCTCGGCGAGGTCGCTGACCGACAGGCCGCGGTACTCGGTGAGCACCGCCGCGGTCGACGTCGAGAGGCGCTGGCTCACATCGGTGACCTGAGCGACCTTCTCCGGGCGGGCCATCGGCGCTCCTCCTCCGTGCTCTCGTGGGTCTCGGCGGTGAGGGGCGCACGAGAAACGCCCCCCGAAGACCGGGAGGCGCGCGATGGCGGGTGGCTCGCACCCATCACCTGCGCTGGCTGGCCGGGGTCCGGCGCCTTCGCCGCATGCTTGCGGAGCCGAGCGGTCTTCGGTACGGCAGGGAGCCTACGGCCTGGCCGGGCCGGCTGCAACGCCGCCGGTGGCCAGGCCCGGCTCGTGGGTCCTAGGCGGCGTCGGTCGCGATCTCGCGGGTGCGCGTCGGGTCCAGCGGGATGCTCGGGCCCTGCGAGGTCGAGACGTGGATGGAGCGCAGGTAGCGGCCCTTCGCCGCGGCGGGCCGCTGGCGCAGGAGCTCGTCGATGACCGCCTGGTAGTTCTCGACGAGCTGGCGGACCTCGAAGGACGCCTTGCCGATGACGAGGTGGGTGTTGGCCTGTCGGTCGGTGCGGTACTCGACCTTGCCGGCCTTGACCTCGGCCACGGCCTTGGCGACGTCCATCGTCACCGTGCCGGACTTGGGGTTCGGCATGAGCCCGCGCGGTCCGAGGACCTTGCCGTAGCGGCCGATCTTGCCCATCTGGTCGGGCGTGGCGATGACGGCGTCGAAGTCGAGGTTGCCCGCCTCGATGAGCGCGGTGACCTCCTCGGTGCCGACGACGTCGGCGCCGGCCTCCTCGGCCTCGGTGGCCTTGGGACCCTCGGCGACGACGGCGACACGGGTCTCCTTGCCGATGCCGTGCGGCAGCGACACCGAGCCGCGGACCATCTGGTCGGCCTTGCGCGGGTCGATGCCGAGGCGCACCGCGAGGTCGACGGTGGGGTCGTAGGAGACGGTGATGGTGTCCTTGATGAGGCGCATCGCCTCAGGAGGCCCGTACAGCTGCGCGCGGTCGATCTTCGCGGCGGCGGCCTCGTAGCGCTTGCTGCGCTTGCCCATGGTCGTTCCCTCCTGCGTGGTGCTCGCGGGCGCGTTGCGCCCTCCCACGCCTCATGCGGTGGCTAGCGCTCGACGGTGAGCCCCATCGAGCGGGCGGTGCCTTCGATGATCTTGACCGCGCCAGCGAGGTCGATGGCGTTGAGGTCGGTCATCTTGCGCTGCGCGATCGCCTCGACGTCGGCGGCGCTGACGGTGCCGACCTTCGCGCGGTTGGGCTCGCCCGAGCCCTTCTCGACGCTCGCGGCCTTGAGCAGGAGCTTGGCCGCCGGCGGCGTCTTCGTCACGAAGGTGAACGAGCGGTCCTCGTAGACGGTGATCTCCACGGGGATGACGTCGCCCATGTCGGCCTGCGTGCGCTCGTTGTAGGCCTTGCAGAACTCCATGATGTTCACGCCGTGCTGCCCGAGCGCCGGGCCCACCGGCGGGGCCGGCGTGGCCTGCCCTGCGGGGATCTGCAGCTTGATCTGTCCTGCGACCTTCTTGGCCATCCTCGCTCCTGTCGTGTGGTCCTGGCGGGCGCGCGGGCGCCCTCCCACGCTTGCGTGGCTACAGCTTCGCGACCTGCTCGAAGGTGAGCTCGACGGGCGTCTCGCGCCCGAAGATCGAGACGAGCACCTTGAGCTTCGTGGCGTCGGCGTTGATCTCGTCGATCGTCCCGGTGAAGTCCGCGAACGGCCCGGAGGTCACGCGGATGTTCTCGCCCTCCTCGAACTCCACCGACGGCGCGGCGCGCTCCTCCTCGTCGGGCTCGGCGAGGATGCCCTCGACCTCCCGGTAGGACAGCGGGACGGGCTTCGTGCCGGGAGGGCCGACGAAGCCGGTGACCGCGGGGGTGTTGCGCACGACGTACCACGAGTCGTCGTCGAGCTCCATGCGCACGAGGACGTAGCCGGGGAACACCTTGCGCTTGACCGTCTGCTTCTTGCCGCCCTTGATCTCGGTGGCGTCCTCGGTCGGGATGATGACCTCGTGGATCCGGTTCTCCATGTTCATGGACTGGATGCGGTTCTCGAGGTTGGCCTTGACCTTGGCCTCGTAGCCCGAGTACGTGTGGACGACGTAGTAGTCGCCGGGCTGGCGCGCGAAGTCGATGCGCGTCGGGGCCGTGGCGACCTCGGCCTCCTCGACGGCCGGCTCGGCGGGAGCCTCGGCGGTCTCCTCGGCCTGCTCCTGCTCGTCGAGACCGAGAGCGCGCGAGACGTCCTCGACGCTCGGGGCGGGCTCGTCGGTGGCGCCGGCGGCGGCGAGCAGGTCCTCGAGGTCGTCGCCGTCGTCCTCGTCCTCACCGGCCGGGGTCTCGGTGACCTCGGCGACCGCAGCGGCGACGAGCGCGTCGAGGTCGGGGCTGCCGCCATCGTCCTCGGCGGCCTCGTCGCCGGCAGTCTCCTCCTCGGGACCCTCGTCCTCGGGGGTCTCGTCCCCGGGGACCTCGCTCTCGAGCGCCTCGTCGTCGGCGGCGGCGTCCTCGGCGAGCTCCTCCTCGGGGGAGGCGGGATCGCGCTCGTCGCTCATCCGAACACCCAGAGGACGAGCTGCCCGAAGATCTGGTCGATGAAGAAGATGTACGTCGTGATGAGGATCACGAAGATGAGCACCGCGATCGAGTACTGCGTGAGCTGCTTGCGGTCGGGCCAGTGGACCCTCGACAGCTCCGAGCGCACCTCCCGGACGAACTGACCAGGGCTCGTGCGGTCCTTCGTCTTGCCGGGCGCCGAGCCGGCGGCGGCTGCGGCGTCGGCCGAGCTACCGGACTCGCCGGCGCGCTCGTGCTGGCGCTCGAGGCGCTCCTTGTCGCGTTTCGACTCGCGGCTCACTTCCGCGTTCCTCCTCTGCGCCGGCGGGAGCCGGGCGTTGCGGCGGTGCGGCGACGCTCGAGCGGACTCACCACGCGATCGTGCCGTCAGCAGGGGCGGGAGGAATCGAACCCCCAGCCTTCGGTTTTGGAGACCGACGCTCTGCCAATTGAGCTACGCCCCTCCACGCGTGCACCGGGCATAGAAAAGACTGCCCGGAGGCAGCGCGCCGCTCAGTATAGGCCCCTCGCCCACCTGGCGACAACCGTCGATCGGGAGACGGCGCGCCCAGGCGGGCCGGCTCAGCCGCGCCCGCCGGGGTCGAGGGCGACGACGGCCCGGGAGCGCTTGCGGTCGATGACCGCCGAGCCGTCGGCGAGCACCGCCCAGATCGCGAGGGTCGCGGTCGCCGCCTCGGCGTCGACCTCGAGGACCCGCCCGCCGAGGCGCAGCGTGGCCTCGACCGGGCAGGGCGCGCGGAACGAGGCCGACAGCGAGCGCACGTGCTCGGGCCCGCCGGCCCATTCGGTCACCGCCGCCGACAGCAGCCCCAGCGACAGCATGCCGTGGGCGATGACCCCCCCGGTGGGGCTCACCCGCGCGGCGAAGGCGGGATCCCAGTGCAGGCGGTTGTAGTCCCCGCTCGCGCCGGCGTAGCGCAGGACGCGCTCCTGGTCGAGGTGGGAGAAGTGCTCGGGCAGCTCCTCGCCGATGGCGACGTCCTCGAGGCGGCGCATCACGCGGCCTCGTCGTCGAAGAAGATGACCGTGGACTCCGCGCGCACGACCTCGGCGTCGTCGGCGGCGTCGGTGACGTCGACGGCGAAGGTGAGGATGTCCATGCGGCTGCGCGAGGTGATGTCGACGATGTGGGGGGTGCAGACCAGGACGTCGCCGACGCGCAGCGGGCGCGCGAAGGCGAAGGACTGCCCGCCGTGGACGAGGTTCCAGTGCGCGCCGAGCTCGGGGTCGGCGTGCAGGGTGCGCTCGAGGGCGAGGGTGAACACCGCGGCGAAGGTCGGCGGGACGGGGACGTCGGCGTCGGGCACGACGCGGGGGTCGGCGCCGTGGGCCGCGGTCGCCGCCCCGGTGACCTCGGCGTACTCGCGCACCTTCTCGCGGGAGACCTCGTAGGTGAACGGCGCGTAGCGGTGTCCGACGCGCGCGGGGTTGAGGCTCATCCGACCCCTCCTGTCCTGAGCGCCTGGGCGCATGTCGAGGCCGGCACCGCCGCCCGGTGCGACGGCCGTGCCCGCGGGTCGCGCGCCGGCAGGCGAGCCCCCGGCGGGCTAGTCCTCGTCCCCGCTGTCCCCGCTGCCCTTCGCGCTCTTCGCCTTCGGCGCGAGAACCATGGTGATGAAGCGCCCCTCGATCCCACCGCGGGACTCGACGTTCGCGAGGTCGCCGACCTCCTCGGCGAAGCGGTCGAGGAGCTTGGCGCCCATCTCCGGGCGGCGCAGCTCGCGGCGCCGGAACATGATCTGCAGGCGCACCGAGTGCCCGTCGCTGAGGAAGTCCCGCGCGTGGCGCACCTTCGTGTCGAAGTCGTGGTCGTCGATCTTGGGCCGCAGCCGGATGGCCTTCTGCCCGCCGCCGCGCTGCTGCTTGCGCTGCTCCCGCTCGGCGCGCTCGGTCTCGTAGACGTGCTTGCCGTAGTCCATGACCTTGGCCACCGGCGGGTTGGCGTTCGGCGCGACCTCGACGAGGTCCATGCCGAGCTCCTTGGCGGCGTCGATCGCGATCTTCAGCGGCACGACGCCGACCTGCTTGCCCTCCGGTCCGACGAGTCGGACCTCCTTGGCCATGATCTCAGCGTTCGTGCGCGGTCGGTCTGCCATGGTCCTCCCTGATCGCTGGGTTCCCTACCAGCATGACGCGGATCCCCCGAACACGAAAGACCCCGCCGGGTCGAAACGGCGGGGTCCGGCGTCGCATCACGACGCCGTGAGGCAGTGCCTCACTTCGTCTCTCGGTGCACCACGTGGGCGTTGCAGCGCGGGCAGTGCTTGCGCATCTCCAGGCGCTCGCGCTGGTTGTGGCGGTTCTTGCGGGTGATGTAGTTGCGCTCCCTGCACTCGGTGCAGGCCAGGGTCACCTGGGGGCGCGTGTCGCTCTTCGGCATCGTCGGCCCTCTCTGGGGTCACGGTCGCCTACCGGGCCGGGGGTTCGGCCCGGTGGCGGTCTACTTGTGGATGGTGGTCACCCGACCCGCACCCACGGTGCGGCCACCCTCGCGGATCGCGAAGCGCAGCCCCTCCTCCATCGCGATCGGGCT
>PWFH01000226.1 GCA_003553795.1 Egibacter sp. | reverse complement strand
GGCGTCGTCGTCCTCGGTCGCGTCATCGCCCTCGGTCGACGGGGCGTCGTCCTCAGTGGCGTCGTCGTCCTCGGTCGACGGGGCGTCATCGTCGGTAGCGTCGTCGTCCTCAGTGGCGTCGTCCTCGGTGACTTCGTCGTCGTCCTCGGTCGACCCCTCCTCGGTGGCGTCGTCCTCGTCGGTGGCCTCGTCGCCGTCGGAGTCTTCGCTGCCGGAGGAACCCGTCGTCCGTCGACCCGACCCGGTCGACGTCGAGGTCTCCGACGTGGCGGTCTCGGGCTCGGGCTCCTCAAGGAGCGCGGGGCCCTCGTCGGCGTCGCCGGCGCCAACGTCACCGTCCTCGTCGGCGGCATCGGCCTCCTCGCCGCCCTCGGCGAGGGCACGATCGCTGCGGTGGGGCTGGTGGTCCCCGCCCTCGTCGTCATCGAGCCAGGGCGCGGTCGGCGCCGACTCGCTCTGCTCGGTGAAGACCCGGGCGCTGCCCTCGAGCCGCTCGCGCGTGGCCGGCGGCGCGGCCGCGGCGACCTCGCTGACTTGCTCAGCGCCGCGTTCGCGCAGACCGCTCGCCGCTGCGCTGACCGCCGGGTCACCCACGGCCTCGGCGGCGCGCAGCGCCTCGAGCACCTCGGTGACGTGCGGGTGCGCGTGCTCCCAGCGCTCGGTGGCGCTGAGTCGGGAGAGCTCGTCGAGACGGCGCTCGGCCTGAGCCACGAGGGTCCAGCCACGCTCGGTGTCGCTGGCGGCGGTGGCGAGGCGGACGGCCTCCTGCCCGCGCTTGACCTCGTAGAGCGTGTCACCGGGCGCGCTCGCGCCACTCGCGACGACGACGCCGACCGGCACGACGAGGAGCATGAGCATCGCCGCGGCAGCGGCGATCGTCTTGCGGGTGGCGCGGCGGTGCAGCGGCACGACGGGCGCGAGGTGGCGCGGACGGCCGGGCGTCGGCGGTGCCTCGTCGGCGAGCTCGCGGGCGCGCTCGGCGAAGCGAGCCCGGTGGCGCTCAGCGACGTCAGGGGTGACGTGCGTGGCATAGGCGTCGTCGAAGCGACGCGCTAGCCACTCGGAGCGGTCGCGCTCCGTGCTCATCGCCTCACCCCTCCCTTCGCCGTGCTCGACGCGGACTCGTCTTGCCGGACCCGTCTGTGCGCGCCTGCTCCTGAGACGCCGTAGCGGCCCTCACCGGTGCGGGTCGTGGGTCCTCGGCAGCGTCGCTTCCCCACCCCGCGCCGTCGCGCTCGAGGATGCGGGCCAAGGAGCGCTCACCGCGGTGCTGCAGGCCGCGCACCGCCGGGACGTTCTTGCCGAGGACGTCGGCGGCCTCCGGCGCGGTGAGCCCGCCGACGTAGCGCAGGAGGAGGACCTCCTGCTGGTCCTCGGAGAGCTGGGCCATCGCCGTGCGGAGCTCGCGGCTGAGGTCGGCGTGCAGTGCGTGCTCGGCCGGCCCGCGCGCGGGGTCGGGCTCGTCGTAGCGGTGATGGTCGCTGACGAGCTCCTCACGGCCGCGCTGGCGGCGCCGCAGGAGGTCGAGGGCGTTGAAGTGCGCCGAGCGGAAGAGCCAGGCCTTGATGACGCTCGATCCGCCGCGGATCGTGTCACCGCGCTCGAGGAGCTCGACGAAGGTCGCCTCGAGAAGGTCCTCGGCGGTCTGGCGGTCCCCGACCCGGGCGATGAGGAAGCCGAGCAGGCGGTCGGCGAGGGCCTCGTACACGATGGTGACGGCGTCGGGGTCACGACGCCGCACGCCGTCGGCGATGTCCTCGGTGAAAAGCGCCGTGCTCTGCGTCTCGATGCCGCCCTCCTCACCTCTTGCGACGCGCCCACGGGAGCGCCGGCGCACGGAGTCTAGTCCCGCCTCCGACGCACCTTCCCGATGATGACCGTTCACGCGGGGTGGTCGAGCCCGCGTCACCTGCCCCATCGGACGGTGGCGGCGTGCAGGGCCGCGGCGACCTCCCCCGAGACCGCGCCCTCGTCACCGAGGGTCACCACCCGTCGGGGTCCGAGCGCGTCGATCGCCCCCAGCGCGGCCTCCGGCGGACGCTCGGGGTGGACGAGCAGGAGCGGCGAGCCCTGGGCGGCGGCGGTGACCCCGCCGACGAGCGCCTCGCCGAAGGCCCGCCCCGTCGTGGCGTAGACCGTCGAGGGCCCGCCCGGCGCGAGCCGGTCGCGCGCGAGCGCCTCGGCGGTGGCGTAGCGGTCGGCCCCGGCGACGCGGCGCACCTCGCCGGCGAGGGTCGACAGCTCCGCCTCCACCTCGGCGGAGATCGCCTTCTCACCGCCGAGCACCACGATCGTCTCGGGGTCGAGGTCGGCGAGCAGGTCGCGGGTCGGCGCGGGCAGGCGGTCGGTGCGGGTCAACGCGACGGGGCCGTTGCCGACGGTCAGCGGCACGGTCGCGAGCGCGTCGGGGTAGGCCTGGCCGGTCGCGAGGAAGACCGTCTCGGCATGGCCCCACTGCCGGGCGACCGCCGCGGCGGTGGCGTAGCGGTCGTCGCCGGCGAGGCGGCGGACCGGCGCGTGGTCCTCCAGCGCAGCGGCGACGTCGCGGCCGACGGCGGCCTCACCGCCGAGCACGACGATCTCCTCGGGCGCGAGTCGACCGAGCTCGACGTCGACGGCGTCGGGCAGCGCACCCTCGGGGGGGACGAGCAGCAGCGGGCCCGAGCGGGCGGCGAGCGCCCCGCCGGCGAGCCCGTCGGGGAAGGCCGCCGAGGACGCGGCGTAGACCGTGCGCTGGCCGGCGTCGAAGGCCTGGCGGGTGATCGCCGCAGCGGTGGCGGGGACGTCGTCGCCGCCGAGCCGGGCGGGCTCGCCCGCGCCGACCTCACCGCCGGTGACCTCCTCGATCCAGTCGAGGATCCCGGCGACGGTGACGTAGAGGCTGCGGGGATCGTCCGCGCAGCGCCCACGACCGCTCGAGACGACGCCGAGCAGTCGCGGCTCGCCACGGGGGGTCGCGACGAGCGGTCCGCCGCTGTCGCCGGTGCAGCTCGCGCGTCCGGCCGCCCCCGCACACGTCATGAGCGCGTCGTCGAAGCCGCCGCCGATCGCGCGGGCGCAGGCGAGGTCGCTGTGCAGCGGCGTGGCGGCCGCCTGGAGGCGCTCGGGGTAGGCCTCACCGTCGCCGGGGTCGGCCTCGGGGTCGGTGAGCCCCCAGCCCAGGGTCGTCGCTGCGGCGCCGGGAGCGTAGGCGGCGAGGTCGGCGCCACTGGCCAGGGCGATCGACTCGGACCCGGCGGGCTCGGCGAGGCGCAGCAGTGCGGCGTCGGCGGGCCACGGCGCGACCCCGGTCGCCTCGGGGTGGACGACGATGCGACTGACGGCGATCGGCCGGGCAGGATCGGCGAGGTCGGTCATGCCGACGTGGACGGCGACGTCGCGCCCGTCGAGGAAGTCCTCCTCGACGCAGTGCGCAGCGGTGAGCACCCAGCGGTCCTCGACGAGCGTGCCGCCGCAGAAGGGCTGCGGGGTGCCGTCGCGCCCCGCGACGACGAGGGCGGCCATCCACGGCGCGGCGCCGTCTCCGACCGGGGAGCCGCCGACGACCTGGGCCTCGTAGGTGCCCCCGGCGGATCCCGTCGATGCGCCCGCAGCGGCGCCTGGCGCGGCCAGTGGCAGGGCGAGCGCGGCAGCGGCGAGCACGACGAGCGCGCGCCGCAGGACGCGGGCGGGGCGGGTCGCGCTCGGCATCGTCGTGTCGGGCTCCAGGTCTGGCTCCGGGCTCGTCGTCAGCGCGGCGGCAGTGACGTGGTCGTCGCGGCTGGGCTCGGCGGCGCTCGCACGACCCGTGCCTACAACGCTATGACGTCGGAGACGACGATAGCCGACCTGCCCGATCGGCCACCCTCCGCGGCGGGCATCGCCCTCCTCGCCCGTCAGCATCAGCCCAGGTGAGGCGTCGAAGCCGGGACGCCCCGCACGGCGCCGCGGGCAGCGTGGCCGCGCGCCCCGACCCGGAGACGCCGATGAGCCATGTCGCGCGCCGCGTGACCGCGGCAGGCACCGCCCTCGCCCTCGCCCTCGCCCTGCTCGCCGCCCTCGCGGCCCCCGCCGAGGCGCTCTCGCCGCGCATCGACGAGCGCGAGCCGGTCTTCGGCGGGCTCGTCCACGAGCGCTTCACCGTCCGTCTCGGCGACGGGCAGGTCGCCCGCGGCAACGTCCTGCGCATCGACACCGGCGCCGAGCACCTCACGCTGCGCCCGCAGCTCGCCCGCGACCGCATCGCCGGGCTCGAGCGGATGGTCGACCTCGACCGCCGGGCCCGCAACCGCGGGGCGCTCGCGGGCACGAACGGCGGCTTCATGCTGCAGACACCTACCGGCGCCCCCAACGGCCTCTACGTCGAGGACGGCCG
>PWFH01000139.1 GCA_003553795.1 Egibacter sp. | reverse complement strand
GTCTGGCCTACGCCAGCGGGCATCCGGCGCTGCGGGCCTCCGCGGGGGTGGGGCGCGTCACCCCCGCGACGCCTTCCCTCGAGTCGGTCGACGCCGCGCTCTACGCCGCGAAGCGCCAGGGCGGCGGCGCCGTGGTCGACGTCACCGGCGGCGCCGCCCTCGACGACCCGGCTCACCTCATACGCTGAGGCCGCGCCGGCCCCGACGAGGCGGGCAGGCGTTGGCGCCCTACCGCACCGCGTGCAGGCGCCGCCGCCGGGCGGGTCGGCCCCCCGGCGGCGGGCGCGCCGTCGTCGCGTCAGCACGGCGGGAGCTCTACCCAGCGTCCCAGTCGGGCTCGTCGACCCCCCCCAGCAGCGTGGGGTGTCGTCGGACTCGAGCCCGCAGGTGTGGAGCGGTCCCGGGCTCAGCGTCGCGAGGTCCTGCTCCGGCGGCAAGGGCTCCCCGCTGCCGTCGTTGCCCCAGCACACCGGGGTCGTCCCCGCGAGCGCGCAGCTGTGGGCGAACCCGGCGCTGATGCGCGACGGGGCCGCCGTGACGACCGCCGCGGTCTCCGGCTCAGGCGCCGGCGCGGGCGCCGCGGTCTCCGGCTCAGGCGCCGGCGCGGGCGCCGCGGTCGCGCCTGGGGCTCCTGCAGCGGCGGTCTCCTCGCCCTCGACGGGCTCGCCGTCGTCCGGCCTGTCCGGGATGACCACTTGGCTGCTGCATCCGCGCCCACCCTCCCGGCCGTGCCCGCTGGCGCGGACGCTAGCGTGCGCCCTCGTGCTCCCGATCCGCGGCGCCCTCGCCCCCGGCGGGGGCCTGCGCGGTGCCGACGGCGACGCACCCGCCGCCGACGGCCTTCGCGCGGTACATCGCGCCGTCGGCGGCGCGCAGCAGGGCATCGGTCGTGCTCCGCGACCCGCCGGTGGCCACGCCGACGCTCGCGGAGATCGGGAAGAGGTCGGCGGGAGGCCGGTAGGGCCGGCCCACGGCGTCGACGACGCGGCGGGCGAGGGCGGTCGCCGCCGCGGTGTCCTCGAGGCCCTCGCACAGGACGACGAACTCGTCGCCGCCGAAGCGGGCGACGGTGTCGCGCGGGCGCATCGAGGCCACGAGGCGCTCGGCGACCTCGCAAAGCACCTCGTCGCCGGCCTCGTGGCCGAGGGCGTCGTTGACGGGCTTGAAGCCGTCGAGGTCGAAGAAGACGAGCGCGACGAGGCCGTCCTCGCGCGCGAGCGCCGCGAGGGCGACGTCGATCCGCTCGAGGAGCAGGGCGCGGTTGGCGAGGCCGGTGAGGGGGTCGTGCAGCGCCTGGTCGCGCAGCGCCGCCTGCGCCTCGAGCCGCCCCAGCGCGGTGCCGAGCAGGCCCGCGGCGGCCTCGAGGAAGAGCATGTCGTCGTCGCTGAAGACCCGCGGCTCGACGGTGTGCGCCGCGAGGACGCCGTAGGCGCCGCTGGGGGTGCGGATCGGCGCGCTCATCCCCGAGCGCACCGCGTGCGAGGCGAGCAGGTCGGCGAGGGCGAACCGGTCCTCGTCGCGGCTGTCGGTCACGAGTACCGGCATGCCGCTCGTCATCGTGTGGGTCGCCTGGTTCGCGCCCCACGGGACCTCGGTGCCGAGCGTGCCGGGGCGCCAGCCGACGCCGGCGCGCACGACGAACGCGTCGGCGTCGTCGGTGAGCTCGAGCACCTTGGCCAGGCCCACGCCGAGCTGCTCGGCGATGACCGCGACGGCGCTGCCCAGGAGGGTGTCGACGTCGTCGGCCTCGAGCGAGGCGCTCGCGAGGCCCGCGAGCGCCCGCTGTTGCGCGACCCGCGCCGCGAGGTTGTCCTGCACGGCCTTGAGGTCGCTCCAGTCGCGGGCCTCGAAGACGATGTGGGCGACGCTGCCGTCGGCGGAGAACTCGGGGCTGAGCCGCGCGTCGAACCACCGTCGGCCACGCGTGAAGTGCACCGAGGTGGACTCTCCGCTCGCGAGCACCTGCCGCAGCGCCGCCCGCCAGGACTCGACGGTCGTCGGCGACAGGCCGGGGAGGCCGGGCAGCGGCGCCGGCAGCTCGGGCAGGCCGAGCGCGGCGAGGAGCGACTCGTTGGCGTAGACGAGTGTGAGGTCGCGGTCGAAGCGGCCGATCTCGTCGCTGGAGACCTCGGTGAGCGCGCGGTAGCGCTCCTCGGCCTCGGCGAGGCGCTCGCGCTGCTCGTCGAAGACCGTGATGTCGTGGGTCGAGAGGAGCACCGCGGCGACGCGCCCCTCGGGCTCGCGCAGCGGGGCGACCCGGACCCGCAGCACCGCGCCGGGGAGATCGAGATCGAAGGCGGTGTCGGCGCCGTCGAGCGCGGCCGCGCAGGCCGGTCGCAGCCGCTGGGCGGACTCGCGCGGCCAGAGGTCGTCGAGCGCGGCGCCGGCAAGCGCGCCTGGGGTGGCCCCGATCCGCTCGAGGATCGGCCCCCCGGCGACGACGACGCGCAGGTCGCGGTCGAGGACGGTCATCGCGCCCTCGGGGACCGCGTCGAGGATCATCCGCAGCAGCGCCGCCTCGTTCGACGGCGGGGGGCCGGCAGGGGGCCCACGGGGGGCCTCGCGGGCCTCAGCGTCGGCGGCTCGCGGCTCGCGTGAGCGCATCGTCGACCTTCCCACCCTGTCGCGGCGCACCCGTCGCCCCGAGCTCCCGCCTCCTCGCCGCCGCCGTCGGTGGTCACTGCGGTGGACCAAGCGGGGCGGCGTCGCGCCGTTGCCTCTGGCGTCGGCACATCGACGGTGCGACTTAAGCCCAAGGTGCGTGGTCGACCCCGGGCCGTCAAGCGCGCCGGCGAGGTCGTGCCGTCCGCGCCGTGCCTGCGCACGAGGCCCGCGGACGTCCTGCACGCGAGGGGCCAACGTCCCGTCACGAAGGACGCACCGGCCCTCCGCCGCCGGGGACGGTCTGGTCGGCGACGCCGCGCGTGCCTACCGTGCACGACAGGAGCCTGAGAGGGCGTGGCCCGGCGGTGACGGCTCCGCACGGCGGCGGCCCGCGACGAGGGGCGCAGCACCCCGCGGCCACCGTCGGCCGAGCGCCCCGGCGTCGCGCCGGGGGAGAGGGGCGGGGACGATGGCCGTGAGCGGATGGTGGCAGGCCAGCGACGGGCACTGGTACCCCCCGGAGCAGCACCCGTCGAGGCGCGGCGGTCCCGGCGCCGGGTGGTGGCAGGCCAGCGACGGGCAGTGGTATCGCCCCGAGCAGCACCCCGACCCGGCGCATCGTGCGACCTTCGCCGACCCTGCGCCGCCGGCGCGCCCTGGGCCTGCGGCGCCGCACCCGACCGCGCCGCTCGCGGCGGCGTCGAGGCCGACCGCGCCGCTCACCGCGCCCGCGGCGTCCGGTGCGGTGCCGCCGCCGCCCGCGCCGGCGGCGTCCGGTGCGGTCCCGCCGCCGCCGGCGGGCGCGACCGGCGCCGCGCCCGTGGCCCCGGGCCAGGTCTCCGCACGGCCAGCGGAGGCGACCGCCGATCCGTCGCCGGCCTCCGGCTCACGTCGCGGGCTCGTGCTCGCCTCGCTCGTGCTCGCCCTCCTCGTCGTCGGTGGTGGCGCTGCGGCGCTCGTGCTCACCGCTGCGGGCTCGCCGAAGGCTGCGCTCGCGCGGGCGGTCACCGGCGTCGACGCGCCGGCGACGACGACCGTCGGCTTCGACGGGTCCTTCGACTACGCCGCGCTGCCGCCCGACGAGGCGGACTTCATCGAGGCCGACCTGCGGTTCGTGGAGTCGATGCTCGCCGACTGGCGCGCGGAGGTCGGCCTGGGGGAGGACCGCTGGGTCCTCGACCTCGCCACCGGTGAGCTCGGTGGTGGGCTGCACCTCGACATCGCGACCGTGCCCGCCGAGGAGGCCGTCGACGCCGCGAGGGCGCGCGGTGACGTCCCCGGCGAGGTCGCCGAGGCCGCCGAGGCGATGACGGCGATGCCCGAGGAGATCACCGTCGCCTTCGACCTCGGCATGGGCATGCCGCCGCCGGCGCCCGCCGGGCTCGACGGCCCCGTCATCGCGCTGCTCTCGGGGGAGCCGGTCACCGTGACCGACGCCGGGTGGGTCGCGGTCGCGCTGCTCGACGCCTTCGAGCTCACCACCGAGGCGCACGACGACGCCGTCGAGGAGCTCGGCGCGGCGGCGCGCGAGTACTACGACGAGCACGTCGTCGTCGAGGAGGTCGATGGGGTGCCCCAGCCGGCGGGCCTGCCGGCGCACGACCGTGTCCTCGAGGCGCGGCTGCCGCTCGCCGAGGCGCTCGAGGCCCTCGCCGGGCAGTTGCCGACGCTCGCGCGGCTCGCCGACCCCGACGGCAGGCTCGGGGCCGAGGCCGAGGCGGCCGGGGCCCAGCGCGAGCTCCGTGAGCAGGCCGCCGCCCTCGCAG
>PWFH01000217.1 GCA_003553795.1 Egibacter sp. | reverse complement strand
GGCCACGACGACCACGGCCACGACGACCACGGCCACGACGACCACGGCCACGACGACCACGACGACCACGGGTCGTTCGATCCCCACGCGTGGTTCGACGCCGCAGCGATGGCGCTCGTCGCCGAGGAGGTCGCCGAGGCCTTCGCCACGGTCGACCCCGACAGCGCCGAGGGCTTCCGCGCGAACGCCGAGGCACTCGCCGCGGAGTTCCTCGAGGTCGACGAGCACATGGTCGAGAGCCTCGGCGGGGCCTGCGAGCAGGACTACATCGTCGTCAGCCACGAGGCGTACGCCTACATGCTCGAGCCCTTCGGCTACGATCAGGAAGGCGTCTCAGGCGCCGGCGGCCATGGTCCCGCCTCGCCGCAGCGCATCGCCGAGCTCGTGGACATGATCGAGGAGGACGGCATCGAGTACGTGCTCACCGAGCCGATCGAAGGCCGCGAGGACGCCGAGGCCGTCGCGAACGAGGCCGACGTCGAGCTCCTCGAGATCTACTCCCTCGAGGTCGTCGACAACGACGAGCTCTTCGAGGAGGAGGGCTTCATGAACCTCCTGCGCCAGCAGATCGACGCCACCGCGACCGCCCTGGGCTGCGAGTAGCACGTTGGACCGTCGTCGAGAGGACCGCCAGGGCGGGGGCTGCGAGCCGAAGCGCTCGGACGCCCCGGCCCTGTGCTTCGAGCAGGTCACGTTCGGCTACACCCGCGTGCCCGTGCTGCGCGAGGTCTCCCTGCAGGTCCGCGGCGGGGAGTTCGTGGCGCTCGTCGGCCCCAACGGCGCCGGCAAGACAACGATGATGCGGCTCGGCCTCGGGCTGCTGCACGCCTCCCACGGCACGGTCCGCCTCTTCGGCGAGCGCGTCGAGGACTTCGAGGACTGGTGGCGCGTCGGCTACGTGCCGCAGCGCGCGGGCTCCGGGGCGGTGCTGCCCGTCAGCGTCGAGGAGGTCGTGCGCACGGGCCTCACCGGCCACCTCGGCCTCTTCCGGCGACCACGCCCGCACCATCGCGAGCGCATGGAGCACGTCCTCGACCTCATGGGCGTCGCCGGGCTCAGGCGCCAGCCCATCAACGAGCTCTCCGGCGGGCAGCAGCAGCGGGCGCTCATCGCCCGGGCGCTCGTGACCGACCCGTCCCTGCTCGTGCTCGACGAGCCGACGACGGGCGTCGACGCCGACGCCCGCCACGTCCTCAGGGAGGCCCTCGAGCACCTCGTCGACGTCGAGCGCGTCTCGGTCATCTACATCAGCCACGACCCCGAGGGCTTCGAGGGGCTCGCCGACCGCGTCCTCGAGGTGCGCGCCGGTCACGTCACCGACCTCACCCGCCCGCAGCGCGAGGAGACGAGCGAGGAGCGGCTGTGGAGGCGCTGAGCTACGAGTTCATGCAGCGCAGCATCATCGCCACGACCCTGGTCTGCGCGGTCGCGCCGCTCGTCGGGGCCTTCGTCGTGCAGCGCCGGCAGGCCCTCATCGGCGACGGCGTCGGCCACGTCGCCTTCGCCGGCGTCGGCCTCGCCTTCGTCACCGGCACCAACCCCTTCGTCGGCGCGCTCCTGCTCACCCTGCTCGCGGCCTACGCGCTCTTCCGCATGGAGCGCCGCGGGCGGCTCGGCGGTGACCTCGCCCTCGCGATGATCTTCTACGGGGGGATCGCGCTCGGCTACCTCTTCACCCAACGCGCCGGCGGCGGCCTCAACTCCGTCGTCGGCTTCCTCTTCGGCAGCCCGAACAACCTCACCTGGGGGCAGGTCTGGGCGATCGCGGCGCTGTGCCTCGGCGTCCTCGTCGTCATCGTCGCGCTCTACGGCCCCCTCGTCTCGATCGCCTTCGACGAGCCCGCCGCACGGGTCTCCGGCGTGCCGACCGACGGGCTGCAGCTCATCCTCACCGTCGTCGTCGCCCTCATCGTCGTCGGCGGGATGTACGCCCTGGGCATCCTCCTCGTCGCCGGCATGATGGTCATCCCCGTCGCCGCGTCCTCGCAGCTGTCGCGCAGCTACCGGGGGACGATGCTCGGGGGCTCCCTCGTCGGCGTGGGCTGCGCGCTCACCGGTGCGATCGGCGCCTTCTACGCCGACGTGCCGACCGGCTCGGCGATCGTGCTGCTCGCCGTCGGCTGCTACCTCGCCGCTGCGGTCCTGCGTGCGGCGCGCCAGCGCTACGCTGTCGGCAGCAGCAGGAGGGCAGCGACGGTCTGAGCCCGGACGGTGAGGGGTGGGCGGTGTCGACAGCGTCCGAGGAGGAGCTCCGCGGCGCGGGGCTGCGCGCGACCCGGCAGCGGCTCACCGTGCTCGAGGCGCTGCGCGACCGACCCGACGCCGTCACCGCGCAGGGGCTGCATCAGGAGCTGCGCCAGGCCGGCGAGCCGATCGGCCTCACGACGGTCTACCGCACGCTCACCTCGCTGGCCGACGCCGGCATGCTCGACACCTTCGACCGTGACGGCGAGCAGGCCTTCCGCCTGTGCGGGGACGCCCACCACCACCACCTCGTCTGCGAGGTCTGCAACGTCATCGAGGAGATCACCGCCGAGGAGGTCGAGCGCTGGGTCGGCGACGTCGCGCAGCGCCGCGGCTTCACCGTGACCGGCCACCGCGCTGACATCTTCGGCATCTGCGCGCGCTGCGCCACCTGAGCCGCGCCCCCCCCCCATGAGCCCCATGAGCGCCGACGCCCTCGCCGACCTGCTCGCCGACGCCCGCGCGGGCGTGGCCTTCACCGGCGCCGGCATCTCGACGGAATCGGGTATCCCCGACTTCCGCTCCCCCGACGGTCTCTGGACACGCGAGGACCCCCGCGACTTCTCCTTCCGTCGCTACGTGGCCTCGCCGGCGCTGCGCGAGCAGGCCTGGCGGCGGCGCCACGCCCTCTGGCAGGACCCGCCGCGGCCCAACCTCGGCCATTTCGCCCTCGCCGACCTCGAGGCCGAAGGCCACCTCGCGGGGATCGTCACCCAGAACGTCGACGGGCTCCACGCCGACGCTGGCTCGCGGACCGTCGTCGAGCTCCACGGCTCGACCCGGCGAGTGACCTGCATCGGCACCGCGCCCCGCGCCGGCACCCCGCAGGGCTGCGGCTTCACCGCCTCGCACGCCTGGGCCTTCGCCCGCCTCGACGCCGGCGAGGCCGACCCGCGCTGCCCATCCTGCGGGGGGATCGTCAAGACGACGACGGTGAGCTTCGGGCAGAACCTCTGGCCCGGCGTGCTCGAGGAGGCGAGCGCCTTGGTCGAGCGGGCCGACGTCGTCCTCGTCATCGGCTCGAGCCTCTCGGTCGAGCCCGCGGCGAGCCTGCCCCGCCGGGCCCACCGCGCCGGCGTGCCGCTCGCGATCGTCAACGCCGAGCCCACCCCACTCGACGACCTCGCCGAGGTCCGCGTGCGCGCCCGTGCAGGCGGCGTCCTCGCCGACGTCGCCGCCGCCCTGCCCGCCCGCCGGGAGGCCTCGGCATGAGCGGGGAGCCCACCGGCGGCGGGCAGCAGGACCCGGCGGCGTCCACCGGCGGCAGCGGTGACGCCCCACGGCGACGGCCCCTCGCCCGCGGCCGGCCGCGGATGGTCGTGCGCATCGGCCCCGACGACGTCGGCGAGCGCGTGAGCGTGCGCTTCCGGCTGCCCGAGCCCGAGGCCGGGGCGCCCACTGAGAGCGAGGCCGTCGGCTGGCTGCGCGACTGGCGCGAGGGGGTGCTCACCATCGAGCGCCGCGACGGCAGCCATGCGGTCATCGACGAGGGCGACCTCGTCGCAGGTCGCACCGTCCCGCCACCGCCGCCGCGACGTCGGCCGCGGTGAGGCCCGCCGCTACACTTCGGGCGGTCGAGCACAGGAGCGTGGGCGTGGACGAGACGACCCCAGAGGCTGGGGCCACACCCCGCAAGCCGGTCGCCCCCGACACCCCCGCCCTCGAGCTCGAGCGCCTCGCGCTGCAGGAGGCCACCCACCCCGACGCGACCCCGCTCGTCATCCAGGCGCTCATCTGGCTGCTGCGCGCCTCGAGCGCAGCGCTGGCCGACCAGGCAGACGAGCTGCGCGCCGTCAACCTCTCCCCCAGCGGCTTCAACGTCCTCCAGGCGCTGCGCAACACCCCCGGCCGCGAGCTCGAGCCCTGCGAGCTCGCCGAGCGCCTGCTGCTCAGCCGCCCATCGGTGACCGGGCTCATCGACACCCTCGAGCGCAAGGGCCTCGTCGAGCGGCGCCGCCACCCCCTCGACCGCCGCCGCATCCGCGTCGGGCTCACCGAGGAGGCCGTCGCACTGCTCGAGGCGCACTACCCCGAGCACTACGCGCGCCAGAACGCCGTCTTCGCCGCGCTCTCCGACGACGAGCTCGCGACCCTCGTCACCCTGCTGCGCAAGGTCGCGGGCGCCACGCCCGGCCACCTCGCAGAGGACCGCTGAGCGCCGCCGCGAGCCACGGGGCCGCGCCGGCGAGGCCCACGGCGGCGGGACCGTGAGCACGGCCCGCCGGAGGGCCCGCTAGAGCTGGGGGTCGAGCCCGAGCTCCTTGGTGAGCTTGCGCGCGCCGACAGCGAGGACGTCCCAGACCCCACCGAACGGCGGCGCGTAGGACAGGTCGAGGAACTGCGCCTGCGGCGCGCTCACGCCGAGCTGCACCCACGTCGCGGCGACGTCGATGCGCTTGCCGACGCCGGGGCCGCCGACGAGCTGACAGCCGACGATGCGCCCGCTGCCGACCTCGGCGCGCATGACGACCTCGACATGGCCGGGATCGGGCATGTAGCCGGCCTTCGCGGTGCCCTCGAAGCGCACCTCGGCGGCCTCGAGCCCGGCGGCCTCGGCCTCGGCGGCGCTCACGCCGGTGCGGGCGACCTCGGTGGCGCAGACCTTCGTGATCGCCGTGCCGACGACGCCGGGGAACGTCGCCGCACCATCGCCCGGCTGACTCGCGATGTCGATGCCGGCGACCTTGCCCTGCTTGTTCGCGTGGGTGCCGAGCTGGATGTTCACACCCCGGCCGGTGACGAGGTGGCGGGACTCGACGACGTCGCCGGCCGCCCAGATCCCCGGCACCGACGTGCGCATGCGCCCGTCGACAGCCACCGCCCCGCTGTCGCCGAGCGCACATCCCGCCGACGCCGCGAGCTCGACGTTGGGCGCCGCCCCGAGCGCGAGCACGACGGTGTCGGCGGGGTAGCGGCCGGCCGTCGTGACGACCTCACGGCTGCCGTCGTCGGCGAGGCGCACCTCGACGAGGCCCTCGCCGAGGTGCAGGGCCACGCCGTGCTGCTCCAGTGCCTCGGCGACGCGCGCGGCGATCGGCGGGTCGAGGCTCGGCATGACCTGCTCGGCGAGGTCGACGAGGCGGGCGTCGAGGCCCCGGTGGACGAGCGCCTCGGCGAGCTCGAGGCCGATGTAGCCCGCGCCGACGACGACGACGCGCTGGTCGGGTCCGCCGGCGTCGAGGCGCGTGCGCAGCGCCTCGCCCTCGTCGAGGGTATGGACGACCTGGGCGTGCTCGACGCCGGGCAGCGGCGGCAGCGCGGGGTGCGCGCCGTTGGCGAGCAGGAGGACGTCGTAGGCCTCGGAGGCCGCCGCACCGGTCGCGACGTCGCGGGTCGCCACGGTGCGGGCCTCGGCGTCGACGGCGACGGCCTCCACGCCGGTGCGGACGTCGATCCCGGCCTGGCGCAGCTGCTCGGGCCAGCGCACGACGAGGTCGGCGGCGGTGGCGATCTCCTCGCCGATGTAGGCGGGGATGCCGCACATCGAGTACGACGTGTACGGGGTGCGCTCGAGCACGACGATCTCGGCGTCGGGGCGTGCGCGGCGCACGTGGCTCGCGGCGGTGATGCCGGCGGCGTCGCCGCCGATGACGACCATGCGCATGGAGGCCTCCTAGACCTGCACGGGATCGCCGATGCGGTGGACCATGATGCGGTTCGTGCTGCCGGCGCCGCCGGGACGGCCCGACACGATGACGACCTTGTCGCCGTGCTGCACCCACTTGCCGTCGAGCAGCACCCGCTCGGCGGTGGCGAAGAGGTCGGCCTGCTGCTCCTTGAGCGGCACGAGGGCGGCCTCCGCGCCCCACATCAGGGCGGTGCGCGCCCGCGTCGACTCCACCGGGGTGAGCCCGAGCAGCGGTGACGGCGGGCGGAACGTGCTCACGACCTGGATCGACGCGCCGCTGATCGAGTAGACGACGATCGCCCGGGCACCGACGTCGCTGGCGACCTGCACCGCCGCCTCGGCGACGACCCGGGCGACCTTGGTCTCGGTGTTGGGCCCGCGCCACTCCGGCCGCGGATGCACGAGGTGGGGCGAGGACTCGGCGACCTCGATGATCTGCGCCATCGTGCGGACCGCCTCGACGGGGTAGCGCCCCGCGGCGGTCTCGCCGGAGAGCATGACCGCGTCGGTGCCGTCGAAGATCGCGTTGGCGACGTCGGAGGCCTCCGCGCGCGTGGCCCGCGGGGAGGTGATCATGCTCTCTAGCATCTCCGTGGCGGTGATGACCGGCTTGGCCGCGGCGTTGGCGCGGTAGATGATCTCCTTCTGGATGGCGGGGACCCGCTCGGGGCCGATCTCGACGCCGAGGTCGCCGCGGGCGACCATGACCGCGTCGCTGGCCTCGACGAGCTCGCCGAGGCGCTCGACGGCCTCGGGGCGCTCGAGCTTCGAGACGATCGGGGTGTCGCCGTCGAGCTCGCCAACGAGCCTGCGGGCGGTCTCGGGGTCCTCGGGCTTGCGCACGAACGACAGCGCGAGCCAGTCGACGCCCATGTCGACGGCGGCGCCGAGGTCCTCGACGTCCTTCTCGGTGAGGCTCGCCGCGCTCACCTCGACGCCGGGCAGGTTCACGCCCTTCTTCGAGCTCGCCTGCCCCCCGGCGATGACGCGCGCCCACACCCCGCCGTCGGCGACGCGGGTGACGAGCAGGCGGATGGAGCCGTCGGCGACGAGGATGAGCGCGCCCTCGTCGACGTCGTCGGCGAGCGCCTCGTAGACGACCGGCAGCGCGACCTGGCCCCCGCTCTCGTAGGACGCGAGCTCCTCGGCACCCGGCTGGAGGAAGACCTCGCTGCCGGTCACGAGCTCGAGACCCTCGGGCGGCAGCGTCCCGAGGCGGATCTTCGGCCCCTGCAGGTCGGCGAGGCTGCCGATGTTGCGGCCGAGCTCCACGGCGAGCTCGCGCACCATCTCGAGACGACGGACGTGGTCGTCGTGGGTGCCGTGGCTGAAGTTCAGCCGCACGACGTCGATGCCGGCCTCGAGGGCGGCCCGCAGGGTGTCACGGTCGTCGAGCGACGGCCCCAGCGTCGCCACGATCTTCGCTCGTCGCACGGCCCGCTCCTCGCCTCGTCGGTCGCTGCCGATCTCAGCGACGCATGCTAGCGCCGAGGTGGCTCAGCGGGAGCGCTCGTAGGGCTTGCCGACGTTGGCGGGTGGGACCGCGCGGCCGATGGCCCCGGCGAGGACGATGATCGTCACGACGAAGGGCAGCGACTGCAGGAACTGCGCCGGGATCGGGTAGCCGGCGACCTCGGCGCCGAGCAGCTGCAGACGCGCGCCGAAGGCCTCGCTGAAGCCGAAGAGCACCGCCCCGCCGAAGGCCGGCCACGGCCGCCACTTGCCGAAGATGAGCGCGGCAAGGGCGATGAAGCCCTTGCCGTTGGTCATGACGTCGTCGAAGGTCCCGACGGTCTCGAGGGAGAACCATGCCCCGCCGAGCCCGGCGAGCATCCCGCCGATGATGACCGCCTGATAGCGCGTCTTGACGACGTCGATGCCGAGGGTCTCGCTCGCGTGGGCGTTCTCCCCGACCGAGCGCACCCGCAGGCCCCAGGCCGAGCGGAAGAGCGTGACCTGGACGAGGACGAAGATCACGAACATCGACAGGAAGATCGGCCGACCGGTGAACAGCTGGCCGAGGACCGGCAGCGACGACAGCCCGGGCAGGTCGATCGTCGGCAGCGTCACCCCGCCCCCGAGGCCCTCGGGGATGATGACCTGGCGGCGCAGGAAGCTCGTGATCCCGATCGCGAGGAGGTTGATCGCCACCCCGGAGACGATCTGGTCGACCCGGAAGGTGATCGTCATCAGCGCGTGGAGCGCGGCCATCATCGCGCCGGTGGCGACGGCGACGACGACGGCGGCGTAGAGCGGCCAGCCGCCCGCGGCCTGCCCGACGAGGCCGTAGAAGACGAAGCCGATGCCCGCGCCGGCGAGCATCATCCCCTCGATGCCGATGTTGATGATGCCCGCGCGCTCGCAGAACAGCCCCGCGAGCGCGCCGAGCGCGATCGGCGTCGCCAGCCGCAGCGACTCGCCGAGCAGGGTGATGACGTTGGTCTGCGGCACGCCCGACTGCGACAGCGTCGCGATGAGGACGAGCGGCACGACGAGGACCGTCCCGGCGACGAGCGCGGGCACCGCCAGGCGCGGCAGGCGACGGTCGAGGATGCCGACCAGGCCGGAGGCGGCGATGAGCCCGGCGAGCACGGGCACCGAGACCGCTGGGTTGAGATCGAGGCTCGGGGCGATCTCGCCCACCCCGAACTGCAGGGCGATCGCGTCGGCCGGCAGGCCCACGCCGAGCCAGGCCAGCGCGACGCCGACGAGGAGGTAGAGCCCGCCGATGATCTCGAGGCGCGACAGGCCGGTGAGGCCGCCGCGGGCGGTGTCGACGGCGACCTCGGGCTCGTGCTCCTCGGCGCGGGGCGGGGCGGTGTCCTGGGCCATCAGGTCTGCGCCCCCCAACCGGTCGCCGCGGGCGTCGGGCTGCCGCCCGCGCCACGCTCCGGTCTGATCCTGAAGAGGGTCCGCACGATCATGTCGCCGGCGACGAAGAGGATGACGCTGGCCTGCACGACACGGACGAGGTCGATCGAGAGGTCGGCCTGGACCTGCATGAGGGGTGCGCCGGACAGCAGGCTGCCCCAGAGCAGGGCGGCGGGGATGACCGCGAGGGGGTTGCCACGCGCGATGAGCGCGATCGCGATGCCGTCGAAGCCGACGTTGCGCAGCAGCCCGGGGGTGAGGTGGGCGCTGTCACCGGCGTTGACGGCGATGATCCCCCCGATGCCGGCCACCGCACCGGAGATGAGCATCGACACGATGATGATGCGCGGGACGCTCATCCCCGCGTAGCGCGCCGCGGAGGGGTTCGTTCCCACGGTGCGGATCTGGAAGCCGAGCGTGGAGCGCGAGACGAGGTACCAGGCGCCCGCGGCGATCGCGACGGCGAGGAGGAGGCCGACGGGGATCGCCGTGCCCGGCACGAGGTCGGGCAGCTGCCCCGCCGGCACGATGTCGGGCGTGCGGGGGGTCGAGGCGTCGGGGTCGAGGAGGATCTTGGGCTCCCGCGAGGTCACGACCCAGTCGACCATGCGCAGCGCGATCGCGTTGAGCATGATCGTGACGATGACCTCGTGGGCGCCGGTGCGGGCCTTGAGGACGCCGGGGATGCCGGCCCACAGCGCACCGCCAAGCGCGCCGGCCAGCAGGACGAGCGGCACGTAGAGCACCGCGGGGGTGCCGGCCAGGGCGCTCATCGTGCCGACCCACACCCCGGTGAGCCCGCCGATGAGGAGCTGGCCCTCGACACCGATGTTGAAGAGCCCCGCCCGGTAGGCGAGCGCCACGGCGATGCCGGCCACGACGTAGGGGGTGGAGCGCACGAGCGTGCGGACGAGCCGCTCGGGGTTGCCGAACGCCCCGGCGAAGAGGGCCCCGTAGGCCTCGAAGGGGTTCGCGCCGGCGATGAGCATGACGCCCGCGCCGACGAGCAGCGCGAGCAGCAGCGCGTAGAGGGGGACGGTGACCGGCGCGAGCCGGTGGTAGGTCTCGAGCAGCGCCGCCGCACCGCGGCGCTCATCGGCGGGCCCGCGGCCCTCCGGCGGCTGCTCGCCCTGGCGTGGAGCCTGCGACATCAGGCGACCTCCTCGGTGGTGCGCGCACCGGCCATGAGCAGTCCGAGGCTCTCGCGGGTGGCCTCGGTGCGGTCGACGACGTCGGCGAAGCGCCCGCGGTAGAGCACCCCGATGCGGTCGGCGAGGTTGAGGATCTCGTCGAGCTCGGCGCTGACGAGCAGCACCGCGACGCCGGCGTCGCGCTTGGCGACGAGCTGACGGTGGATGAACTCGATCGAGCCGACGTCGAGGCCGCGCGTGGGCTGGGCGACGACGAGGAGGTCGAGGTCGCGGGAGAGCTCGCGGGCGATGACGAGCTTCTGCTGGTTGCCGCCCGACAGCGTGCCCGCCGGCACCGCCGCCGAGGGGGTGCGCACGTCGTAGTCGGCGATGAGGCGCTCGGCGTGCTCCCGGATGGGCCCGCGCCGCATGACGAAGCGCCGGCTGAAGGGCTGGCGGTGGTAGCCGTTGAGGACGAGGTTGTCGTCGAGGGGGTAGCTCGCGACGAGCCCGTCCTTGCCGCGGTCCTCGGGCACGTGGCCGACGCCGGCGTCGGCGATCCGCCGCGGGGTGGCCCGGGTCATGTCGCGACCAGAGATCGTGATGCGCCCCGACAGTGGCTGGCGGATCCCGGTCAACGCCTCGACGAGCTCGCGCTGGCCGTTGCCCTCGACGCCGGCGATGCCGAGGATCTCACCGGCGCGGACCTCGAGGTCGAGGCCGCGCACCATCGCCACACCACGCTCGTCGGTGACCGTCAGCCCCTCGGTCGCCAGCACGACCTCGCCGGGGCTGGCCGGGGACTTGTCGACGCCGAAGACCACCTCGCGGCCGACCATGAGCCCGGCGAGCGAGGCCTGGGTGGCCGTGGCCGGGTCGGCGGCGCCGGCGACCCGCCCTCCGCGCAGCACGGTGATCTCGTCGGCGACGGCGAGGACCTCGCGGAGCTTGTGGGTGATGAAGACGATCGAGATCCCGCGGTCGAGGAGGCTGCGCACGACCTCGAAGAAGCCGTCGACCTCCTGGGGCGTGAGCACCGCGGTGGGCTCGTCGAGGATGAGGATGTCGGCCTCGCGGTAGAGGGCCTTGAGGAGCTCGACGCGCTGCTGGGCGCCGACGGAGAGGTCCCCGGTGCGGGCGTCGGGGTCGACGGCGAGGCCGTAGCGCTCGCTGAGCTCGGCGACGCGCTCGCGCGCGGCGGCGCGGTCGAGCAGCGGGCCCCGTGTGAGCTCGGCGCCGAGGACGACGTTCTCCCAGACGGTGAGCACGGGGATGAGCTGGAAGGGCTGGTGGACCATGCCGATGCCCGCGGCGATCGCGTCGGCCGAGGAGCGGAAGCGCGCCGGCTCCCCGCGGACGAGCAGCTCGCCCTCGTCGGCCTCGTAGAGGCCGAAGACGACGTTGACGAGGGTGGACTTGCCGGCGCCGTTCTCGCCGAGCAGGCAGTGGATCTCGCCTTCGCGCAGCGCGAAGTCGATGCCGTCGTTGGCGACGACGCCAGGGAAGCGCTTCGTGATCCCGCGCGCCTCGAGCACGACCGGGCGCCGGGCAGCAGGGGCAGCCTCGACCACGGGAGGGTCCTCCAACATGCGGGTGGCGCCGGGACGCAGGCCCCGGCGCCACCGCATGGTAGACGGTCGGCTGGCGGGCTACTCGAGGAGCTCGCCGGTGACGGGGTCGACGCCGGTGTCGTAGTCGTCGTCGGAGAGGTTCTCGAGCGCCTCCTCGAGCGCGTCGAGGACCTCGTCGGGGATGTCGGCGTCGTGGGTCGGGCTGTAGGCGATGCCGCCGTTGCCGACGGTCAGCGTGTAGAGCCGCCCGTCGAAGCTGTCGTCGATCGCCTCGACGGCGAGCTCGAAGATGCCGACGTCGATGCGCTTCAGCGAGCTCGTGACGAGCCGGTCGGCGCCGGGGGTCTCGCCTTCACCGAAGGTCGTGAAGTACTCGTCGACGTCGACGCCGATGACCCATGAGCCGGCGTCCGCCGCCTCACGGATGCCGCCGGAGCCGGTCGCGCCGCCGGCGCCCATGATCACGTCGGCGCCCTCGCCGATCATCGCCGTGGCCGTCGAGGCGCCCGCGGCGGGGTCGGTGAAGGAGTCGTGGTAGACGATCTGGGTGGTGACGTCGGGGTTGGCCCGCTCGGCGGCGACCTGGTAGGCGTTGGCGAAGCGCGGGATCGGGGGCACCGACTCCGGGCCACCGATGACGCCGATGACGTTGGACTCGGTGAGCAGGCCCGCCGCGGTGCCGGCGAGGTAGCCGCCCTGGTCCTCGCGTGCCTGGATGCCGACGTAGTTCTCGGGGAACTCCTCCTGGAACTGGTCGACGCCGATCCAGTCGACGTCGGGGTTGGCCTCGGCCGCCGCGGCGGTGGCGTCCTCGATGAGGAAGCCGTTGGTCACGACGACGTCGGGGTCGTTCTCGAGCATCGCGTCGATGTTCTGCTCGAGCTCGGCCTCCGACTGCGTCTCGATGAGGTCGAGCTCGACGTCGAAGCAGTCCTCGATCGCGCTGACCCCCCGGAAGGCGAGGGTGTTGAAGGTGCCGTCGTCGATCGAGCCGATGTCGGTGATGAGGCCGATGCGGAAGCCCTCGGGGGCCTCGACGTCGCTGTTCTGCTCGCAGAGGTCGTCGAGGGAGACGCCGATCTCCTCGTCGATGACGTCGTCGGCGTCGACGGCGTCGTCCTCGGGCTCCTCGGCGGCCTCCTCGTCCTCGTCGTCGTCGGGCTCGTCGACCTCCTCGGTGTCGTCCTCGGGGTCGTCGTCGGGCTCCTCGGCGGGCTCGTCCTCCGCGCACGCCGCGACGGCGAGGGCGAGGGCGAGCAGGAGCGCGAGAAGGGTCATCCATCGCGTTCGTGACATCGTGGGCCTACCTCCTGGGTGGTCGGGCAGCCATGGGTCGCAGGGGGCAGCGCTCACGAGGAGGGGAAGACGTCGCCTGGCCTGCTGCGGTTGCGGTGCTCGGTGCTGCGCTGGGGCGAGTGTAGTCGACGCAGGCCTCCGAGCGCGATCGTACGACGGTCCTGGCAGCGGCTACGATGCGCCACCATGGAGCGCCCATCGCCACCGCTGACGATCGTCGACCACCCCCTCGCCGCGCACCTGCTCACGGGCCTGCGCGACGAGCGCACCGAGCCGGAGCGCTTCCGTCACCTCGCGCGGCGGCTGTCGACGGTGCTCATCCTCGAGGCGACCCGTGACCTGCCGACGGTGACGACCTCGGTGGCGACGCCGATCGAGGAGACCTCCGCGCGGGTGCTCCGCGGCGGCGTCGTCGCCGTGCCCATCCTGCGCGCCGGCCTGGGCCTGCTCGAGGCCGCCACCGAGCTGTTGCCCGACGTCGGCGTCGGCTACGCCGGGCTCGAGCGCGACGAGGCGACGCTGCAGCCGGTCTCCTACTACCTCAAGGTCCCCCCGCTCGACGGCCGCTCGGTGCTCCTACTCGATCCGATGCTCGCGACCGGGGGCTCGGCGGCCTTCGCCGCGTCGCTGCTCAAGGAGCGCGGGGCGACGGCGATCCAGCTCGTGTGCGTCGTCGCCGCCCCCGAGGGCGTGGCGCGGCTCGCCGCCGAGCACCCCGACGTCGCGATCGTCACCGCGGCGCTCGACGAGCGCCTCAACGACGTCGGCTACATCGTCCCCGGGCTCGGCGACTTCGGCGACCGGCTCTTCGGCACCGGCTGAGCGGCGGATTCTCACGCTGCTCTTAGGCTGCGCTCAGCGTCGTCTTCACTCGCGCGCCGATGCTGTGGGCACGACGATCGAGGCCGGCCCGGACCGGCGGACGGAGGACGACGATGCCACGCACCCTCACACGACTGGGAGCCCTCGCAGGCGCCGGTGCGCTCGCGCTCGGGCTCGCGCTCGCCGCGCCGGTGCTCGCCGAGGACGACGCCGGGGCGCCGCCGCAGGCCGAGGCGCCACCGCAGGCCGAGGCGCCACCGCAGGCCGAGGCCCAACGGGCGCAGCTGCGCGCCGGCGAGGACCGCGAGCGGCCCGAGGTCTGCGAGGAGGGCTGGACCGAGGCCTGCGAGCAGCGTCGGGCCGAGCGCGACGCCGAGCGCGGCCAGCGCCACGCCGAGCGCGACGACCGACGCGCCGAGGGTGGCAGCGGCCACGGCGACGGCCCAGCGCAGCGCGAGGAGCGCCACGCCGAGCGCGACGAGCAACGGGGCCAACGCGATGCCGGGCGCGAGGAGCGCCGGGCCGACGGCACCTGCCCCCTGGCCGCCGGCGAGGAGCGCTGAGGCCCGGGCCCCTGCCGCCACTGGGCCGTCCCGACGCGACGGCCCAGTGGCGGCAGGGCGCCGCAGCGGGAATGCTCGGGGCATGACCGCCCCGCCACGCCTGCTCGTCGTCGACGACGACGAGGCGATCCGCTCCGCGCTCGACCGGGCGCTGCGGCCCGAGGGCTTCGACGTCGCCACGGCCGCCGACGGCGAGGCAGGGCTCGCGGCCCTCGCGTCGAGAACGCCCGACGTCGTCGTGCTCGACCTCGCGATGCCCGACCTCGACGGCATCGACGTCCTGCGACGCGCCCGCGGCGATGGCCTCGACGTGCCGGTGCTCGTGCTGTCGGCGCGCGACGAGGTCGCCGACCGCGTCGAGGCGCTGCAGGCCGGCGCCGACGACTACCTCGTCAAGCCCTTCGCCCTCGCCGAGCTCGTCGCGCGGCTCCACGCGCTGCTGCGCCGGCGGCCGGCGGCCACCGACGTGCCGCTGTCGGTCGGCGACCTCACGCTCGACCCCGCCCGCCGGCAGGTGCGCCGCGGTGACCGGCCCCTCGAGCTCACCGCCCGGGAGTTCGAGCTCCTCGAGTGCCTCGCGCGCCACCCCGGCATCGTCCTGTCGCGCGGGCAGCTGCTCGAGCGCGTCTGGGGCTACGACTTCCCGACCGAGACCAACGTCGTCGACGTCTTCGTCGGCTACCTGCGGCGCAAGCTCGAGGCGGGCGGGGAGCGACGGATGCTCCACACCGTGCGCGGCGCCGGGTTCGTCCTGCGGGCGGCACCGTGACGGGCACGCTGCGCGGCCGGGTCGCGCTCGCCACCGCAGCGCTCGTGGCCGTGGCCGTCCTCGCGACCGGCACGATCCTCAGCGAGGGCTTCGCGGCGACCGAGCGCGCCGACCTCGACGGCCGCCTCGCCGACCGGGCCGCCGAGGCCGCCGACCTCGCCGATCGCGGGCACGGGCGCATGGCCGAGGGGCGCCCCGGCGGCGCGGTCGGCCGCCTCGGGCGACTCGTCGACGGCGAGCCCGAGCTGCTGCGCGTCCTCGAGGACGGCGAGGTCGTCCACGAGGCCGGCAGCGCGCTCGGGGCGGGCCTGCCGACCCCCGAGGAGCCAGGGCTCGCCGACCTCACCGACGCGCAGGGCCAGCCGTGGCGCTCCTACGTCGCCCGCGACGACGGCCGGGCGGTGCAGGTCGCCGCCCCGCTCGCGCTGCTCGAGGACCGGCTGTCGACGCTGCGCTGGCGCACCCTGCTCGTCGGTGCGCTCGCGGTGGCCCTCGCCGGCGGGGCGGCGTGGGCGCTCAGCGGCCTCGCGCTCGCGCCGCTCGCGCGGCTGCGCGACACCGCCGGACAGGTCGCCGAGACCGGGGACCTCTCCGAGCGGGTCGGCGCCGAGGCCGGCGAGCCCGCCGAGGTCCGCGCCGTCGGCGAGGCCTTCGACGCGATGCTCGCCCGCCTCGAGCAGGCCCGGGCCGCCACCGGCGAGGCGCTCGACTCCGCGCGGCGCTTCGCCGCCGACGCCGGCCATGAGCTGCGCACCCCGCTGACGAGCCTCGGAGCCAACCTCGACGCGCTCGCCCGCAACCCCGACCTCGCCGACGAGCCGCGCGCCGAGGCGCTCGCGGCCGCCGGCGCCGAGCAGCGCCGCCTCGTGGGGCTCCTCGACGCGCTGCAGGCCCTCGCCCGCGCCGACGCGACCGCCGCCTCCGACGACGTCGACCTCGCCGAGGTCACCGACGCGGCGGTCGCCGCGGCCGCCGACCGCCAGCCCGCCACGGCCTTCGGCCTCGAGGGGGCCGAGCACGCCCCGGTGCGGGGCTCTGCCGACGGCCTGCGCATCGCCGTCGACAACCTCCTCGCCAACGCCGCGCTGCACGGCGGGGCGCGGGTCGCGGTCGGTCTCGACGTCGAGCCGGGGTGGGTCACCCTCGACGTCGACGACGACGGCCCCGGCAT
This sequence comes from Egibacter sp., assembly GCA_003553795.1. Classification (GTDB taxonomy): domain Bacteria; phylum Actinomycetota; class Nitriliruptoria; order Euzebyales; family Egibacteraceae; genus T1Sed10-49. The sequence continues at coordinate 2,199 of PWFH01000217.1, read as the reverse complement.
CGCGCCCGCCGAGCGCGAGCGCGTCCTCGAGCGCTTCGCGCGCGGGCGCGACGCCGTCGGCGAGGGCTCCGGGCTCGGGCTCGCGATCGTCACCGCGATCGCCCGCGCCCACGGCGGGTCGCTCGCGATCGACGAGGCGCCACTCGGCGGGGCGAGGGTGCGACTGCGCCTGCCCACCGCGAGCGGCGGACGCGAGGCGGGCCCTCAGCCCGGGGTCGGCTCCCAGCGGCCGTAGCGGCCCTCGTAGTAGAGCAGCGGCGGAGCGTCGACCGGACGGTCGAGGCGCGTGACCTCGCCGAGGACCACGCTGTGGTCGCCGCCGGGCAGGGCCTCGTGGAGGTCACAGTCGAGGTGGGCCACCGCGCCGTCGAGCAGCGGCGCGCGGCTGCGCGCGGCGGGCCTCCAGCCGACGCGGGCGAACTGCTCGGCGCCGAAGGGCCGGTCGGGGCGGGCGAACCACGTCGCGGTCGCCGCCTGCTCCTCGGCGAGGACGTTCACCGCGAAGGACCCGGCGCTGAGGAGCAGGTCGTGCATCCACGCGCGGCGGGCGACGCAGACGAGCACGAGCGGAGGGTCGAGCGAGACCGAGGTGAAGGCGTTGGCCGTCATGCCGTGGAGCATGCTCGGGCTCGCCGTCGTCACGACGGTCACGCCGGTGGCGAAGCGCCCGACGGTGGCCTTGAAGTCCTGTGGGTCGATCATGCCAGCCCCTCGAGGAGGTCGCGCTCGAACGGTGCGGTGGCCACGTCGCTGCGGTGGCGCACGAACCACTCCGTGCCGAAGACCGCCTCACGGAGGTCGGCGGGCACGTTGAGGAAGAACGAGTCGGCCCCGAGCTGCGAGCGGTGCTCCTGCAGCGCCGCCCACTTCGCCTCGAGCCAGGTGCCGACGTCGACCGCGGCGGTGATCTCCTCGTCGGCGACGCCCATCGGCACGTCCTCGACGCGCTCTGGCACCCCGAAGGGCGAGGGCAGGCCCCGGGCGGCCAACGCCCTCGCGCCCTCGAGGATCGCGCGCTTGGGCAGCGTCGAGAGGTAGACCTTCGCCACGCGCCACGGCGGGCCCGCCTCGGGGTAGAGGGGCGCGCAGGCCGCGGCCTCGGCGGCGAGCAGGGCGATGCGGTGGGCCTGGATGTGGTCGGGGTGGCCGTAGCCGCCGTAGGCGTCGTAGGTCACGAGCACGTCGGGCTCGAAGGCGCGCACCTCGGCGACGAGCCGGCCGACGGCCTCGTCGACGTCGGCGCGCCAGAACGACCGCGGGTCGTCGTTGTCGGCGGTGCCCATCATCCCCGAGTCCACGTAGCCGAGCAGCCGCGGCGGCCCGGCGCCGAGGCGGTCGAGGGCGCGCTCGAGCTCGGCGCGACGGACCTCGGCCAGGCGCGGGCGGACCTCGTCGGGGTCCATGCCCTCACCGACGATCTCGCCGCGCTCCCCGCCGGTGCACGTCACCACCGCGGTGCGCGCACCGCGCTCGGCAGCGGCGGCGAGCACGCCGCCGGTGCTGATGGCCTCGTCGTCGGGGTGGGCGTGGACGGCCATGAGGCCGGGTGGTCGCATCGGCGCGGTCGCCTCCTCGCGGCGCGGCGGGCCGCGGTCATCGGGCGCCGTCGCGCTCGCGACGGCGGGGCTCGGGCGTATCCTGCCCACGACGACGCGAGCCATCCACCCGAGCCGCGAGACGATGATCGACGCCCCACCACTGCTCACCGACCCCGGCGCCCTCGCCGCGCACCTCGCGGACCTCGCCGACCTCGACCCCATCGGCGTCGACGTCGAGCGGGCCGACGCCGACCGCTACTTCCGCCGCGCGGCGCTCATCCAGGTCGGCGGCCACGGTGCCGCGGTCCTCGTCGACCCGCTCGCGATCGACGACCTCTCCGTCCTCGACGCCTTCCTGCGCGAGCGCGTCGTCGTCCTCCACGCGATGGAGAACGACCTCGTGCCCCTCGCCGCCGCCGGCGTCGCGCCCTCCCGCGTCGAGGACACCGCCGTGGCCGCGGCCCTGCTCGGGCTGCCGACCGGCCTCGAGCCGCTGCTCGCCGAGGTGCTCGGCCTCGACGGCAACGGCGAGAAGGAGCGCATGCAGCGCGCCGACTGGGAGGCGCGCCCGCTCGACGCCGCGATGCGCGCCTACGCCGCCGCCGACGTCACCGACCTGCCCGAGCTCTGGGAGGAGCTCGCCGACCGGCTCGAGGCCGCG
>PWFH01000145.1 GCA_003553795.1 Egibacter sp. | reverse complement strand
GTTCGTCGGCGGTCTCCGCGTCGAGTCCGAACGCGAACGACTCCCGCGGAGGGGGCATGCCGGTGGCATGCGCATAGGCCCGTAGGAACGCCTCCACAGCCCTCCCCGTTCTCCGGGTTCCTCTCGGGCGGCGCGGCCTCGTCGTGCACCACCGACGCTGCCGTCTTCACGACACCGCCCTTCTTCGGCCCAGCTCACGACGTCGTCAAGGGGACGATCGCCCAGTGTGGTCGTCCGCGTGACCACGGACGCGTCGGCGAGGATCCGAGACGAGTGCGCTTCGAAGGGCTCGCGCTCCTGGGACGCAACGCCAGCCATCGCTGTCGCTCGTTCATCGCGCTGATGGTCGAAGAACAGCGCCAGGTCATCATCATCCCGGACGTCGCGCAGGTGCACCCCGCAATCGGAGGTGGACGCCACCGGCATCGCCTTCCTCCGAGCGCCGGCCGTCCCGGAGCCCGGCCGCGCTGTCGCGCAACCTAGAGCCTGAGCCGCCCCCGACGCGGTTGGGGAGGTCGGACCATCGCCGCTCAGGGGCCCGGTCTTCGCGACGAGCCGCGGGTGCGCGCGAGGACCTCGATCGTTGGCGGTGATGGCCCCGGGGCCGTGCGCGGTCTCATCATGTCGCTCCGGCCGACCGATGGCGAGGTATAGCCAAGTTCGTTATCGGCGCTACGCTAGTGGGGCCACGTGGTCGAGGAGGTTTGTCGTGAACGTGTCGTTGACGCCGGAGCTCGAGGCGTTCATCCACGAGCGGGTCCGTAGTGGCCGCTACACCTCGGCCAGCGAGGTCGTCCGGGAGGCGCTGCGGCTGCTCGAGGACCATGACGAGCTGCGGCGGGTGCGTCTCGCGGAGTTGCGGACACAGGTCGCAGCCGGCCTCGACGCGCTCGAGCAGGGCCGGATTCAGGACGGGGATGCGGTGATCGACGAGATCCTCGATGCCTCGCCCGCGGCGAACCGAGGCTGAAGGTGCCGCGGTTCGTCCTCTCCGAGGCGGCCGCGGGCGATCTCCGCGACATCCACGAGTACATCTCAGCCGACGATCCCGCGGCGGCTCGTCGGGTCCTTCAGGACCTGCGTGATGCCATGCACCGGCTTGCCGAGCATCCCGGACTCGGTCATCTCCGTGAGGACCTCGCCGACGAGGCGCTGCGGGTGTGGACCGTCCGCTCCTACCTGGTGATCTACCGAACCGACACGCAGCCGCTGCAGGTCGCGCGAGTCCTGAGCGGCTACCGCGACATCGCTGTCCTCTTCGAGTGACGCTCGACGGGCGAGCAACGGCCGGCGCCCATCTCCGCCGCCCAGCTGTGGACCGGTCCGGCGACGCTGATGAGTGACGCATGAGGAACGGACGACGCCACGACGCCCAGGAAGCGGACAGGAGCAAGCCCGGTGCAGACGGATATTCCCGCTGGTCAGAGACAGTTTCGTCCGGATCGCAGAGGATGGGGTTGGACCCTGCTGGACCACTTCCAGTCCCTCGCCATGATGTGCACGGGTCGCGACCTGTCGGCGAGCTCTGCGCCGCCAGCGTCGACGACCTCGGCGAGTCCACCTGGCACCCCACGCTGCGCGCCGAGAGCACCAAGAGCAGCGAGGCCGCCCTGATCGACGTCGCGCCCGGCACGGTGCAGCCCACCGTCCTCGCCGGAGACGAGCGGCGTTGCGGCGTGCTCCTGCGCCAACAGCACGGGCCGCCACGCCACCTACGCCGTCGGCCAGCACCTCACCGTCGGCAACCGACGACCGCGCTCGACGTGCGACGAAGGCTGGCTGATATCATGGCGATATCAACCAGAGGGAGGCGGCCCGATGACCGACCTGCTCATCCGCGACGTCAACCCCGACACCCACAAGGAACTGCAGCGCCGAGCAGCGCAGACGGGGGTAAGCGTCCAAGCCTACGTTTCCAACCTCCTCGACGAACACGCAGCACAGCCCTCGTTGCACGACTGGCTCGAGCGCACCGCAGACCTTGTACGCCATCCCGGGCTGTCCGGAGCCGAGCTCGTCAGCGCCGCCCGTGACGAGCTGCCGTGACGCTCGTGCTGGATGCCTCGGCGGTCGTTGACCTGCTCATCCGCAGCGATCGAGGCACCCAGGTGCGCGCCACACTGGCTGGGCGCGATGCCGCAGCGCTGTTCACGGTCGCCCATCTCGACGCCGAGGTGTTCTCGGCGCTGGCGCGCAGCCACCGCCGCGGGCAGCTCGACGCCGACGAAGTCGGCCGCCTGCTGGCCAACCTCGCCGCCCTGCCGGCCAAGCGCCTGCCGATCACCGGCACGCTCGTGGCCGCCGCATGGTCGATGCGACACAGCATCGCCGCGCGCGACGCGCTCTACGTCGCCGCCACTCACGCGCTCGAGGCCCGCCTCGTCACGACCGACGACCGGCTCGCCCGAGCGCTCCCCGACCTCGTCGCCCCCCTCGGGTAGCCGCCCCGATCCCGACGCGCTCGACCGCTCTCGAACGGCATGCGGACCGACGTCAGCCCGCACTCCCAACCATCTCGGACGATGCCGGGCACGATCGGCAGGACGTCTCTCGCGTTGGCGGTCAGCAGCGCCCTGCCGCCGGCCACCGCGTGCTCCAGAAGGGCCTCGTCGGAGCGTTGACGCATGCGGGCGTCGTCAGCCCCCCCCCGCCGTCTTCGGCGAAACGGTCGCGCGCCAGCGCACCCTACCCGCACGTGGAGCGTCACCCGGCGGCGGCCTGCTCCGGTGACCCGCCTATGGAGCTCGCCGCGCTGGCGCGTGCCGCAAGGGGACTTGACCCCTGCCCGGTGGACGCCGCCCCACGCGCGTGAGCGATGTCACGCAACGTGAGTTCTCCTCGAGTCGGTGCTCCTGCGTGGTTGAGGATGCCGCCTGCCGGTGGGGCCGGCAAGCCCCCGGCCGCCGCGTAGCCCGAGGGGGCAAGGCAGCGGGTCGCGCCGCCCGGGGGCACCGTCCGGGGGGCACCGCGTCGCGCATTGGCCCGCTGTCGGACCTCGAGCGCGGAAAGCTGCGCCTCGTGTGCGGAGCCGTCGACGGGCTCGGCTTTCGGGCGGCTGCCCTCCGAGGAGGTGGCACACCGCTCGGTCAGCACGCGCCTCACTCGGCGGGGTGCGGGACCTCCATGACGCGGAGCTGCGTGATGGCCACGAAGTCGTCGGGGTTGCTCGTGAAGAGGGGCAGCGCGTTAGCGATCGCCACCGCAGCGATCATCGCGTCGTAGGAGCGCGCCGCGGGCTTGCGGCCGGCGTGGCGCAGCGCGGCGGCCACCTGCCCGAAGGCCCGCGCCGCGGCCGCGTCGAAAGGCAGCGGATCGAAGTCGGCCTCTGCCTGCTGCAGATGGGCCTGCCGGGCCGCGCGCTCAGCATCGGTCCCTGCGACGAGTGGCCCCACGGACAACTCCGCCAGCGTGATGGTCGAGATGAGGGGCTCAACGGGAAGCGCTGTCGCGTCGGGAAGCTGCGGAAGCAGGAGGAGCGTGCTCGTATCCAGCAGGCCGCGCGCAAGCCGCTGGGGAGCCGTCACAGCGTCGGATCCAGGAGCTCGTCGAGATCCTCGATCAACCGGACGGGGTCAAGCGGAGGCAGAGCCCGCCACCGAGCCAGGAGCACTTCGGCCTTCACTGCAGGCCGCCCGACGGGCCGCAGCTCAGCGACGGGCTTGCCGGCCCGGGTCACGGTAAGGCACTCGCCGGCCGCGACACGATCGACCACCTCGCCGCCGTGGTTGCGGAGGTCGCGGATGCTGACGTCCGGTGCGTTCATACCAGTCAGTGTATCATCCGTGAGACGTACTGTGATTGGGCAGAAACGACCCCGGTGGCCCCGTTCTTGGCCTGGATCCACCGTTGGACCGGTGGGTGAGGACCTACGGTCGCCCCTGAACAGTGGGCTACGCCAACCCAGAGGACGGACCCGACCGTCCACAAGGCGAGCACGGCAATGCGGTCCCCCATCCCAAAGCCGACCGCGCCAACACGGCCCTCGCCGGGGAGGGCGTCGCGGCGATGGATGAATGGATGACGCGTCCGGTGGCACTGCGGTCGGGTGGGCGAGACCCGCGCCTGCCGGCCTGGAGGCGATCCCTCGTTGCTGCTGAAGGCACCACGACGCGGCGCCCCCGCCCCCTCGCCCCAGGCGTGGCAACCTACGTCAGCTGCTCCGGCGGCGGCGCCCACGCGACCTCGAACCGCTCGCACACCACCGCGAGCTCAGGCGTGAACGCCACACCGAGCGCATCGCACGTCGCGCCGAGCGCCTCGCGGTGGACCTCGCGCCAGTGACCCAGGGAACGGTCCCCCTCCCCCTCGACCCACGCGAACTCGGCATCCACCTCATCGAAGCGACACACGTCCACGCGCGTCGTCTCGATCACGCAGACGGGATCACCCGCTCCGTCAAGGACGACCGCACGGTCACCGGCGGAGGGCGGCGGCTGCCCCTCGGCC
>PWFH01000122.1 GCA_003553795.1 Egibacter sp. | reverse complement strand
GAGAATGGGGAGATCGAACCCTGCGCGGGCCTTGGACGCCATGGCCGAGCGGCCCGCGGTAGCTGGGTCCTCAGCCGGCCCGGAGGGCCTGGCGCTTGCCGTACGTCGCGCTGCGCCACAGCCATTCGACCGGCCCGTAGCGGAAGCGCCGCAGCCACAGCGGGCAGATGATGAGCAGCAGCGCCCAGACGCCGGCGACGACGAGCAGCGCCTCGGCGCTGCCGAGCGTCTCGTAGAGGCCGAACCCGGCGAAGACGATGAGGGCGAGGACGCTCTGGGCGAGGTAGGCGCTCAAGGCCATGCGGCCGACGGCGGCGAGTCGCCGTGGCGCGCCGAAGCGCAGCGCGAGCAGCGCCGCCCCGGCGAGGTAGCCCGAGGCGAGCAGCGGTGCGCCGAGCAACTGCACGACGGCGATGACGATGAGCATCCCGGGGTTCTCAGCGCCCTGCTGCAGCGTCGCGCCGCCCCACAGCGGCCCGATCGGGCCGAGGGCGAGATTGACCGGCAGACCGAAGCCGAGTCCCCACGCGGCGACGCGGCGGAGCAGCGGTTGGTGGGCGGCGAGGTCGGCGAGCATGCCGGCGCGACCGACGGCGAAGCCGAGGAGGAACAGCCCGAGCACCCACGGGATCATGACGAGTTGGCCCGTCTGCAGGAAGAACGACTCGATGGCGTTGGCCGCGACGACGTCGAGGTAGGAGCCCTCGGTGTGGGCGGCCACGGCCTGCGCCTGCAGGTCGGCGAAGAACGCCTGCTGCGCGACGACCGCGGGATGGTCGTCCGGCGGCTGTGGGGCGTAGGTGGCCAGTGCCGTGCCGGCCCCCCACAGCAGCGCCATCGCGGCGATGAGACCTCCGCCCCAGCGCAGCGCGGTCTTGGGGCGCACCTTCACGAAGGCGAGGAGGGCCAGCCCCGTGAGCCCGTAGAAGAAGAGGATGTCACCGGGGAACAGCAGCACCATGTGCGCGAGGCCGAGAACGGCGAGCAGGCCGTAGCGGCGCGCGAGCAGGCGTCGCGGCGACCGTCCCGCGCGCACCGCCCGCTCGGCGATGATCGCTGCGCCGATCCCGAAGAGGATCGCGAACATCGACAGGAACTTGCCGGCGGCAAGCCACCCCATCCCGAACTGGACGACCTCGTCGGCAGGCGTCGTCGCCGGCGCCTCGCCGACGAAGGCGGCGTAGAAGCCGCTGCCGCGCATGTACTCGATGTTGATGAGGAGGATGCCGAGCAAGGCGATCCCCCGCAGGACGTCGAGCACCGGCTCGCGCTGAGACGGCGACGTCGGCGTGACCACATCCTCCGGCCGGGCCTGACCCCGCCCGGCGTCCTGCACCCCACCGGCCTCGGGCATGCTGCGGACCTCCTCGCAAACGGGGCGGGCCGGCGGAGCGTCTGCCTCCAGCCGTGCCTGCCGGGTCGAGCGCGCGCGACCGCGACGCCGGCTCCATCCTCAGGCGTCTCGGGCTCTACGACCGGAGGCAGACGGCCTGGCCCGGGGCGGCCAAGGGCCCGCTCTCCGGCTCGCCGGACGCCGAGGGCCTTCGGGGGCGGCTGCCCAGCTCCCATCCAGGCTCGCTCCACGCCCGACTAGCCGCAGGCACTGCCGATCACGTCGGCGGTGGCCGCGACGTGCTCGTCCGCGGCGATGACGATCTCGACGAGACCGCGCTCGGCGTACTCCTCGCCCCGGGCAAGCGCCAGGGAGCCGGCGTCGATCGCGAGGACGACCTCGGACCGCCACGCGGCCACGGTCACAAGCCGTCGGGCGCCACGGTCACGCGGGGTGTGCTCGCGAGCGCGGCGCGGGCGAACGGTCGGGCGTGCGCGGTGGGCACGAGCCCGCCGAGCGACCCGCGGTGACGCTCGATCGCGCCGACGCGCAGCAGCACGCTCGTGGTCGGGTGCTGCAGCGCGCTGATCGTCCAGTCGTCGAGCGGTGTGCCGTCGGTGTGGCGCCACCCCTCGGCGCCCAGCGCCTCGGCGACGAGCGCCTCGAGGTCGTCGATCGACGCGGCGCCCCCGGCGAGGGCGAGCAGCACGACGGCGCCTGCGCGATGCTTGGCGGTCCCCCGCTTGGCAGGCGGCATGCGCTCGGTGATCAGGTGGCAGAGTGCGGCGGGATCCGCTGCGGCTGTGGTGGCGCGCTTGGTGCGCAGCAGCCGACCGCGGTACTTGCGCAGCAGGCCGAGCTGCTGGGCCGACTCGCGCAGGTCGAGCACGGGGGCGGTGAGGTCCTCACGGTTGCCGGCGCCGATCCACTCCTCCCACAGGTCGAGCGCGTGCATCGCCGCCTCGACGTGCGCCGGCGGCAGGTAGCCGGCCTTCGTGAGCTTGATGCCGTCCTCACCGACCCGCTCGAGCAGCCACTGGTAGGGCCGGACGATCGCGGCGGCCGTGTCGGGGTCGAGGACGACCGGCGCGTCGATCTCGGCCTCGGCGAGCAGGTGCAGCAGCCGTTGGCGCACCGGGTGGCGTCCGACACCGGCGAGCAGGTCGGCGACCGCGACGGGAACCTCCTGCGGTCGCGCTGGCGAGCCGAGATCGAGGTCGGCGAGGCGGGCGCCCACCGTGTCGACGTCGAAGGGCGTGAGGCGGATGGGCGCGGGGTCGTCCTCGGCACCGAACCACTGACGGAACTCGGCGAGCAGCTCGGCGTGCTGGGGGTGTGAGGGGTCCTGCGCGCCGGCGATGACCTCGTAGCCGGGCACGCCACCGCAGTCCTCCGGCGGCTCGGCGCCGCCGCCGTCGCGGCATACCGCCGGCGGCTCCTCGCCGGTGGTGGCCTCGATCGCCTCGAGGGTGAGCACGACCTCCCAGTTGTCGCCGTAGTCGTAGAGGTAGCCGAGCTGCTCGCCCTCGCCGGCGAGGACCTCCTCGAGGCGCACCTGCTCGGCAGGCGCACCTGTCTGCCATTCGCCGACGTCGAACGGGCACAGGGCGGCTGCCTGCCCCCAAGGGTCGTCGGGATCGGAGGGGAACCGGTAGAGGTGGTCGTCCTCCCACCCGAACGCGGCCTGCAGCACCGCGTGGAGCTCGTCGAGGTGCAATCCCGACGACACCGCCAGCCGCCGCCACACCGGCGGCGTGGCGCCGACCAGCGCGGCGTGCAGCACGAAGGTCCTCGCGGGGCCGTCCTGACCGGGCGGTGGGTGGGCTCTGGCGGTTGGACCGCTCATGGTGGGTTCCTCCGTGACGGCAGGACCGCGAAGGGCGTCAAGCGCGGCGCCGCGAGTCGGCAGGGCCGCCACGCTGCCCGGGCGTCCTCCGCCACGCAAGGTCACTGCAGCCCCAGATCCGGACGCGAGCGTTGGCAGCGGTTAGTGTTCACCCCTGGGTTTCAGGCGTGGGCGCAGGAGACGGGGGAGGCGACGACGGCAGTGGTCGAGGCGAACACGACGTACCGGTGCGGCTGCTGCGGGCAGCTGCTGCCCTTCGACGCGCGGCGGCGGGTGCCCGACGCCTGCCTGCGGCGCTGCCGCAGCGGCTGCGACTGGCACCCGGTCGGGCCCACCACCGCCGAGGTCTACGAGGCCGCGAGCGTCGACGGGCCCGTCGGCGAGGACGGGCTTCCCGCCGGGCCGCGCCGCTGACGAGGCCGGCTGCGGGGGACGTCATCGCCCTCGCACGCGCGAGCGAGGAGGCGGCTAGCCGACGTGGAGCAGCCACCAGGAGCGCAGCGACGCACCGGCGATGACGGCCCCGCCGAGGAGGATCCCCACCGCGCTGAGCCGCGGCAGCAGCGCCGCGGCCACCCGCACGCCGCGGTGCCGCGGCGCCCGGTCGACGAGCAGCCGTCGGCCGGTGATCGCGGCGACGCCCACCGCGGTCAAGGTGAGGGCCATGCCGACCCCGAAGGCGGCGATGAGCGCGAGCCCGTAGCCGCCGCGACCGAGGGCCAGCGCGGTGGTGAGCACGAGGAACGCCGCGGGGCTCGGCAGCAGGCCACCGGTCGTGGCGAGAGCGGCGATCCCCGCCCTCGACAGGGGTGGCACGCCCGCGGGCAGGTCGTGGTGGTGGCCGTCGCCGTGGCCGCTAGCCTCGGCTCGGGCCGCGCCGTCGGGCTCGCCCGCGGTGACGCCCGCGCGGTCGTCCGGCGTAGCGACTCGCCGCCGGGCCCGCCACCCGCTCCGCTGCCGCCACAACAGGACGCCGCCCACCGTGGCTACCGCGAGCCCGGCGAGCGCGCCGGCGGCCGGTGCGAAGGCCTCGGTGGCCCGGACGTCCTGCGCGCGGAAGAGCAGGAGGCCGAGCAGCAGCGTCGAGCCGGTGTGCATGAGGGCGACGACGACCCCGAGCCCGGCGGCGTCGCGCAGCCGCGCCGACGTCCCGGCGAGGTAGGCCCCCACGAGGACCTTGCCGTGCCCGGGGCCGAGCGCGTGGACCGCACCGACGCCGGCGGCGATGATCAGGGCGAGCCCCTGCAGGGCCACGTCGGCGGCGGGCCGGTCGATGAGGTCGACGAGCACCGGGTCGAGCCAGCCCCACGCCTCACCGATCATCGCCGAGCCGCCTTTCGTCGCACCGCCCGGCCGAGGCGGGCGAGCGCCGGGGGCAGGGCGCCGCGCCGTCGCAGGACCAGCAGCCCGCCGGCGCCCGCGAGCAGGGCGGCGAGGCCGCCTGCGGCCAGGCCGCTCGCGTGCGGCGGGCCCCCGGCGAGGCCCGGCGGCAGCGCCGAGGCCCCGGTGAAGTCCCAGGTGTGGGTGGGCCGTTCGACGGTGTGCACCGAGGTCTGGTACGTGCCGTCGACGCTGAAGGTGCGGTAGCGCGGGTCGGCGTCGTGCAGCATCGTGATGCGCACGTCGACCTCGTCGACCTCCCTCGGGCAGGTGAACGTCAGCCGCGCGCCGTCGCGCACGAAGTCCTCGGCGGGGTCGACGACCCCCCGGCACGGCTCGCCGTCCTGGAGGACGGCGATGTTCGACGCGAGGTAGGCGCGCAGCTCGGGGGCCTGCGAGAAGGCTCGGATCTCCTGCTCGCTGGGGACGTCCTCCCACGGGCCGCGGCCGAAATAGGCGTCGACGGTCTCGGCGGGCAGCAGGCCGACGGCCACCCCGACCGCGGCGGCGTCGTCGTCGACGGCGACCCAGTCGATCGTGACGATGTCGCCGTCGGCGTCGAGGGTCGCGTGCGGAGGGGGACCGGCGGCGTGCCCCGAGGCCACCCCGGGCAGCAGCGCGACGATGAGGAGGCCAGCGGCGCCGACCGCCGCGCCCCGGCGGCGCCGGGGCCGGCTGCGGCGAGGCCGTCGACGAGCCATGCCGACGAGTGTCGGCCCCGCCCACGGGCGCTGCAACGCACCCCTGTGGACGGGTCCGGGCGAGGCCCCGGCAGGCGCGCGGGCGCCCGAGCCTCGCCCGGGGACGTCGTCGCCGGGCCCCGCCGGGGCCCCCTGCTCAGCGGGCCCGACGCTTCGAGGCCCGCACCGAGACGCTCTTCACGCCGTACTCGGCGGAGGCGTTGCGGGCCTGCTCGGAGAGGAAGGCGTAGGGGTTGTCGCGGACGACCTCGACGGTGAGCCCGGCGCCGGCCATCGCCTCACGGTAGGCCTCGCGTTGCGGCGCGCCGCCGATGCAGGAGGCCCAGAGGTCGACGTCGCCGACGATGGCGTCGGCGAGCGGGGCCTCGGTGACGATGTCGGCGATCGCGAGCCGGCCGCCGGGGCGCAGGACCCGCGCGGCCTCGGCGAGGACGCGGTCCTTGTCCGGGGTGAGGTTGATCACGCCGTTGGAGACCACCGCGTCGAAGGTCGCGTCGTCGAGGGGCAGCGCCTCGATGCGTCCCTCCTCGAAGACGACGTGGGCGAAGCCGCCGGAGGCCCGGAGCGCCTCGGCCTTCTCGAGCTGCTCGGCGGTCATGTCGATCCCGACGACCCTGCCGGCGGGTCCGACGGCGAGCGCGGCGACGAAGGCGTCCATGCCCGAGCCCGACCCGAGGTCGAGCACGGCCTCGCCGACGTCGAGGCCGGCGAGGTCGAGGGCGTAGCCGACGCCGGCGAAGGACTCCACCGCGCCTGCGGGCACGGCGTCGAGCAGCGGCGGCGGGTAGCCGAGGCGCTCGGCGAGCGCCCGGCCGGTCTCGAAGTGGAACGGCTCGTGCGGGGTCTCGGCCACGGCGCGGTACATCGCCTGGACCTGACGGGTCAGCTCGTCCTCATCGATCGGTGTGGTGGCGCCCATCGGCGATCGCCCTCCCCGCGGGCTCATGCAGAGTCGACGACGTCGAGGGTGGTCTCGACGTCGACGCCGTTGACGAGGACGTCGCGCACGGGGGAGGTGTCCTGCACGTAGCGGCAGAGCTCCTCGAGCTGCTCGCGGGTGGCGTTGGGGCTCGCGACCCGGCCGGTGGCGCGGATCCGGCTGAATCCCGGGCGGGGCCCCTCGAGGCCGAGGAAGGCGCGCACGTCGAGGTCGCCCTCGATCTCGTAGGTCATCTCGCTGACCTCGATGCCCCGCGCGGCGGCGTTGGCAGCGAAGCCGACGGCGTAGCAGAACGCGAGCGCCTGCAGGACGAGCTCGACGGCGTTGGGGCCGTGGTTCTCCCCGAGCAGGACCGGCGGCTCGTCGCCGTGGAGGACGAAGGGCGCCGCGCGGCTGCGGTCCTCCTGCCCGGCGTGGACGAACGTGTCGATCGCCCCGACGTTGTGGGTGCCCCCCTCCCAGGTGCTGCGCGCGCGGAAGGTGAACGCCGCGAGGCCTGGCTCTCCCTCGATCGCCTCGACGGTCTCGCCGAGCGCGCCGACGTCGATGCCGTTGTCGATCGTGATCTCGGTCATCGTGCTTCCCCCTTGGCTCGTTGGCTCCGCTCGGACCGGAGCCGTGAGGGGCTCGACGCTAGGAGCGCGGGCGCGCGCGGCCATCGGTGCTGGCACGGGGATCTCGTGGGCTCGGCCACCGAGGACTGCCCGGGTCGGCCGAGGGGTCAGCCTCGAGCGGTCGGGCTCGTCGGCGGCCTCTGCAGCCGCGCCCACCGGGCGACCGCCTCGGCGCGTGAGGACGCCCCGAGCCGGTCGAGGACCGTCGAGACGTGGTGCTCGACGGTGCGCGTGGAGATGTGGAGCGCTCCGGCGATCTCCGCGTTGCGTCGCCCCTCACTGAGCAGGTCGAGCACCTCGAGCTGCCGGTCGGTCAGCCCCCCCGGGTTCGCTCGCGTCGAGGCGTGGGCGCCGCGGGGCACGCTGAGCCCGAGGCTGCGCAGGCGATGGGCCACCCGCCTCTCGAGCGGCGTGGCGCCGAGTTCCCGGGCGATGGAGAGCGCCTCGGCCAGCGCCTCCTGCTCGCCGAGCAGCGACAGCACCAGGGCGCGGTCGTGGCGCCAGCCGACGGCGCCGAAGGCGTCGGCGGCGCCGCGGAGGTCGCCGTCGAGCAGCGCGGCGTGGGGCCGCGGTGCCGGGCCGGCAACGGTCACCGCCTGCCCGCAGACCGCCGACCAGGCGGCGACGCGGGCGGCGGCGTAGCCCCGGGCCAGGGGCTCGGCGCCGACGAGGCCGCCCAGTCCGGCGAGCCGCCTGAGCGGCGGTGGCCCGCCCCCGCACAGCGCCTGCTCGACCTCGAGCTCGAGGACGGGCGCGATGCGCTGGAGCTCGCCGGTGCGGTCGGCCTCGGCGGCCAGCGACGCGAGCCGGGCCTCGGCGTCGTCGTCGCCACGGCGCACCGCGAGCTCGGTGAGCACGGTGCGCGCGAGCAGCCCCGAGACCGTGGGGCCAGCCCGCCCGCCCTCGAGCGCCCCGCTCGCGAGCGCCGCCGCCTCGCCGACGGCCCCCTCGCGCAGCCGCAGCCAGCCCAGGGCCGCGTCGAGGTAGCAGGCGAAGCCGTCGACCTCGTGCTCGCGTGCGACGGCCCGGCCGCGCTCGAGGGCCTCGAGCGCGACGTCGGGGCGCACCCACTGGAGGTGGTAGTAGCCCAGCGCCGTGTGGGCGAGGACCGCGTCGTAGCGCGCACCGGCGAGCTCAGCGGCGCGCAGGGCCTCGTGCAGGCCCTCGTCGTCACGAGGGTCGCGCTGCAGCCGCGCCGCGCCGATCGTCACCAGGGCCCGGATCCGCACCGCCTCGTCGTCGCCGGCCGCGGCGACAGCGGCCTCGCTCGCGCGCACCGCCTCGGTGGTGTCGCTCGCGAGCATCGCGAGCTCGGCGACCTGGAGGCGGGCGGTGGCGAGATCGGCGGGCTCGCCTGCGCGCTCGAGGCCGGCGACCGCGGCCGCGGCGTCCCGTCGCGCGGCCTCGCCGTCGCCCCTGAACATCTGCAGCCGCGCGCGCAGGCTGCGACAGCGGCCCGCGTCGACCTCCTCGCCCCGGCCGGCGGCGAGGTCGATGGCGGCGTCGACGGCGGCGATGGCCGCGTCGAGGTCGCCGACGAGGTAGGCGGTGTGGGCGGCCTCCTCGCAGAGACGGGCGTGCTCGGCGGCGTCGAGGTGCTCGGTGAGGTCGAGCGCGCGCTGGTAGTGAGCGAGCGCCTCGCGGTTGGCGGCGACGGCGGCTGCCGCGCGGGCCGCCGCCGGAGCGTGGGCTGCCACGAGCTCGGGCTCGCCGGCCTGCGCGGCGTGGTGGACGATCTCGGCGGGGTCGGCGTCGAGGGTGAGGAGGGCGTCGAGGATGCGCCGGTGCAGCCGTCGGCGTCGTCCCGGCGGCAGGCTCGCCCGTGCCGCCTCGCGGCTGAGCTCGTGGCGGAAGCGCACGTGCTCGGCGTCGCTGCGCACGAGGTCGCGCCGCTCGGCGGCCTCGAGGTCGGCCTCCCATCCCGGCGCGGCGAGGTCGAGCACGGCGACGCCGACCCGCGAGGGCACGACCGCGACGAGCTCGAGCGTCGCGCGCGTCGGCTCGGGCAGCCGGCTGAGGCGGCCGAGCACGACGTTGGCCAGCGAGGTCGACGGTGTCGTGCTGCCGTGGGCGAGGACCTCGGTGACGAAGAACGGGTTGCCCCCGGTCACGGCGTGGATGTCCGGGCTCGCGCCGCCGGCGAGCTCGGCGACCGCCTCGGGTGAGAGCGGGGCGAGCTCGAGGTGGGTGCTCGTCGTCGCCTGCAGCGCGTCGATCGCCTGGTGCAGTGGATGGCCGGGGTCGAGCTCCCCCTTGCGCAGGGTGAGGAGCAGGAGGACCGGCAGGCTGCCGAGACGGCGTCCCACGGTGACGATCGCGTCGAGCGTCGCGCGGTCGGCCCAGTGCACGTCCTCGAGGACGACGATCGTCGGCTCGTGGGGCAGGGCGAGCTCGTCGAGGAGGAGGCGGTGCACGGCCTCGGGCGGCCCGCCGGCGTCGAGGGCGTCGGCCAGCGGCCCGTTGAGCCCCGCGGCGATGTCGCGGAGCGCGCCGAGCGGACGGGGCGTGGCGAGGTCGTCGCAGATCCCCCAGAGCACCCGTGCCCGCGTCGCGGCCTGCCCGGCGAAGCGGCTCGCGAGGGCGGTCTTGCCGATCCCCGGCTCGCCGGTGACGATCGCCACCGACCCCCGGCCGGTCGCCGCCTCACGCAGCGCGGCCTCGAGGGTGTCGAGCTCCCCCTGCCGCTCGAGGAGGGCGTCCACGAGGCACCACCTCCGGCGCCGGCCGGCGCGGGGGCCGGCGCGTGGTGATTGGGGAGGGTAGCGCCCCCGGCGGCGCCGAGCCGACCCCCGCCGGACGCGCATGGCGGCCGCTTGTCTCCGTGACCTCCGCGCGCTGCGGGTCCTCGACGACGAGGCCGCCGCGGCTGCCGCCGCCCACCTCCCGCTGCTGGTGCGAGGACACGTCGGCTCCGGCGCCGACCTGGTGCGGGGCTGGGCTAGGCTGCCACCGGGCGACGGCTCACGTGACGCGCAGGGGCCGGAGCGCTCCGCGGCCCCCGGGGCGCGGGCAGCAGAGGACCGAGCGAGCGGGTGGAGATGACCGAGCAGGACCGCGCCGCACCGCGCCGCGCCCCGCGGCTGCGCCCCGACGAGCGCATCGCGCCGTACATCACCCGGCACGGCCGCTTCCGACGCCTCGACCCCTCGAAGGGCCGCAAGCCGCCGAGCCGCTGGGCGTGGCTCGGCACCGGGCTGTGGGCCGCGTGGATGGGCTACGCCGGCGTGCGCGCCTGGCGGGCGTCGCAGGAGGACGGGCCCGGGAGCTGAGGTGGCCGCGCCTGCGGGGCTGTGCGACACTCGGAGGCACACGGCCGGGTAGCCAAGTGGTAAGGCAGCGGACTGCAAATCCGCTATTCACGGGTTCGATTCCCGTCCCGGCCTCCACCTCATCGCCAGGGCACCGCGCCAGCAAGGCCATGACGCTGCCCTTCCTGCGCGCGGCGTGCTCCCATATCGCTATAGTGATCATGCGGCGCGCTACGCTTCGTGACGCCGTGGGGGTCCCACGCCAACGGCACCGGGGCCGGTGCCGACCCGGAGGAGAACGGTGCGTCGATGACGGCCCACACGAGCGTCGCCGCCGAGCAGGCCGCGCTCGAGCGCACGAAGCGCCGTGCCTACCCGGCCTTCATCGTGATCTTCAGCGCGCTCGTCGCGACGAACTGGCTCACCCGCGAGCCCTTCGACCTCGTCGTGGGCTACGTCTACCCCGTCATCGTCGCGGGCCTGCTGCTCGCGCTCGCGCTGCTGCTCAGCGGACGCGTTCGCCTGCGCGCGCTCGAAATCGGCGTCTTCGCCCTCGCGACGCTCGCGCTCTTCGTCCGCAACGTCGACCTGCTCTTCCGTGACGAGCTCGCCCCACAGGTCATGCTCCTCACCGGTGCACAGCTCTGGTCGTTCGGGCTCGTGCTCGCCGGCGCGTTCATCATGTTCGAGCGACGCCTCGCCATCCGCCTCGGCGTCGGGATGCTCGCGCTCTCGAGCCTGCTCACCGTCGCGGCCATGGGCCTCGAGGCCGGACGCGGTCAGCTCGTCGGCGAGACCGTGCTCTACCTCGTGCGCGTCCACGTGCTGCTCGTGCTCCTGCTCATCCTCGTCGCCGTGGCCACTGGCCTGCGGGAGCAGTACCACCGGGCCATCGAGCGCGCCGCCCTGCTCGAGCAGCAGGCGCTGACCGACCCGCTGACCCGCGTCGCCAACCGCCGGGCCGCGCAGGAGCGCCTCGAGGAGGAGCTCGTCGACGGCGAGCGCCGTGGGCGACCGCTGTCGGTGGCGATGCTCGACGTCGACCACTTCAAGGCCGTCAACGACACCTACGGCCACGAGACCGGCGACGTCGTCCTGCGCGAGGTCGCTGCGGCGCTGTCGGCGACGGTGCGCGCTCGCGACCTCGTCGCCCGGTGGGGCGGAGAGGAGTTCCTCCTCCTCCTGCCCGAGACCACCGCCGGCGAGGCGCTCGCGATCGCCGAGCGCGTCCGGGTCGCGATCGCAGGCCTCCATCCCGAGGGGCTGCGGATCACCGCCACGATCGGCGTCGCCGAGGCCGCCGACGGCGAGACGGCGGGCAGCCTCCTGCGCCGCGCCGACCTCGGGCTCTACGCGGGCAAGCAGGACGGGCGCAACCAGACCGTGAGCGATCCGAGCTGGTCACCGCGCGTCCCCCTGACCGACCAGCCGGGGCCCTAGCGCCGGCCGCGCCCACGGCGCGGGGCGGCCGTCTCGCTGGGTGGCTCAGTGCAGCGCGGCGACCGCCCAGAGGATCGCGAGTCCGGCGGCGAACATCGCGCTCAGCAGCGCCTTGCGCCCCGCCTCGGGGTGGCCGGTGAGCTCGGGCAGGAGGTCGACCGCGCCGATGTAGAGGAAGTTGCCCGCGGCGAAGGGCAGCAGCCACGTGACCTCGACGACGTCGGCGAGGGCGTAGGCGAGCCATCCGCCGAGCAGGAACGTGAAGGCCACGGCGAGGTTGACGAGCAGGGCGCCGAGCTTGCTCCAGCCGGCGTGGACGAGGATGCCGAAGTTGCCCAACTCCTGCGGGATCTCGTGGGCCGCGGCGGCGAGCCAGGTGATGACGCCGAGGCGGAGGTCGACGAGGAAGGCCCCACCGACGGCGAGACCGCCGATGAAGTTGTGGAGGGCATCGCCGATGAGGATGAGGTAGCCGAGCGGCTCGTGCTCCAATGCCGGGCGGTGGCAGTGGTGCCAATGGAGGAACTGCTCGAGGAGGAGGAAGACGAAGAAGCCCGCGAGCACGAAGAGGTAGACCTCGAGGGTGTTGCCCATCTCGGCGACCGCCCCTGGCAGCATGTGCAGCAGCGCCCCGCCGACGAGGGTGCCGGCGGCGAGCGCGACGAGCGGCGGCACGACCCGGTCGAAGAGCCGGTCGGGGAGCAGGAGCGCGAGGCCGCCGACGAGCGCGAGGAGGCTCATGACCACCCCGGCAACGGTGATCCACAGCAGCGTCGACATCCTCGCCCCACAGCCTCGGTCCCGGCGTTGGCACCGCTGTTGCGAGGCTTCCCCGCCGTGGCGGCCCCGCCGACCCCGACGGTCCCGTCGGTGCGGGCCGACCGGGTCGGGTGGCGCCTCCGCCGGGCAGCCGCGACGCGGCCGTTGGGCACGGTGAGCGCAGTGCTCGGCTCCTACGAGCTCCGCCCGATCGGCACGGTGCGCTCAGGCCTGCGCGATGCCGGGGATGCACCGCCGCAGGGCGACGAGGGCGGACCCGAGGCCTGGCTCGACCTCGACGCGCGGGTCGCCGACGGCCTCGACGGCGTCGCGGTCGGCGACGCGCTCGTCCTGCTCACCTGGCTGCACCTCGCCGACCGCGACACCCTGCGGGTCCATCCCCGCGGTGACGAGGCCAAGCCGCTGACGGGGGTCTTCGCGACGCGCTCACCACACCGGCCCAACCCCGTCGGCCTGCACCCCGTCGTCGTCCTCGCGCGCGAGGCCCACCGTCTGCGCGTCGCCCCGCTCGAGGCCGTTGACGGCACCCCGATCCTCGACCTCAAGCCGGTGCTCACGTCAGACCTCTGGGACCGTGACGGTGGCGAGGGCGGGCACGCGGCCCGCTAGCGCCCGGCGCCGTCGCCCGCCACCGACGGACCGGCCCCGACAGTCGCGTCGCGACGCGACTGGGCACGCCGTAGGCGTCCCTGGCGCAGATCCGCAGCGGGCGCAGGGCACCGGCGTCGGCGAGGCGGACCGCGAGACGCGCCCGCATCCGCCGCACCGTGCGGATCTCGTCGATGTGGTGTCAGTCGCCGGCGGGGGTCGTCCCGTCCGGCGGCGAGGGAGGTCGCGCCGCACGCGCCCGCCGCATCTCCGCGCCGCCGACCACCGCGACGAAGGCGATGGGCACGACGATCGCCAGGAGCGAGGCGTTGGGGGAGACGCTGCCGACGAGCAGGAGCAGGAGACCGACGAGCGCGAGTCCCGCCCAGCGTCGCGCGGTCGGCAGTGCCTGGCGCTGGGCGGCTCTCGCCGCGAGCCCGCCGCCGAGGAGGGCGAGGATGATGCCCACCGCGGGCAGCAGCCCGAGGGGCAGGCTCGGGGCTGCGGGCGCCGTGCGGGCGCCGCTGACGATGAGGAGGACGACTGCGACGGCGAGCAGCCCTGCGGCGAGCGGCGCGGCACGAGCGATCGGAGACTCCTTGCGTCGCGTGGCGCGAGCCTAGCAGCGCCTCTGCCCGGGGCTCCGCCGGCCCAGCCGGGAGGTGACGCCGCCAGCGGGGGGCCCTAGGCTGCGCACCCCACGCGAGACCCGAGTCGGAGGAGCGCACGGTGTCCTACGTCGATGTCCAAGGCCGCTGGATCCCCACGATCGGCTTCGGCACCTGGAAGCTCACGGGATCGACGTGCCACGACGCCGTCGCCCACGCGCTCGCGGTCGGCTACCGCCATCTCGACACCGCGCAGATGTACGGCAACGAGGACGTCGTCGGCCAGGCCCTCGAGGCCTCGGCGGTGCCCCGCGAGGACGTCTGGCTCACGACGAAGCTCCTGCCGGGCAACCTCACCGCCGAGCGCGTGCGGACGAGCACCGAGGAGAGCCTGCGGGCGCTGCGCACCGAGCACGTCGACCTGCTGCTCATCCACTGGCCGAGCACCGACGTGCCACTGGCCGAGACCCTCGAGGCGATGGCCGCGCTCGTCGACGACGGGCTCATCGGCGCGGTGGGCGTGTCGAACTTCCCGCCCTCCCTCGTGCGCGAGGCGATGGCGATCACGCCGATCGTCGCCAACCAGGTCGAGTACCACCCCTACCTCTCCCAGGACGCGCTCCTCGCGCTCGCGCGGGAGCACGACCACCTGCTCACCGCCTACTCGCCGCTCGCGCGCGGCAGGGTCCTCGACGAGCCGGTCATCGTCGAGATCGCCGAGGAGCACGGGGCGACCCCTGCACAGGTCACCCTCGCGTGGCTGCTCGCGCAGGACCATGTCGCGCCCATCCCCAAGGCGACCTCGCCGAGCCGCATCGAGGCGAACCTCGCCGCCGCCGACCTCGCGCTCAGCGACGACGAGCTCGCCCGCATCACCGCCCTCGACGAGGGCCAGGCCGGTCGCATCGTCGACCCGCCGAGCGCCCCCGACTGGGAGCGCTGAGCGGCGCCGCGACGACCGTCAGGCGAGGTAGGGCGAGGCGTCGATGAAGGGCCGCTCGAGGGCGCCGAGCTCGGTCGCCGGCTCCGCGCCCTCCCAGAACTCGAGGCTCACGCGCCGCCAGTTCGCGCGCGCTCCGAGACGCCCGAGGATCGAGTTCACGCCCCACTGGATGCGGTTGAGCAGCAGGTAGTCGGGCGGGAGGTTGAGCCGGCGCAGCAGGTCGACGTAGCCCAGGCGGGGATCGGTCGTCGTGCGGATGACCTCGCGGGCGAAGTCCGGGGTGAACGTCCACTCGTGGTCGGCGAGGATCGGCTCGTTGACCTTCGTGAACCACTCGAGGAGGAGGTCGCCGTCGTAGCGGGCGCGCTCGGGCAGGAACCCCGCGGTGTCGAGCGCGGCGACGAGACGGTCCCGGTCGCCGTCGACGACGGCCTCCAGGGTCTCGCGCAGCACCTCGCGGGTCTCGCTCGTGAAGAGCTTCACGCTGCCGAAGTCGAGGAAGGCCACGGTGCCGTCGCCGGGGAAGAGGTAGTTGCCCGGGTGCGGGTCGCCGTTGAAGAGCCGGAAGCGGTTGAGCGAGCCCCACACGAAGCGGTAGATGATCTCGCCGTAGCGCCGCTTGGTCTCGGGGTCGGCCTCGGCGAGCATCGTCTCGAAGCTCGCCCCCTCGATGCGCTCGCTCACGATGATCCGCGGTCGGCACCACTCGCGGTGCACCTGCGGGATGCGGATGAAGGGGTGGCCGGCGTAGCGCGCGGCGAAGGCCGCCTGGTACTGCGCCTCGCGCTGGTAGTCGAGCTCGTCGATGAGGCGGTCGCGCATCTCGCCGAGCAGGGGGGCGATCTCGAGGTTGGGGGAGACGACGCGGGCCAGCGGCGCGAAGGCCTCGGCGTTGGCGAGGTCGGACTCGATGGCCTCGGCCACGCCCGGGTACTGGACCTTCGCGACGACGTCGCTGCCGTCGGGCAGCCGGGCGCGGTGGACCTGCCCGATCGAGGCGGCGGCGAGGGGCTGGGGGTCCCAGGCGGCGAAGACCTCCTCGGGCGGCGCGCCGTACTCCTCGGCGACCACCGCGGCGATCGCCTCGGGGTCGGCGGCCGGGGCGGCGTCGCGCAGCTCGCCGAGCACGTCCTGGTAGGTCTCGGCGATCTCCTCGGGGACGTCGAGGTCGACGAAGCTCGCGATCTGGCCGAGCTTCATCGCCGCGCCCTTCATCGAGCCGAGCATCTCGACCATCTTCTCGGCGGTCGCGGCGTGGAACGCGGCCTCGGCGGCCTCACCGTCGCGCAGGCCGCGCACCCGCGAGGCGAGATAGCCTGCACTCGTCGACGCCGAGAGTCGCGCGAGGTCGGCTCCCCGCTGGGCGCGCGAGCCCATGCCGTTGTTGCGCCGGCCGTTGCTCGATCGGGGGGAGGGCTCGTCGCGGGAGGCCATGGGCTCTATTGTGCCCCCCGCCAGGGGCGCCGGCGGCGCGGCCGTGCGCCGAGGAGATCGAGGAGGGATGGCAGCATGACGTGGGCCCTGCTCGCCATTGCCGTCCTCGCGCTCGCGGTGTGGTGGGGCTACAACCGCCTCGTCACCCTGCGCAACCGCGTCGAGGCGGCGTGGGCCGACCTCGACGTCCACCTCGAGCGGCGCCGCGCGCTCATCCCCAACCTCGTCGCGACCGTCGAGGCCTACGCCGGCCACGAGCGCGAGGTCGTCGCCGCGATCGCCGAGGCGCGCGCCGCCGGTGACGCTGCCGAGGGCGCCGGCGCGCAGGGGCAGGCCGAGCGCGCCGTCGACGACGCGCTCGCGCGCGGGATCGCCCTCGCCGAGGCCTACCCTGAGCTCAAGGCCGACGAGCGCTTCCGCGACCTCCACACCGAGCTCGTCGCGACCGAGAACAAGATCGCCTTCAGCCGTCAGCTCTACAACGACACCGTCACCGCGCTGCGCGACCGGCTCGCGACGTTCCCGACGAACCTCTACGGCCGCGGCCTCGGCTTCGCGACGCCCGAGCTCTTCGACGCCGAGGCCGGTGCGCGCGGCGCGGCGCGCGTCATGCTGGAGTAGGCATGCTCTACGAGCAGATCGACCGCAACCGCTGGATGACGATCGGCCTCTTCGCGCTGTTCGGCGTCGTCGTCTTCGCGCTGTCCTTCGCCGTCGACGTGCTCTTCCTCGGCACGGGGCCGGCCGGCGCGGCGGTCATCGCCGCGATCATCGTCGCGGTCGCCTTCGGGTTCTCCTGGTTCGCCGCCGACAACGTCGTGCTCGGCACCGTCGGCGCGCGCCCCGCCGACGCGAGCCGCCCCGCCGAGCGCGAGCTCGTCGAGCTCGTCGAGTCGGTGTCGCTGGCCGCCGGGTTGCCCGCCCCGAAGGTCTACGTCATCGACGACCCCGCGCCGAACGCCTTCGCGACCGGCCGCAGCCCCAGCAAGGGCGTCGTGGCGTTCACCACCGGGCTGCTCGAGAAGATGGACCGCCCGCAGGTCGAGGCCGTCGCCGCCCACGAGATCAGCCACATCGCCAACCGCGACTCGATGATCGGGGTGGTCGCCGCGGTGCTCGTCGGCGTCGTGCTCATCATCTGCCGCATGGCGCTCCGCATGCTCTTCTTCACCGGCGGTCGGCGCGGCGGGGGACGCCAGCAGGGCAACGCCCAGGCGATCATGCTCCTCGTCGGCATCGTCGCGCTCGTCCTCGCGCCGGTCTTCGCCTACCTCCTGCGCTTCGCGGTCTCACGGCGGCGTGAGTCGCTCGCCGACGCCAACGCCGTGCGCCTCACCCGCAACCCCGACGCGATGATCGGCGCCCTCGAGGTCCTCGCCGGCGACGACACCCAGGTCGACTTCGCCCACGGGCTGTCGAGCCACCTCTGGATCGAGGAGCCCGAGCACAGCCGCGGCTCGTGGCTCGACCGCCTCACCGCGACGCACCCGCCGATCCCCGAGCGCATCGAGGCGTTGCGGGCCATCGCCGGCGACGCGCGCTTCCGCTGAGCCGGCCCGGCCGCCGAGCCGCGGTCGCGTCCCCCGGCAGACAGGAGCGAGGATGGACAGCACCGAGCTCGAGCTCTCCACCGCCGACCGGCGCTGGGTCGACCTCACCGGCGAGGTCGAGGCCTTCGCCCACGGCCGTGGCGACGGCCTGCTGCATGTCTTCGTGCCGCACGCCACCGCCGGGCTCGCCCTCGTCGAGACCGGTGCGAGCAGCGAGGCCGACCTCCTCGACGCCGTCGAGCGGCTCCTGCCGCGCGACGACCGCTACCGCCACCGCCACGGCGCACCCGGCCACGGCGCCGACCACGTCCTGCCGGCGTTCCTGCCGCCGGCCACGACGCTGCCGGTCCTCGACGGGCGCGTGGCGCTCGGCACGTGGCAGCGCGTCGTCCTCGTCGACACCAACGTCGACAACCCCCGGCGGCGGGTGCGCCTGAGCTTCCTCGCCGGCTGAGCGCTCAGCCGGTCGCGTCGGTGCGCCGCGTCGCCGTCGGCCGGCTGAGGTGCTCGCCGTAGTCGGGGATCACCCGGGCGTAGGCGCTGTGCATGAGCGGGCTCGACACGAGGAAGTCCGCCGAGGCGAGGTTCGTCGCCACCGGGATGTTCCACACCGAGGCGAGCCGCAGCAGCGCCTTGACGTCGGGGTCGTGCGGCTGCGCCTCGAGGGGGTCCCAGAAGAAGATGAGCATGTCGACCGACTGCTCGCTGATCATCGCGCCGATCTGCTGGTCCCCGCCGAGGGGGCCGCTCTGCAGGCGCTCGACGGGCAGGCCGAGCTCGTACTCGAGCACGGTGCCGGTCGTGCCGGTCGCGACGAGGTCGTGGGCGGCGAGGACCTCGCGGTTGAAGTCCGCCCACTCGGCGAGGGCGAGCTTCTTCGAGTCGTGGGCCACGAGCGCGATGCGCTTGCGGCCCGGCAGGGCGTCGCTCAACGGCGGGGCTCCTCAGGCTTCGTCGGGGTGGGCCTTGACGGCGAGCACGGCGCAGTCGGCGCGCAGGAGGATGTCCTGGGCGTTCGAGCCGAGGACGAGCTTGCCGACGGGGCTGCGGCGGCGCAGCCCGATGACGATGAGGTCGACGTCCTCCTCCTTGGCGACGTCGAGGAGGTCCTCGGAGGGGGTCTGCCCGCGCACGAGGCGTCGCACCTCGACG
>PWFH01000118.1 GCA_003553795.1 Egibacter sp. | reverse complement strand
GTTGTTAAAACAATAAGAGGCAGCCTTGAGCGAGTTGACCCAAGGCGTGCAAAGGCAAAGATGAAAGGCGATGACTAATGTATATACGCATTGGTGCGAATCCGTCGCCGAGGTTTTGGCTTTACCAGCGTAAAGTCACATCAGGAGCCGTCATAATCGGCGGCTCCGGCTTTTAAGGAGAACATTATGCGATATTGTTTTATTTTAATTCTTTTAGTCTTGGTTGGTTGTGCTGGGTTGGATGAGCCAGCCTCACATCCATTTGAAAGCATCGGGCCTACAGGTGCTCGTAGGCTTGTCAGTTTTCAAAGTCAATGGCTTCGAGACTGTGCTCAATACGAGCGAGCAGGGCGCTCGGATATCGTCAACTTTATGGATTATGCGTATCTCGTGAATGAAGGTTATTTCCACGAAGAAATTGAAGTAAGTCTTGATATTGAATGGTTTTTTGAAGATGGTGAATGGATAGCAAGAGAAAGGACTAACGATGATTAAGTTCCTAAAAACACTGGCTCGGCTGTTCAAAAAGCTCTTCTCGGAGTTCGGCACAGTCGAGGGCAAGCAACGCCGTGACGAATACGACAGACAACAAAAGCTAAAGGAGCTTGACGATGAAATACGAAAGCTGCGGGAAGACATGGAGGACGCCGTTCTTAGCGGCGATAATGACGACTTTAACCGTCTTCACGGGATGCTGGAGTCCAAACTTAGAGAGAGGGCTGATTTATGACTCCGACAAACACTACCTTATCCGGCCCGGGGATGAGCTATGGCGTGACGGTGAGCTTAAAGAACAGTTTGAGTATCACTACGTAGCCGTACCCGTGAGGCGGTATTTTGATCTGTTAGACTACGAACACCAAACCCTGATATTGAAAGAAGAATTACAATGAGCGGCCTGTCATTCCTCCGGCCATTGTGCCGGGTCTGCGATTGAATCCCACCTGAGGGAGGATTCTTTGCCGCATGGTTCTTTGGGCGGCGCCTAAACGTCCGGGACCTTCTCCGGAGGGGGACATCATACCGAATTGGGTCTGAGGGGTCTGGCCCCCCGTCATGAACTGACGGAGCGCCGAAGGGTCGTAGTCCAGTTCCCTTGCGAACTGGTTCAGTCGCGCGGCGTGTACGATGTGCTCGAACAACTCCCGGTCGTCTTTCCTGAATCCCTGGAGGCTGCGCTGGATGCGGGACATTTCCTTGCGGTCCTGCACCGCCCGGACGTCGGACTCCTTGACCTGAAGTTCACCCAACTCGGGGTAGCGTCGGGAGAAGGCTTCCTTGGTGGATTTGGCCCGCTCAAGATTGTTGTTGGTAAGGGCCTCCAGGTAATCCCGCCGGTATGCCCGAATCTGGTCCCGCTGCCGCAGCAGATACTGGGTCATATCCCGCTCCGCCGTAGCTTGTGCGGTGGGTATTCCCAACCCCCTTAATGCCATTTGGAGGGGGCTGGACGTCCCGATAAGAGACCCATCCTGATTATAGAGGGGGATGTGTCCTTCCTCGGTGCGTCGGTCGTAGTCGGCAAACCGTGGGTGGAAGGTCTGATACATTCTCCGCAGTCCCAGGCCGCCGGGGGACGCAAGGGCAAGAGCTGAACCCGCCTGGCGGATGTCACCCTGGTGGAGGGCCTGTATTGTGCCGCCCACTGCCGACGCAAAGGGCGGAACCAGAGGAAACGGGTAGAAGGGTGAACCGGGGAATACCGGACTGGGGATCGCCTCGGCGGTCATGGCGCGAGAGGGGTCGTACCCCAGTAACTGTCGTCCTCCGATTACCATTCCCGCTGATATGCCCAGGGCACGGGACAGGACGCCCAGGGACATTTTACTGGGGTCGTCGCCCGCACGCAGGGAAGCGTGAAGGAACTCAAAGTGCCGCAGCGGAAAATGGGTAAACTGGCGGAGGGGAGCCCACATCCCCCTGGTCAGGTTGGGCATACCCAGGATTCCGCCGGGGAACTGAGTATGACGCACCAGCTGAGTTGCGATGTCTCCGGCCTGTTCGGGGCTGACTCCCTCGGAGAGGGCTTTGGAGCGTCCGCTGTAGAAGGTCCACAGGCGGTTGAACTTCTCGGAGGCTGCATGCGGGGAAATCATCAGTTGCTTGAACTTGTCGAAGGCTCCCACCACCTTGTGGCCTGCATGACGTCCTTCTTTGGCTATGTCGCCGACGGCCATGGCGTGGGTGATTTTCTCGTATCCGAACTTCTGCTGGTACTCGGGGAAGGCCTTAGCGAATGCTCCCTCCCGACCGTGCCTGGCCACCTCGTGGAAGTATTGATTGAATCGGTTGAACACCTCTGACAGTCCCTTCATCATTCCCCCCGGTCCTACCATGGGCAGGGTGGTGACGATAGGCTGGTGGATATTCTTGAAGGGAGGACTGAGGTTAGGAAACCCCAACGCACCTGTATAGAACAGACCACTGACGAACCCCCCCAGAGAAGCATCCGAAAGGGTGGTTCGCGTCGGGTCGAATTTGTCCTGGAGCCACTTGAGACTGCGGTCCGGCAGCATCTTCCTGGCTACGTCCGAGTGCAGATACTCATGGATGGCCGCCATCCGATTCTTCAGTCTGATGGACCGATGGACTTCCTTGGGGTGGCGCAGTCCGGCCATTTGTTTCATGAGAGGGTCGTACTGCTGTTTCTGCCAGGCGCTGCCGAACTTCTCTACGATTGCGTTGGCCTTGGGGCCCATTCCCGTACCCCACCACCCATAGGTGGTGGACATACTGCGTACGTAGGCGGGAATGGAATCGAGGAAGTCTGCACTGTAGCGGCCAGCCGGTCCAATAGCCGTAGCCATCTGATTGATAAGGCCGCCTGCGTCCCCCTGGGGGATGCTCTGGATTATTTCGTGCGATATGGTGTCGGACGCCCCGGCGTCAATCCCGAACTTACTGGTCAGATACCTCCTCAGTGTCTTGTAGGCCCGGTCAGTAGCGTCCTGCTCCATCCGGCTGGTGTCTATCCCCTTGGCTTTCTGGGTTGCTATGCGGGACATCTGCCCCTGATAGCCGTGAACCACCTTAGTGAGGGCGTTGCGGATGTTCCGGGATTCAGCCTGATCTATTACTCCTCCGGGTTGAAACGCCTGTCGTACTTCGGGTCGCAGCAGATCCTGAGCACTCTCGATATCCCTCCACAGGGGCAGGGAGTGTCCGGTGCGGGCCTTGACGTGAGGACTAATGGGCCCACCGTGGGCCACCTGAGACATAAGCTTCGAGGCCATATGGGGAGCCTGGTCGCTCTTGTGCTGACGGAGGAGGGTTCCAATAGGACTCTCAACGCTGCGACGAGGAAAGTAACCGTCTTTTACGAGGGTCCATCCTTTTTGGAATATATTCTTAGAGGCCGCCCCCTGGTAGGTTTTGTCAGCCTTCTCAAACCACTGCAATACTTCCTGGTTCAGCCCTCTGAGTTTGTCGGACAGGGAACGCAGCTCGGGGGTCATTTGTGTCGGGAGGTTGGGAGCCAGGGGTTGTTGTCCGGTGTATTGCCCCCAATGCTGAATAAGGGGGGATTTCCTGGCCGGACGGTGGTAGTTCTCCAGGTACATGTAGACCTTAGCGCGGTCCCGTTTGCTGAGTGCCTTGCCTGTTTTGGCGGTGTAGGACTTCAGGATGCCGGTGTATTTCTCTCCGAAGCTGTGGAGGAATTTGTTGGTGGCCTCCGTGGACCCTATCATGTACTCCCAGAACCCGTGGGGAAACAGATTCCGATAAGCATTCAGGGGTGATACCAACTTACCCATTGTCTCTCCAATGTCGGACATGTGCTTACTGCCCTTCATTTTCAACAGGGCCATATTAGATAGGTTGGCTACTTTGCCCCAGGGACCCAGACTCATAGCCACCGACAGCATAATAAAAGGGTTGGTGGCCAGGTCCCCCGCCGTCTTCATAACGGGGTTGTCGGAGTCTATAAACTTCTGCCGCAGGGATTTCATTTCCGAAGGGGACAGTTGCATGGGTGCGAAGATGGAGCGTACAGCCGCTGAGGGGTTGAACTCCAGGAGGTTGGCCAGTGCGATGGAGGGCCTCTCGTACAGGCTGATAGGGAAATCCGCTACGTCCTCATCGTCGGCACGGTCCCAGTAAGGAACATCCCGAAGAAAGTCACTGCCCCGAATGATAGACATGGGGATTATCCTCCGCCGCCGCCGATGGTTATCTCACCGGGAACCGGAGGAGGCGCCATTCCCATACTCTGAGCCAACATGTGCTGTGCCCCGGCCATCCTCGCCTGAGCGGTGGGCATCATCATCTGATGAAACGCCATATCCCCCGTAAGCTGCCCCATACCGCCCATCTGCCGGGCCTGGGACTCCATCATTCTGGTTTCCTGCAGGCCGCCCATAATCTGTTGCAGGGCGTGAACTCCTAACATAGGAAGCCCGTATCGCAACAGGGTGCCTCCCCATCCCCCCATCGCCCCCTTTGCAGTTGCGGTGCCAGGTGCGGCGGGCTCTACTTTGGGTACGGCTGCCAGTTTACCT
>PWFH01000023.1 GCA_003553795.1 Egibacter sp. | reverse complement strand
GGTGTGTGGGGGCGTCGGCGGCTGGTGGGGTGGGGGTGGTGCCGTCGCCGCTGCGTTGTCGAATACATGTTCGAAGTATGCGGTGGGTGTGGGGGGGTTGTCAAGGGTCTTCTGTGTATCGTGTGGATCATTTCGGCGGGCTGGGTGATGGCCCCTTGCCCGCTGCCGATCCGGCGGCGTACACCGCGCCGGCGCCCGCCCCAATACCCCCGCCACGGCCGCCACCCCTGCGCTGCCACGGCGGTTCGGACCACCGCCGAGCCGGCACCCGCCCAAATCAACGCACTCCCCGACACCGAAGGGCTGCTGCTACCCGGCCACCACCACGCCCGAGACAAGCGGACCCCGCACCCCACCGTCCACAACCTCCGCAACCTCGCCACCCGCCACTGACACCCCTCGGCCATCGCCGACCCAAGCTCCTAGCCGGCCTTCACCTCGACGCGGTTGGCCATGACGTCGGCGAGCTCGCGCAGCGCGAGCCAGGGCTGATGCGCCGGGCGGGCCGCCTCGACGTCAAGGAGCTCGGGCAGGGTCGACAGGCTCGTGAAGTGCAGCTGCCCACCCTCGAGGCCGATGAAGGCACTCGAGGGTCCGCTGCGGCGCGCCTGGCCGTCGAGGAACTCCATGCAGCTGGCGGCCATCCGCGTCGCGAGGATGCGGTCGAACGGCGAGGGGTCGCCCCCCTGCTGGACGTGCCCGAGGATGGCCTCGCGGACGTCGAAGAGGTCCCCGCCCTCCTTCTCGAAGAGGGCGTGGAGGAATCCGGTGGTGTAGAGCGGGTCAGCGTGCTCGCTGCGGATGATGAGCCCGAGGCGCTTGCCGTGGCGGAAGGCGGTGATGAGGTCGCCGACGTCCTCGACAAGATCGGAGAGGGCGATGCCGTCCTCGGGCAGGTAGACCCGCTCGGCGCCGGCGGCGAGCCCGCTCATCATCGCGAGGTAGCCGCACTCGTTGCCCATGACCTCGACGACGAAGCAGCGCCTCGAGGCCACCGCGGACTGCTTGATCTTGTCGACGTCGTTGATGATCGAGTTCAGCGCGGTATCGGCGCCGACGGAGAGCTCCGATCCCGGCAGGTCGTTGTTGATCGACGTCGGCATGCAGGCGATGGGGATGCGCAGCTCCGGGTGGTGCTCGCGTGCGCGGTGCAGCGCGTGGGCGGCGCGGTAGCCGGTGAGGCCACCGACCATGAGGATCCCTTCGATCTCGTGCTCGCGGAGCCGCTCGGCGATCGTGGCGATGCCGCGCTCGTCGGGGATGTAGCGGCTGATCCCGAGCTCCGCGCCGCCCCGGGAGGTCCAACCCGAGATGGTCATCCAGTCCATCGGCTCGAGCGCGCCATCGCGCAGGCCGCGGAAGCCGCGCCGCACGCCGACGATGTCGTGGCCCTCGTCGAGGCCGAGGCGCACCGCGGCACGCACCGCGGTGTTCATCCCCGGGGCGGGCCCCCCGGCGTGCAGCACCGCAAAGCGCCGGCGCTGAACGTCCGGACGGGGCTCGCTGGGATGGGACTGGGTCAGGGTGCGGAAACGGTGCAGCGACTCGGCGAAGCTGCCGCCGCGCAGCCGCATCGCCTCGTCGTAGTCGTGCTCGGCGATGCGGTCGGCGACCGACTTGGTCTTCTCGACCATGGCCATGAGCGGCGAGCTCACGATCTCGTGCTCACGGATGCCGACGAGGCGGGCCTCCTCATCAGCGTCACCGTCGAGGAGGCGCCCGACCGCGGCGTGGCCGAGCGCGGTCCCGAGGTAGCGGTCGAAGGCGCTGGGGGCCCCGCCGCGCTGGACGTGGCCGAGGATCGTCACCCGACAGTCCTCACCGAGCTCCTCCTCGAGGATCTGCTGGACGTCATGGCTCGTGATGGGGTTGCCGTGGCGGTCCTGCGCACCCTCGGCGACGATGACCATCGTCTGGCGGCGACCGATCTCGCGGCCGGCGCGCAGCGCGGTGCACATCCTCTCCGCCCAGTCGTCGTCGCGCGGGGGGCTCTCGGGGATGAGCGTCCAGTTCGCGCCGGTGGCAAGCGCCGACATGAGGGCGAGGTAGCCGCAGTTGCGGCCCATGACCTCGATGACGAAGGCCCGCTGGTGGCTCGCCGCGGTCGAGTGGATCGCATCGACGGCCTCGGTGATCCGGTGCAGCGCGGTATCGGTGCCGATCGTCATGTCCGTGCCGAACATGTCGTTGTCGATCGAGCCGACGAGGCCGACGAGGCGCAGGACCGGGTGGGCCGCGGCGAGCGCCTCGCTGATCTCCCCGCCCGCGACGAGCTCGGCGACCAGCTCGGGCCACTCCCGGCGGAAGAGGTCCGCCCCGGTGAGGCTGCCGTCCCCGCCGATGACGACGAGCGCGTCGATGTCGCGCTCGAGAAGGTTGCGCGCGGCCTTGCGCCGGCCCTCGCGGGTGCGGAACTCCTCGGAGCGCGCCGAGCCGATGACCGAGCCCCCCTGATGGAGGATGCCGCCGACCTCGTCGGTCGACAGTGGCTGGATCGCCGGGCCGCCTTCGACGAGGCCGAGGTAGCCCTCGTAGACCGCGTAGACCCCCACGTCACGGCTGCGCGCGGTCCGCACGACTGCGCGGACGGCGGCGTTCATGCCGGGAGCGTCGCCGCCGCTCGTAAACACCGCGAGGTTGCCGATCCTGCTCTGCTCGCTCACCGCTGCCTCCTCCTGCCCATCGTCCTCACACCGCCCGACGCCCTGGCCCGCGACATCCTCGCCGCC
This sequence comes from Egibacter sp., assembly GCA_003553795.1. Classification (GTDB taxonomy): domain Bacteria; phylum Actinomycetota; class Nitriliruptoria; order Euzebyales; family Egibacteraceae; genus T1Sed10-49. The sequence goes on along the minus strand of PWFH01000023.1, from coordinate 1,804 downwards.
GTCACCGTAGCGGGCCACTACGCTGACGTCGGCGGCTCACGGCAAGGGAGCGGCGATGGACGACCTCTCGACCCAGCTCGGCCTCATCGCCGTGCTCGTGCTGCTCAACGGGTTGCTGTCGGGCAGCGAGATCGCACTCATCAGCCTACGGGAGGACCAGCGTCAGCGTCTCGGCGAGCGCGGACGGGCCGGCGCCGCGCTCGCGCGGCTGACCGCCGAGCCCAACCGCTTCCTCGCCACGATCCAGATCGGCATCACCCTCACGGGGTTCCTCGCCTCGGCCACCGCTGCGATCACCCTCGCCGAGCCGCTCATCGAGCCGCTCGCGGTGCTCGGCGCCGCGGCCCAACCCACCGCCGTCGCGCTCGTCACCGTCGTGCTCACCTCGGTCACGCTCGTCGTCGGCGAGCTCGCGCCGAAGCGCCTCGCGCTCCAGCACAGCGAGGGGTGGGCGCTGCGCGCCGCCCGCCCGATCAACCTGCTCGCGACCCTCGCCCGTCCTGCCGTCTGGACGCTCGGCGCGGCCAGTGACGGGCTCGTGCGCCTGCTCGGCGGCGACCCCCGACGCGGCGCCCAGGAGGTCAGCACCGAGGAGCTCCGCGAGATGGTCGCGCGCCAGCCCGAGCTCTCGGCCAAGGAGCGGGAGATCATCCACGACGCCTTCGACTTCGCCGACCGCCCGCTGCGCACGCTCCTGCGTCCGCGCAACGAGGTCGTCTCCCTGTCAGCGGACCTGCCCGCCGAGTCCGCGGCTCTCGCCCTCGCCGAGGCGGGCCATTCGCGCGCTCCGGTGCGGGGCGCCGACCTCGACGACGTGCGCGGCACGGTGCACCTGCGGGCGCTCATCGGCGCGGAGGGCCCCGTCGTCGCCCACGCCCTCGAGTCGGTGTTCCTGCCCGAGAGCCTCGGGGCGCTCGACGCCCTGCGCGCGTTGCAGCGCCAGCGCCAGCACCTCGCGATCGTCATCGCCGAGCACGGGGGCACCGAGGGGATCGTCACCGTGGAGGATCTCCTCGAGGAGCTCGTCGGGGAGATCTGGGACGAGGGTGAGCCGGCCCGCCACGGGGCGGAGCCTCGGGGCGACGGCACCTACACCGTCCTCGGCACCACGCCCGTCCACGACCTCGCCGACCTCGGCATCGTCCTGCCCGAAGGGCCCTACTCGACGGTGGCTGGGCTCGTGCTCGAGCGGCTCGGGCGCCTCGCCGAGCCGGGTGACGCGGTGCGGGTGTCCGGGTGGCGCCTCGAGGTCGAGTCTGTGCGCGGTAACGCCATCGAGCGTCTGCGTGTCGCCCCGCAGCCCGACGACGAGACCCCATAGTGCGGCGACGCTGCGACGCAGCCTGCCGAGCGGTGCCCGAGCTCTATACTCTGGGCTTAGCTGACCTAACGCTAGGTTCACACTCCGTTGTCGTATGGGGTGGATATCCTGTTCGAGCCCGAGGAAATCGCCAGCGACGGTCCTTCGTCACCGCGCGTGGCTACGACCGCGACGAGGGGCGGGCGTTCCTGTCCGAGCTCGCCGAGACCGTCGCGACGCCGCAGCGAGAGCAGGAGGCCCTCCAGCGTGAGCTGGCCCGTGCCCGCCCCAGGGCAGTGGCCCACGGCGCGACCCCGCCCGCCGACCCCGGCACCGAGGAGATCGCCGCGAAGACCGCGGCCGTGCTCGCCGCCGCGCACGAGGCCGCCGGGGAGATCGAGCGGCAGGCGCGCCTGCAGACCGCGCGCCTCGACGCCGCCCGCGACCCGCAGCCCGAGGCCAGCGATGCCGCCCGGGACCGCTGCCCCGCGGCGCGCACCGGGG
>PWFH01000164.1 GCA_003553795.1 Egibacter sp. | reverse complement strand
GGCGTGCTCGCCTACGTCGTCTTCGCCGAGGTGCCCGGGGCGCTGTTCATCGCCGCCGCGCCGGTCGTCCTGGCCGGGGTCTACCTCGCCTCGACGCCCTCGCGCGCCGAGCGCGCCGCCGCCGCCGGTTAGCATCCCGGGTATGGCCACCGACCTGTGGGTCAGCGTCGAGGAGACGACGCTGCACCTCACCGCCCACGACGCCGCCGAGGCGGCCGCGCCGGCGGTCGTCGCGCTGCACGGCCTCGCCGCCGCGCACGAGGCCGTCGCCGAGGCGGCCGGCAGCGACCCGCTCGCCGAGCTCGCGGGGATGGGGCTCAACGTCCTCGCGCTCGACTGGCCGGGGCACGGCCGCAGTGGCGGGGTGCGCGGGCGGCTGACCTACCGCGACGCGATGGTCGCCGTTGCCGCGGCGGTCGAGGCCGCCCGCAGCCGCTGGCAGACCTCCGTCGCGCTGCTCGGCGCGGGGCTTGGCGGGATGCTCGCCCCCTACGCGGCGATCGAGACGCCGGGGGTGGCCGCGGTGGCCGCCGTCGGCCCGATCGACCTGCGCGACGTCGACGCGACGCTGCCGGGCAGCCGTCGGGCGCTGACCTTCCCGCTGGCCGCGGGCCTGTCGCGGCTGCTCGAGGACGCCCCCGGCGCTGCCGAGCGGGTGCGGGTGCCCGTCGGCGCGCTGCTGTCGCGGCGCGACCTCGCCGCCAACGCCGGCGTGCGCGCGCGGCTGTGGGCCCACCCCCACACCGTGCACAGCGCCACCCTCGACGGGCTCGCATCGATCTTCCTGCACCCCGAGCGCAAGCCGGACCTGCGGGCGCTGCGGGTGCCGCTGCTGGCGCTGGCCGGCGTCGGCGACGGCGTCGTCGCGCCCCGCGTCGTGCGGGCGACCTGCCAGCGCCTCGGCAGCCACGCCGAGACGCTGCTCGTGCCCGGCGCGCGCCGCGCGGTGCTCCTCGACGCCCCCGGCTTCGTCCTGCCGCGGCTCGCGACGTTCCTGCGCGCGCCGGGGTAGCGGCCGCGGGGCTGGGGTCGCGGCGTGCGACCGCGCGTCGCGCGAGAGGCCACGTGGCTGGCGTCGCGGCCTTCGACCGCGCATCGCGCGGGAGGCCACGCGGCACCCGTCGGGAGAGCGGCCACGCCGCCCGCGTCGCACGGCGTCACCCCAGTCGTTCACAGCCGCCCACGCTGCGGTAGACTGTGAGCACCGGGTGCGCGACCGAGGAGCCCGCCGATGCCCCGCACGCTCGACGACGCGGTCGTCGCCTACGCCGAGGCGGCTCACACCGAGCGCGAGACCGTCGAGGCCGAGCTCGCCGGCCTGCTCGCCGAGCTCGCGGCGACGTCGCGGACCGCGGCGGCCCTGCCGGAGGCCGAGCGGGCGGCGCTCGCCGCGGTGGCCACGCCCGCCGACCCCGCCGACGCCGCGGTCGCGCCGTCGCTGCGCGGGGCGCTGGCCCGCAGGCGCATGGACGCCTCGGCGGTGCGTCTCGACGACGCGGCGAGGCGGCTGGGCATCAGCGCCTCGGCGATCCGCCACGTCATCGGCGCCCGCACCGGTGGGGGCACCGAGCTGCTCGGCTGCAAGGACGAGCGCGGCCGCTGGCACGTCCACGCCTACCAGCTGCCCGACGCGCACGGCCGCGGCGGTCAGCCCGCCAGCCCCGCGGGCCGGCGGACCCAGCGCGCCCTGCCGGCGGGCATGGAGCCGCTCGCGGTCGCGGCGTGGTGGGACGCCCCCAACGCCGGGCTCCTCAGCGACGAACGGGAGTGGACGCCCCGAGGGTGGCTCGGCACCGGCGGCGACCCGGCGCGTCTCGTCGACGTGGCCGCCGCCGAGGGCCGCGACTAGCGGAGGCGGGTCGGTTGAGCGAGCGGCTGGCCTCCCCACCCGCGCCGGGGGACCTGCCGGAGCCGCGCGAGGGCGAGCGTCTCAGGCTCGAGGCGGGCCAGGTGTGGGCCCGGATCTTCTTCCACGCAGGCGCGCGCCCCACCACCTTCGACGGCTTCCGCCGCACGCCGCTGGCCAAGCTAGGCCGCTTCGACGCCTTCGGCGCCGACGGCGTCGACGGGGTGCTCTACGCCGCGATCGCCCACCCCCGCCCCGCCGCTGGCACCAACACCACCGCGCTCGGGGCTTTCGATCCTTCAGCGGTGGCCACGTGCCTCGCCGAGGCCTGCCAGCCGCTCGGGGTGCTCGACCGCGCCGCGCAGCGCACGCTCGTCATCGCCGAGCTCACCGAGCCGCTCGTCGTGCTCGACGTCTCGAGCGACTGGGCGGCCCGCGCCGGCGCCGGCGTGCACCTCTCGGCGGCGCCGAGGGCGCTGACGAGCCGCTGGGCGGCGGCGATCGCCCAGCGCTGGGGCGATCTCGACGGGGTCGCGGCGATCTCCTCGGTGCGCCCCGCCGGCCGAGCGCTCGCGCTGTGGGCGCCGCGGGCGCAGCGCGCGGTGGCCTCCTCGCGTGTGCGGCTGCACCGCGGCCTCGACGACCCGCTGCTGCACCCCGCGCTGTCGTGGGCGGCTGCGCAGGTCGACGTGGTCCTCTGACGCTCGCGGGCTCGTCGCGTGACCGACGTCGTCCGCTGACGACCGCGGGTGTGCCGCGTGCCCGACGCCCGTCGCCGGCGCAGCCCCCCACCGCCACGCCGGGCGCGGCTCAGCGCAGCAGGTCGGTGACGCCGTGCTCGGCGAGCCAGCCGGCGAGCCCGTCGACGAGCGGCAGCGCGTCGAGCTCGGCGAGTCCGGCCCAGACGAGGTCGTCGGCGTCGTCGGCCGCGGCGGCTTGCCCGTCGCAGGCGTGCACCCAGAAGTCGCAGATGACGTAGTGGTAGTCGGGCCCGCGCCGCTCGGCGATGCCGCAGAGCGCCCCGACCTCGCAGTCGAGCCCGGTCTCCTCGGCGAGCTCGCGGGCGGCGCCCTCCTCGAGCGACTCGCCGGGCTCGAGCCGCCCGCCGGGCAGCGCCCAGTGGCCCACCCCCGCGCCGTGGCCGCGCTTGACGAGCAGCAGCCGGCCCTCGCGCACCGCGACCACCCCGACGGCGACCTCCGGCCGCGGCAGCCCCGCCTCGCCCACGCCTGCCTCCTCACTCGGTCCTCGCCTCACACCCCGGCGCTGCAGCGCCGGCGCTGCGGCGCCCGCGTCAAGCCGCCCACGACGCCGCCAAGCCTAGGGTGTCCGGCCGGACAGGTCGGCCTCGCGCGCCCGTTCGGGGCGCGCTGGCCCACACCCCGCCCTGCCCTGCGGTACGTTGCCTGCCACATGCACGACCTGCACACCCACAGCGTCCACTCCGACGGGGTCCACCCCCCGGCGGAGGTCGTCGCGCGCGCCGCCGCGGCGGGCCTGGCCGGCCTCGCGCTCACCGACCACGACACCACCGCCGGCTGGGCCGAGGCCGCCACCGCCGCCGAGGCCGCGGGCCTCGCGTTCCTCGGCGGCATCGAGCTCTCCACCGAGCAGGACGGCAAGAGCGTCCACGTCCTCGGTTACGGCCTCGACCCCGCCGACCCGGCGCTGGTCGCTGAGCTCCGCCGGCTCACCGGCGAGCGCCGCCGCCGCGCCGAGGTGATGCTCGCCCGGCTCGAGGGCCTCGGGGTCAGCGTCGACCTCGCCGCGGTCGAGGCGATCGCCGGCGACGCCGCGATCGCCCGCCCCCACCTCGCCGAGGCGCTCGTCGCCGCCGGGCACGTCGCCGACGCCCGCGAGGCCTTCGACGTCTATCTCGGCGACGGCGCGGCGGCGTACGAGCCCAAGCGCGCGCTCGCGCCTGAGGACGGGGTGCGGCTCATCGTCGCCGCTGGCGGCGTCGCGGTGCTCGCCCACCCGGGGCTGGACCGCGGCTGCGAGGGCCAGCCGGTGTCGACGGCGCTGCTCGACCGCCTCGTCGCCGCGGGGCTGGCCGGCGTCGAGAGCGACCATCCCGGCCACGACACCCCGACGAGGGACCGCTGGCGGTCGCTGGCGGCCGACCGTGGGCTGGCCGCCACCGGCGGCAGCGACTACCACGGGCGCTACGACGACGAGGAGATCGGGCGGTGGGCGACCACCGCGGAGACCGTCGCGCGACTGCTCGGCGGGCCCGAGCCGGAGCGCGCCGAGCCGGAGAGAGAGGGAGTGAGCGAGCCGTGGTAGCACCAGCCAAGCGCCTCACGCCGCAGCCGACGTTCGTGGTCACCAGCGAGGGGCCGCTGAAGGGCACGACCCTCGTCGTCACCGGCGATGACCTCGTCATCGGCCGGCGCTCGAGCAACGACCTCGTGCTGCCCGACAACCACGTCAGCCTCGCCCACGCCCGGGTGACCCGCCGGCAGGGCACGGTGCTCATCGAGGACCTCGGCTCGACCAACGGCACGTTCGTCAACGCCGAGCGGCTGTCGACCTCGCGGGCGCTGCGGCATGGCGACGTCGTGAACTTCGGCTCGATCGAGACGCGCTTCGAGGACCGCGGCAGCCAACTCGCCCGCGAGGACTCCACCGAGACGATGCTCGCCCAGGAGGCCGCGATCGAGGAGGACCGCCCGGTGCTGTCCCCGCGGCAGGTCGAGGTGCTGCGGTACCTCAAGCAGGGCCT
>PWFH01000149.1 GCA_003553795.1 Egibacter sp. | reverse complement strand
CTGGATGGGGGCAGCCTGGGCATGCCGGTGCCCCTCGACGCTCAGGGTCCTGCCGGTGTGCCCGCAGCGGTGCGGCGGTCAGCGCTGTCGTGCCCGACGACGAGGCGGACGGGCTGGCGGTCACGGCCAAAGGGCTGTCGCTGTGCAAGCTCCACCACGCAGCCCACGACCAGGGGCGCCCGCAGCCGGACCTGATGAACTGAGGATCGAGGTGGCCCGCGAACTTCTCGAGGACATCGACCGTCCCGTGCTCCTGCCACGAGCTGCAGGAGCTCGCCGGCCAGCCACTCCGGGTGCTTCCGCGACGAGCCGGAGACAAGCCGAGCAAGGAGCGGCTGGCGTGGCGCTACGAACGCTTCCGCGAGCGAAGGTGACCGTCGACCAAGGGAGGTGACGTGGACAGCGTTGAGCGTCACCTGCGCGCAGCCGTGGACAACCTGCGCGTCCACCGGCGCGGCGAGCGTCGAGCACCCCACAAGCCGCTGCTCATCCTGCACGCACTCGGCCGCCTCGCGGCCAACCGCCCGCGGCTCATGACGTTCGCCGAGGTGGAGGACGACCTCGGCGAGCTGTTGCGCGACTTCGGTCCCCCAAGCAACCCGCAGCCGCGCTATCCCTTCTGGCGGCTGCGGACCGACGGGATCTGGGAGGTCATCCCCGATCTGCCGGTCGACGCCGGAGGCGACCCACCGGTCCGCGAGCTCCGAGCAGCCCGTGGCGGATTCCCCGGGCCGATCGACGAGCTGCTGCGCAACCGCCCGGAACTCGTCGCTGACCTCGCCGCAACGGTGCTCCAAGCCGAGTTCCCGCCATCAGTGCACGAGGAGCTGCTCGCGCGCGTGGGGCTCGACGCTGCGCCGACCGCCTTGCCTCGACGCGGGCGTGACCCTGCCTTCCGCCGCGCTGTCCTGCGGGCCTACGGCTACCAGTGCGCCGTCTGCGGTTACGACGGGTGTCTCGACCGCGACCCGATCGGCCTCGACGCCGCCCATGTGCGCTGGCACGCCTACGCCGGTCCCGATGAGGTCGACAACGGCCTTGCGCTGTGCAGCCTCCACCACGTCGCGCTCGACCGCGGCGCAGTCGGCATCGACCAGGAGCGACGCCTCATGGTCTCGCAGGCGTTTCACGGCCGGGGACCGGCGGCCGGGCAGATCATCGGACTCGCGGGAAAGCCGTTGCAGCAGCCGCAGCGGGGACGTCCACCGCTGGCAGCGGAGCACGCCACCTGGCACGCCGAGGAGGTGTTCCGCCACCCCGCCCTCGCCGCCGCGACACCGGGGACCGCCGCGGCGGAGGACCGAATGGACTACCCCTAGACCTCACATCGCGCTTTGACCACCCACCGACGCGACGCTCTCGCGACTTCCTAGGCCGGCCGATGATCCGCGGGCCCGGCTGACCTGCTCCCCCAGCGGCGCTGCGCGGCCGGGCGCAGCGGCGGCAGGCCACCGAGGTTCGAGAGGTACCCGCGGGGGTCGGGCTCGGCCATCGCCGGTGCGGTGTCGGGGGCCGGTGGCCGCAGCCCGGTGAGCCGGTGGTTGCGGGCGAGATGGCTGGCGTAGGTGCTCGTGTGGTTTCGCATGCCAGCACGGGTGGCCTCGGCCACGTTCGGCGCCGGAAGGTCGCAGGGCCCTCCTGCAGGCCGCTGACCTGCGGTGATGCGAGGCGCGAGCGGCAGACCTGTCCATCCGGACAGGGTCGGGGTCTGCGCGCAGGCGGGGCACGGCCGGCCACCGCCGGCGAGCAGGCAGAGGGCAGGGCCGAGCGGTGGTGGGCGGCCCGGGCAGCGGGGCGCGCCGTCGGGTGGTGAGGTTACGGAGGGTACGGCCGCGTCGTGGGGGACGCTCCACCGGGGGGTGGGCGAGGGGGGACTTGAACCCCCAAGGGCCGAAGCCCACAGGAACCTGAATCCTGCGCGTCTACCAATTCCGCCACTCGCCCGAGCGGCGCACACCGACGTTTCGCCGGCGACCGCGTGCCTCATGCTACCAACGGCCGCTGCCGCACGCCCGCGCGGCATGCTCCGGCTGCACGCCCGGACAAGCGCCTGCACGGCTAGAGCGGGGTCGGCCTTCTACACTCGATGGATACCGCAGATCAGGGAGAGGCCCCGACAGGACATGGGGATTCTGAGGGACTTCGAACGACGCCTCGAGGGCGCTGTCGAAGGCTTCTTCGCGCGCGCCTTCCGCTCCGGCCTGCAGCCCGTCGAGCTCGCCAAGGCCGTGCAGCGCTACGCGTCGAACTACAAGCAGCTCGGCGTCGACGGCCTCGTCGCGCCCAACGCCTACCGCATCGAGATCGCCCCTTCCGACGCCGAGCGCTTCCAGGGCTACGGCGAGGCGCTGCGCCACGAGCTCGCCGGGGTCGTGCACCGCACCGCCCGGGAGCGCGGCTGGAAGCTCGCCGGGCCGGTGCGCATCGAGACGCGCGTCAACGACGACCTCAAGGTCGGCACCTACGAGATCCGCGGCAAGATCGAGACGGGGCCGACCCCTGAGCGCCAGGGGCCCCCGGCCTCCCGGCCCGGCGCCGAGGCCACCCAGGTCCTCGACGACGAGCCCAGCGAGGTCGCCACCGTGCAGGTCCTCACCGGCACCGGCCCCGGCCACCCGGTGCGCCTGCCCGACGGCGGGGTCTTCGGGCGGCTGCCAGCCTGCGAGGTCACCCTCGACGACCCGTCGGTCTCCCGGCGCCACGCCCGCCTCAAGCGCAGCCCCGAAGGCTGGGTGATCGAGGACCTCGGCTCGACCAACGGCGTGAAGGTCAACGGCGCGCGCGTGGCCGAGCGCGCGCTCGATGACGGCGACGAGCTCAAGCTCGGCAGCGTCACCCTCGCCTTCCAGGTGGAGCGCACCCCGTGACAGGCCCGCCGCGATGAGCCCGCAGGCGACCCCCCGCCAGCCGAGGAGGGCGGCGCGATGATGCCGCCGATCGTCCTCACGCTCCTGCAGGGGCTCTTCCTGCTGCTGCTCTACGTCTTCGTCGCACGGGCGGTGCGCGCGGTGCTGCGCGACGTCTCGACCGCCTCGGCGCCCAGGCCCGCGCCCTCCCCCGCCCCCGCGGCGACGACGAAGCGCAGCAAGGCGCCGCGCGCGCCCCAGCGCCGCGAGGCCGCCCCGTCCCGTGAGCGCACCGAGCCCAAGCGGACACCGCCGGGTGAGCTCGTCGTCCACCTCGCCAACGACCGCCCGAAGGTCATGCCGCTCGACGGCACCGACATCACCTTCGGGCGCTCCCCCGAGGCGACCGTGCAGCTCTCCGACCCCTACACCAGCGACCAGCACGCCCGCGTCCACCACGATGGGTCGCGGTGGGTCATCACCGACCTCGGCTCGACGAACGGCACGTTCGTCAACCAGGTCAAGGTCACCGCCCCCACCCCGATCGCCGCGGGCGACCAGCTCGGCATCGGCCGCACCGTCGTCGAGGTCCGCAAGTGAGCCAGAGGCAGTGGATGCGCATCGCGACCTACGCCCGCTCGGACGTGGGCAAGGTCCGCCACGGCAACGAGGACGACTACTACATCGGGGAGACCGTGGTGGCCGTCGCCGACGGCATGGGCGGCCACGTCGCCGGGGAGGTCGCCGCCACGACCGCCCTCGAGCCGATCGCCGCCCTCGACGGCAAGGTCTTCACCTCCGGCGACGCCGCCGACGAGGCGCTCGTCGAGGCGGTGCACGAGGCCAACCGTCGGGTCGTGAGCCGCGCCGAGGCCGAGCCCGACCTCAAGGGCATGGGCACGACGCTGACCGCGGGGATGATCCGCGACGGCCGGCTGCACGTCGCCCACGTCGGCGACAGCCGCGCCTACCTGCTGCGCCGCGAGCAGCCGATCGAGCAGCTCACCACCGACCACACGCTCGTCGAGCGACTCGTGCGCGAGGGCCGGCTGTCCCGCGACGAGGCGGCGCTGCACCCGCAGCGCAACGTCATCACCCGGGCGATCGGCAACGAGCCCGACGTCGCCGTCGACAGCCTGCCGCCGATCCGCCTCGAGCCCGGCGACGAAATCCTCCTGTGCTCCGACGGCCTGACCGGCCCGGTCGACGACGAGGCGATCGCCGCGACCCTCGCCGGGCACGACGACGGGGAGGCGGCGGTGACCGCCCTCGTCGACGCCGCCAACGACGCCGGCGGGCCCGACAACGTCACCGTCGTGCTGCTGCGCGTCAGCGGCGACCCCGAGACGGCCTCCTCCACCGAGGAGCTCGACGAGCAGCACCTGCGGCGCATCCGCACCCGCGAGGACACCGACCGGCACGACTGGGCCTCGACGCTCGGGCGCTTCGGCGCCCCGCAGGGCGTCGAGACCCGGCCCGACGAGACCCCCGAGGCCCGCGCCGGGCGTGGCAAGCGCGTGCTCGCCGGGCTCGTCGCCCTCGGCCTGCTGCTCGGCGTGCTCGGCGGCGGCGGCTACATCCTCCTCTCCCGGGCGTACTTCATCGGCGAGCACGAGGGCCAGCTCGCGATCTTCCAGGGCGTGCCGCAGGAGGTCGGCGCGGTGCCGCTCAACCGCGTCATCGACGAGGAGGTCACCGACGTCGCCGTCGAGGAGTTCCCCGAGTGGCGCCAGGACCGCATCCG